>JBOGJG010000215.1:0-35729 GCA_050747825.1 Acidobacteriota bacterium | reverse complement strand
GGTCTAACCATCATGCTCTCCAGGCAGAGGCCACCAGCTTTCGGCCGTCAAACGTGTATATCCCAGCACTAGCGCTCATAGTACGGTCAACGGTCAGCGGTCAGCGGTCAGCGGTCAGTGGTCAGCGGTCAGCGGTCAGCGGTCAACGGCCAGCGGTCAGCGGTCAGCGGTCAGCGGTCAACGGTCAGCGGTCAACGGTCAACGGTCAGCGGTCAGCGGTCAGCGGCCAGCGGTCAGCGGTCAGCGGTCAGCGGTCAACGGTCAGCGGTCAGCGGTCAGCGGTCAGCGGTCAGCGCTCTCAGCAGCTTCATCCGTTTGCGGGCCACGCGGCCATGGCGACTGTCAGGGTCGAAGTTGAGATAGCCCTTCCAGTACTTGATCGCCTTGTCCCAGAGGCTGAGCTTCTCGCAAGTGGCAGCCATGTTGAAGTAGGCATCGGGAAATTCAGGATCCACTTCGAGCGACTTCTCGTAGCAGTGTATGGCTTCCTCGCAACAATTGAGATCGTCCATGACGTTTCCCAGATTGAAGTGTGCCTTGGAATGGTAAGGGTCACGGTTTATGGCGAGCCGATAGCAACGTTCAGCATCCAGCAGTTTTCTCCGGTTGTAGTAGACGTTTCCCATGTTGACATAGGCGTCCACAAGGGCTGGATCGAGCCGTAGCGCATGGCGATAAGCTTCCAGGGCCAGTTCGTAAGTGCTCTCGTCCGAATCATAAGAGAGCCCTTGCCTGAACCACTCGCCGGCGCTCTTCGTTTCAAAATGCCTGATTTTGCCGTCGATCTTCTGGCTGATGTCGTCCACATCGAACTTGAAGAAAAACTGTCCGGACTGCGTGTCGATGAGGCGGCTTTTATGGCTGATGATGACGCGGTTTCCAAAGACGTAAATACGCTTGCTGTTCAGTTTGCCGTCTAACTCGGGAATGCGGGTTTTCAGCGACTCGATGCTCTCCTTGATTTTTTTGGCCCCCAGACCCCGATCGATGAGTCCCTGAGCCGTTTTCAGGCAGATGAGATCCTGGAAGGCATATAAGGATTTGCGGTTGTCGCGCAGGCTGGGGCTGACGAGACCGATACGGTCCCAATAATGAAGCCGGTTGATCTTGATCCCCAGAATATTGGAAACCTCGCTGCGGCTGAAGAAATTCATCAGGCGCGCTTTCTCTTCTGCCTTCGTTCTTTATCTGCAGTTGCCTCGGCTCCTGCTTTGGCCGCCGGTTTCTTCTCGGTGGCTTTGAGGCTGCGTTTGAGAGCATCCATCAGATCGATCACCTCGGCCGGATGGGCCTTTTGGGCTACCGTAACTTCCCGGCCTTCAGATTTCTGCCGGATCACCTCGAGCAGCCGTTCCCGGTATTTGTCGGCAAGCATATCTTCGGCAAATTCTTCGCTCAGATTTTCGATGATCTGCTTGGCCAGAGTTAATTCCTTCTCCTTCACTTCCACCTGCGGGATCTCCACAATGTCCTCCATCCGCTTGAACTCACCCTCGTGGAAGAGGACGTGCAGCAGCAGACCTTTATCGGTGGAGCCTACGGCGCCAATGTACTCCTTGCCCCGCATCACGAAGCGGCAGATGGCAACCTTGTCCGTTTCCTGCATTCCCTTGAACAGAAGCAGGTAGCCTTTTTCGGCCCCTTCGGCCGGTTCCAGATAATAGGTCTTGTTCAGGTGAGCCGGCTCGATATCGCGACGATCGACAAAAGCTACAATGTCAATGTTACGGGAGGCCTCGCCCTCGGCCTGCTTAAAGTCTTCCGGCTCCATGACGACGTAGTGGTCAGGTTCGTACTCATAGCCGCTGACCAGGTCCTGGCGGTCAACGTATTTCTCACAGGTTGGGCAGTACTGTGCCTGCTTGATCCGCTGCAGGCACTCCTTGTGCAGCAGGTTGAAGCCGATGCTCTTGCTTGACTGCGACGATTGCAGCCTGACTGGAATGGAAACCAGGCCAAATGTGATCGATCCCGACCAAAGTGCGGGCATACTTTGTCTCCTCGTTAGGTGACTGTTATTATAACAGCCGTTTTGGGCAATGATAATGTGAGTTGGAGAAACTATGTCACGGAAACTTGTCGCTCTTCCCGGAGACGGAATCGGGGTGGAGGTCACTCGGGCCGCTCTCCAGGTGTTCAGGGAATGTGCTGCCCGCCACCAGCTCGATGTGGAGGTGGAGGAGTTCAAAGCGGGGGGACAGGCGATCGAAGAGTATGGCGAACCGATGCCCGACTTCGTGGTGGAGGCCTGCAAGAGCTCTCGTGCTGTACTTTTAGGCGCCTTGGGAGATTCGAAATATGACTCCAGCCCAGCTCATTTGCGCCCGGAACGGGGCCTGCTTCGCATCCGCAAGGAACTGGGTCTGTACGCCAATCTCAGGCCCATCAAGTGTTACTCGGCGCTCCTGAACGCCTCGCCTTTAAAACCGGACAGGATTGACGGGGTCGACCTTTTGATCGTGAGAGAGCTGACCGGAGGGATTTACTTTGGTGAGCCCCGCGGGCTTGAAGATCGCAGTGAAGGCCGGGCCGGTATCAATTCGGAGGTTTATTTCGATTACGAAGTGGAACGGATCTCCAAAACCGCCTTCGAGGCCAGCCGCAAGAGAAGTCGCCAGGTTACCAGCGTGGACAAGGCGAATGTGCTGGAAAGCTCGCAGTTGTGGAGAAAGGTAGTTCAGGAGGTTGGGCGGAATTATCCGGATGTCTCGCTCCGGCACATGCTGGTGGACAACTGCGCCATGCAGTTGATCGCCCGGCCGCGGGAGTTTGACGTTCTGCTGACGACCAACATGTTCGGCGATATTCTGAGCGATGAGGCGGCCATGCTCACGGGATCGATCGGGATGCTTCCGTCCGCCAGTCTGGGAGCGTTTGCCAGCTCAGGCGAGAAAGGCTCCAGTGGCGTGATGGGTCTTTACGAGCCGGTTCATGGGACGGCTCCGGATATTGCCGGCCAGGATAAGGCCAATCCCCTGGCCGCCATCGCCTCTCTCGCTCTCCTGTTTCGTTACTCTTTCGATCGAAACGACATTGCCCACCAAATTGAAGCCGCCATCGAGCACACTCTGAATGCCGGCTTTCGCACGGCCGATATCTCTCAGGATGGCGGAGCGGTGCTGGGCACCAAGGCGATGACGGAAAAAGTCCTGGAAGCGATTTGAAGCCGATTGGCCTTTTTTGCTAGAATGCAGCGATTTTCAATATGCGAAATGATCCCAGGGAGAATCTCCTCAACATCCACCGGCGTCATGTGAAAGCATGGGAGCAGAAGAACCTTGACCGGTTCCGTGACCTTTATGCCGACCAGATTACCATCTTTCACACTGGTCCGCCGCCGCGCTTTTCCGATTTCAACACCTTTGAAAACACTCTCCAGCAGTATTTTTCGAAGATGCAGGAGGTCGCCTTTCTGACCTCGAACATACAGATTGAAGTCTTTGGTGAAGTAGCCTGGATTACGTCGCTGTATCTGATGGCTTATCAGAGGAACGGCCAACTGCGGCGAGAGAACGGACGCTGGACCGAGATTTACCAGCGGATCGACCAAGACTGGAAGCTGATTCACCTCCACGCCTCACCCGACCCGAGTCAGCGGTAGCCCCTCAGGGAGATCCCGGAGCGAGTTACAAGGTGGGGCCCTTAGTTAATTTTAACTCGCCCCGGGATCCAGGGGAAACTTACTTCTGACGAGAGAGAGCATACGCCCGTTTGAGCCTCATGGCAGTGATCCAAATCACCAGATAAAAAAAACGGGGCAGGAACAGCGCGAATTTCAGCGCCAGCCGCCCGGAGGAAAGCAGTCCCGAGTTCCGATTGCGGAACAGCTTGTGGACATTTTTCCGGGTGAGATAGAAACAGTCCAGATTTTCGTTGACAGCGAGCCGGCCTCTGGCGGGAAGCAGAAAGAAGAGCATCTTGTGAGCCCGGAAGATAGGCCGCCCGGAAAAAACGGCCGCAATTACGTCCGCCCGCAGCTTAAAAAGGTTCCAGATTGCCGACGCATTTTGAAACCAGGCACCGGGACGATAGGTCAATACCTGTTCCACGCCGGGCAAACTTTCGAAGAAGGCTCGCTTAGTCTCGCTGCAAAAAATGCGGATCGTTGCCTGGTTTGCGACGTGAGGCTGCTGGAGGACACGAATGGCTTTACTGATCAGCGACTCTTCTTCGCTCTGAATGAGCAGTAATTCCGGCTTTCTTGGAACTGCCGCTCCGTAGCGGATCCGGTTGTACAGGAAACGCGCCAGTGTGCGGCCGCCGGCGTCAAAATAATCTCCGTTCTCGTTCACGATCAGGATTCGTGGCACGCGCAGCAGGAAGGGAAGAAGGCGGAGTCCCGCCAAGCCCTTCTCTCCCGAGAAAAAAACCACCGCCTCATCAAACCTGCGGCCCCGCAAGGCCGGCCAGATCTTTCGCAGCGACGGCTCCCGGACGCGCGTGACTGCAGCCTCTGATGGGAACATTCTGCCGAGCTCCTCGGCAGTCTGCTGCAGCAGACTGGGGCGGCAACTTTCCACGACCAGGATCTCGGAACCCAGCAAGCGGTGTGGAAAGGCTTTCGGGTATTCCGAAAACTCGGCGGGAGGCGAGTGCAGGGGGAAAAAGAATGACTTCCTCAACCGCCATGGCTCCAGCTCCCGCAACTCCCCGAGATAATCTACTTCCCAGGCCCGGGCCTTTAAGCTTTTGGCTGCTTTCTTGATTCCGTAATATCCGCGAGTGAGTAGGGGGAAAAGAATGCGCTGGTAGCTCCAAGTTCCAAGTTCCAAGTTCCACGTTCCAAGTTCATGTTTCGGAAAAAAAGTTACTGCCTCAAAGACAGGAAAACCTTTGAGGACCTGCCGAACCTGGGGGTGATCGAGCACCAGTGCGTCCAATTGCCACTCCGGGTGCTTTTGACGCACTCTCCCGGCGACAAAGAAAAACTGGGGCAAATGACAGCACTGGACCAGCAAGACTTTCACGTTTTTCCCGAGAACCCCCCACTCGGAAATTGGAACTTGGAACTTGGAACTCGCTCCGCCGCCAATTCCCGATAAACCTCCAGCATCCGCTCCCCCAGGATATTCCAGTCGTAATAGCGCTCGACCGTCTCCCGTCCGGCACGTCCCATTTTGCGGCAAAACTCCGGATCGCGCAGCAGGGCGACCGTCCAGAGGGCGAATTCTTCCGGGCTGGAGGCAAGAACGACGTTCTCTCCATGAGCCACGTTCAGGCCCTGGCATGCCAGAGGCGTGGCAACCACCGCCTTGCCGGCGGCCCAGGCTTCCAGAATCTTGCCCCGAATTCCCACTCCGGTCCGAAGCGGCACCACCACTACCTGCGCCTGCTGATAGTAGTCCCGAAGGTCAGGGACGAAACCGGTTACGGTTATATTTGGATTCTGTCCCAGTTCCTGAATGCAGGCAGGGGGCGCCGAGCCTACGATGCAAAGACGGGTCAGGGGCTGCTCTTTCAATATCAAGGGAAAGATTTGCTCCGTGAAGTAGAGCATGGCATCCACATTGGGCTCATGGCGGAAGGCGCCAATAAAGGCGATGGCGTGGCGGTTAGGCTCCAAGGCGCCCTTGTCCGACGCGCCGTTGAGGGCGTAAAATTGTGTGTCTACTCCTGTATTGACGATACGGAGCTTTTCGTTCCCCACGTATCCATGCAGATAATCCCGGTCATTGTCGGTGACGCATACTACCCGGTCTACTTTGCCGCACATTTCCAACTCCCGGTAGAAGGTCTGATAGCTGTTGTATAGCTTCTTGAACTTGAAAAGCAGTCTCGGCTCGACACTCACCAGGCTTCGATGGGCGACGTAGTTCACCTCAATCTCGGTCATCAGTTTAGGCGTGTGCGGGAACAGCTCGGCATATTGGGCCATTTGAGGCCACTCAAAGTGGACCAGATCGAAGTCTTCCTCCGCCAGAAGCTCCTCCAGCTTAGTCTTCATGGCAGGACAGTTGAATTCCTCAAAGGGCTCGTAAGGAAACGGAGAAACCGGGGTAAAGCTGTTGCGGAAGACCGTATCAATCCGTGCGCAGTAAGGCGTGATCTGCTCCAGCTCTTCGAATTCCTTCTGAGTTTCGATGAAGGTCACCAGAGTGATGCGATGATGGCGCGAGACTTGCCGGAGAAGCTGAAAGACGCGGCCGGCGCCTCCGTGATATCCCAGATGCGGAAGATAGGCGCTGACGATCAGGATTCGAAGTGATCCCCCTTCTTCGCCAACTCGTGCAGAAAGAATTCGCTGTGGCTGAAATCGATCCAAGTAGCTTAAAGGGCGCCGGATCCAGTCCTGCAGTTCCCGATCTGAAACGGTGCGAGCCGGTTCCTTTAGACGATCCGAGAGGGCCTGCGGAAACCTGCGGAGAGCGCGAAGGTAATTGCCTGGCGACAGATATTTGGACAGATTTAAGGGGAAAAGGAGCAAGTGGGGCAACAACGTGCCCAGTTGGAAGTTTCGCCACAGATACCAGAGCTTTCTTTCCTCAACCAGTTGCTCAATCTGGGACGCGCCAAAGCGAGTGGAACTGCTGCTGCGGTGTTTGTGCAAGACGCGACTGTGCGCGGCCAGAAGCACTTTCCAGCCGCGCCGCCAGGCCCGGTAACTGATGTCGGTGTCTTCAAAGTAACAGGGAGAGAAAAGGGCGGCAAATCCTCCCAGCTCCAAAAACCGGCGACAGTCGAACGCGGAAGATCCCCCGCCGGCCCACAGTACGGGCAGATATTTGCGCGAATAATAACAACGTTGAACGGGTTCATGGGAGAGATGCAGGTAACCCCTCTCAAAACGAGCCTGAGTGTTTCCAGTCTCCTCGCGGCGCTTGTCTTTCGGGAATAGGATCTGGCTGGAGACCGCGAAGACCTGGGGATCCGAAAAGCCTTCCAACAGCGGCGGCAGGAAGTCCTCGGCTACGATCATGTCATTGTTCAACAAAACGACAATATCGTGCCTGGCCTCCTGCGCTCCCCGATTATTTGCCTCCCCAAACCCCAGATTGTCTGGAAGCGCAATTACCCGGATCTTCGGATAAGCCGATTGGAGCCAGCTCAAGCTGTCATCCTGACTGCCATTATCAACCACAATAATCTCGTGCTCTTTTTCCGTGAATTCCAGGGCTTTCATTAAAGCCGGAAGGCTTTCCTCCAACAGATGCCTGCCGTTCCAGGTCACTATGACGATTGAGCAGAACTCGGCATTCCGGGGAGTTGAGGACTGCTTTCCCGATCCCGGTATGATCGAATGCCAGAGGAAGCGCAGGGTCTCAACGGCAGCCAGGAAGCCGATCAGGATGGCCTGAAGGGGAAGAAATAAAAGCCAGAGAAGAATTCGTGCCAGCATCAGAACAGCTCAATAGAGGATATCATCACTCCCAGTTCCCGCTCATCCCGGGCGTTTCCCGGGTGGAATACCTGCTGGCAGTGAATCCGTACTTCGAAGAGGTGCTGAAACGTTTCGGAAAAGGGAATCAGATATTCGAGCTCAAAAGGCTCGCCGGAATCCAGGGGCCGCTCTCCTACGCGCAGGCCGTCCACCCTTACATCCAGACGGTTCTTGCGCGGACTGTAGCCGCGAAGGCGCAGGCGGCGCACCGTAGTCTTGCTCTCCAGGTAGCAGGTGGCCTCCTGTTGCGTCCAGCGGTATCCCTGTCCCTGCATTTCGTACCAGTGCCAGCCGGCGCCCAATTGGTGGCCATAGGATTTGCGCGTGAAGTCGATGCTGGAGTCGAAGTCCCCCGGGTCCTGCGGAGAGGGTTGATTATTTTCGTAAAACCAGTGCTTCTTGAGCTTCAATCGGAGCCGCCGCCGCTGTTTTTCATGAGTCAAAATGCCCCAGAACTCGGCATGGGGATACCACCCCGCGCCCAGGCGGGCCAGGACTCCGCGCAGGGGAAACAAGCGGCGGTATTCTTCTCGATCCAGGCCACAGGGGAGGTCGTGAAGCAGGGCCAGCCGGCTTTTCCTGAGGCAGTCTCTGAATCCGCCCGGCGTGAGGAGCCGAATTTCAGCAAAGCTGCCATGTTCGCGCAAAAAACCGGGATTGCGCCAGGCCAGATACCGGTCGCTGAAGGCTGAAGATAAATAATGATGAAAATAAAGCCTGGAATGCCCTTCGAAAGGGTAAAAGCGATTGGGAGTCGTCAAAAAGATCATCCCCAGTGGACGGAGCACGCGTTTCATTTCCAGCAGGAACTGAACTTGCCAGGGTTTTCCTCCCACCAGATGTTCGATCACATCGAAGGCAAAAATATAGTCGAAAGACCGGTCAGCAAAGGGAAGCGCCGTAGCGCTGCACTGCAGGTAACTGCGACGAGGTCCCGCCTGCGCAAACTGCAGGACGTGATAATTAAAATCGCCTCCTACATAGGCCCGGCAGCCATCGCTGACCAGTTCTCCAAGACCTCCCGTGCCGCACCCAATATCCAGAATGGATTTGCCTGTGAAATCCATGGCCACCAGCGGCTGAAAAGACTCAATCAGCTCCTTGTTTCGCACCCGGCTGTTTTCCCAGTACTCCACCCAGCGCCGGATGGACTCAGTATCCCGGTTCCCAAATATCCTCGCCGCAATTTTCTGGAGAGAATGGTGTTTCATGTCACTTGAATACAGGCTGTAGGCTGTAGACTGTAGGCAAAAAACTGATTGGAGAAGCTCTTTTGATACTATAAGACTTCATAGATTATGAATTATCGGAAAAATTTCGAGCTTAACACTACAGTTTCAGGTTCCAAGCTTCAAGCCTTTCGAACTAGGCCTACAGCCTACAGCCTACGGACTACAGCCTGGTTTCTGATCGCGCTTTTTGCGATCACTACAGCAACGGCTGCCACCGTCCGGATGGTCAACCTCTCGGAGATGGTTCAGTTTGCCGACCGGGTGTTTTGGGGACAGTGTCTTTCGTCCAGAGTGGCGCTTGATCCGTCTCTTGGCCTGATGGTCGAGACCTCCGTTTTCAAGGTCCATCGGGGCATCAAGGGTATCAGCTCCGGGGATGAGGTTGTGGTCCGGCAGGCGAAGCTGGGGGCTTCGGCCGCAACCGGGCAGCCCTCCTATCGCACAGGGGAGGAAGTATTGCTTTTCCTTCACGGTGACAGTCGATTGGGATTGACCAGTCCCGTAGGGGAGATTCAGGGAAGATTTGCCGTGACCAAGACCGCCGACGGAAAAATCGGATTTATTAATGGCCTCAGGAACCGAAATCTGAGCTATGGCCTCTCCAATGAAAAGGTCCGTCAACTGGGTCTGACTGCCGGAGAACATGACGCCATCGGCAAAGATGAGCCGATTCCACTGAGCCTTCTTTCTCCAGCCGTCCAAAAGATCAGTCGTTTTCACCAGAAGCCGGGAAAATCCCCTCAATGAGAAGGTTGCTGAAGGTAGGGCAAGTCTTGCCGGCATCTCTGCTCGTCTCGTCCTCACTTCTTCTGGCAGGCGGTCCGACTGCTGTGCAGCCGGGTGTCGGGGCTTTCAGGTGGGACACCATGGCCCGGATTCGGTTTACCCTGGATAAAGACCTGGAAACCAACTCCACTGTTTCTACGTTCGTTCGAGAGGGTTTTCAAAAATGGGAGGATGTCTCCACTGCCCGCATCCGCTTTCAGGACAACGGTTTTCTAAGTCAGGATATCAACGCCTCAAATTACGAGGATGGGATTCTGACCAGCAATCAGAATCCCGTCATATTCGATGCCGACGGCTCTATTATTGAAGACCTCAAGGGGGAGGGCAGCAGCAACGTCACACTGGGTGTTGGAGCGCCCATTCTGAACTTGATGACAAGACGGATCGTCTCAGCATTTGCCATTTTGAATGGCAAGAGAGCGGGCGACAATACCTTCGACCAGGCCGTCACTCACGAGATCGGGCACATGATCGGTCTGGACCACAGCCAGGCCAATCACGAATTTGCTTCACGCTTTCTGCCCGTGCCTCAGAGGCAGACGGTCCCGCTCATGTTTCCCATGGTTGTCGCCGGGGGGACCAAAGTACCGGTCCGCGACGATAAAGCCTGGGTTTCCTGGATATATCCGGAGGACGATTTCCGCAGTTCAACCGGAACGATCAAGGGGACGGTGCAGAGACGGACGGGCGAAGCCTTTCAGGGCGCCAATGTGGTTGCGGTCATGCTCCACCCGGAGCTGGGCACGCCTCTCGACCCGCAGCAGGAAGTCGTGTCTGTCATCTCCGACTACCTGATCAGCGGTGATGGCAGCTACGAGCTCCCTGGTTTGCAGCCTGGCACCTATGCCGTTTTCATCGAGCCTCTGCTGTTTCATGACCCAGGCAGCTCGGTGGGACCTTTCGTAGGTGTTTTCACGAATTTTTCAAAGGATTTTTACAACGGCGATGAAGAATCGGGGGACCCATTTACTGATTCGCCCTCCGAAAGGGTTCGCCTCCATGTGGAAGCGGGCGCCACTCTTGAAGGAATCGATGTCGTAGCCAACGAGCAGTTGAATCGTCTCGACCTGCTGGGTGACGACGACGGGATGACTTATGTATTTCCGGAAGGATTTACCTTTCCCTTTTTTGGCGAGGTTTACACCCGGGTCGTGGTCAATAGCGACGGAAACCTGACCTTCGGATTGGGCGACAGCCAGCCAGGCCAGGCGAGAAGTGTGGAACGCTTCCTGTCCGAGTTGCCCCGAATCGCTCCTCTTTTTACCGACCTGGACCCCGGTAAGGCGGGTGAAATCAGCGCCGCTGAGGAGCCGGGCAAGGTGACCTTGACCTGGCAAAACGTGCCCGAATTCGCGGACTCGGGAACGCCGCCGGGCAATACCTTCTCTGTGACCCTCTTTTCCACCGGTGACATCCTGTTCGATTACGAACAGGTGGAGGTTACTCCAGACCAGGAGCCACTTGGCGATCAGCTTGTCGAGAGGCAGGCCATCGTCGGGATCACGCCCGGGAACTCAGTGCCGGGCCAGCCCTCCGATCTTTCCGCCCTGGGTGGCCTCATCCCGGTCGGGAACTCGCCGATTTTCGAGGAATTCCTGGATACTTCGTTTGATTTAACCGGCCGGCAGGTTTTCTTCCAGGTGTCGGAGCTGAGTGAGCGACTGCTGTTCCCGTCCTTGAGCGGCGATGCGAATAATTTCTCCGCTTATGCAGTGACGAACTTTTCAGCTCAAGACGCTCCCCTGCAGGTCGAAGGAATTTCCGAGGACGGCAGCCTTCTGCCCTTTCCGGATAATCCCCATTCCGAAGTGATTGACAGTCAGGCCCAAATTGCGAAATTGGACTTCGAGTTTTTCCAGGTTCCTGTCGATTCCGAGCGCAACGGTTGGGTTCGAATGAGCTCCAGTACTTCGGAGCTGGGCAGCTTCTTTCAGTTCGGAAACGGTTTGGACGGAAACATGACCAAGCTGGACGGGGCAGTAGCCTTTACCGAACAGTCGAAGGTTTTGTACTTTACACGGGTCTTTCAGGGAATGGATGTTTTTCCGGCTCTCGATCCTCAGGACGCCCAGACTATTCTCAGCATTGCGAACCCGAATGATGAGGCGATCGAGCTGCGAATTACTCTTTTTAATCCCAACGGCCAGCCGGTTATTCCAGAGGTCTCGCGATCACTTCCTCCCCTGGGACGGCTCAGTGAGTCTCTCACTTCGATTTTCGGCGAGCAAATCCGGCTGAGTGACGGCTTTGTTCGGGTGGAGGTGATCTCAGGACCGGGCGCCGTCGGCTTCGAGTTGATCGAGCTACCCGAGTCTGTTCTGGGATTGAACGCCTCTTTCGGTGCCTCCCAGACCGCCTCCTTTTCCGCCCAAATGGCCGTAGGCGGAGGCTTCTTTACCAGCATCAAGATCGTCAATGTGGGAGACTCCCTCAGGAGTGTTACTGTGACGGTCTTTGGCGAAGATGGTCAAATTGTCGGCGTCCCTCAGGTCTTCTCTATTCAGCCAAACCAATCGCTTCAGCAGGATTTGGCTAATGTCCTTGGCGGCGGCCTGAGGAACACCAATACATCCGCGACGGTAGGATCAATCCGCGTGGACGCGGACGGGACGGGCGTGATCGGAGACGTCGTGTTTGGTGAACCATCACAAGCCCGTTATGCAGCCGCCCTTCCTCTTCAGAGCTTGCTGTTCAGAAAAGCTATTTTCAGCCATGTGGCGAACGGATCGCTCGGTCCCACGCCCGCCCTGGACCTGTTTACAGGCGTAGCTCTTTTCAAGCCGGGGCCGGGCACGGCTGAAGTGATTATCAGGGTGTTTGATCAGTTCGGCGTCCTGCAAGACGAATTGACGCGGGAGTTGGACGAAAACCAGCGGATCTCTGAAGTGCTCGAGGTGCTGCTCGCCTCCACGGCTTCACAAATCGGGGGCTATATCATCATCGAGTCCACTCACCCGCTGGTGGGACAGCAGCTCTTCGGCAACGGCAGCCTCGATTACCTCTCAGCGGTGCCCGGCAAAGTGCTGGAATAGTTCTGCTGTCAGCCTCTCCTGATAAAACCAATAGCGTATTAATGGATAAACGCTCCAGCTTGGCGCCGGCTTTTGCGCACGAGAGTGAGGAAGAGTTTGCGCGCTTTCTCGATTTCTACAACATCGAATGGCGCTATGAACCGGCTTGTTTTGCTCTGGAGTGGAACGAAAAGGGTCGGGTGATTGAAAGCTTCACTCCCGATTTTTATTTGCAGCAATTCGGTCTTTATGTGGAGCTGACCACGATGAAGCAAAGCCTCGTGACCCGCAAAAACCGGAAGCTACGAAAAATGCGGCAACTCTACCCCGAGGTGAAGGTCAAGATCCTCTACGGCCGCGACTTCAGAAAACTGCTCTTCAGATTCGGCATGCTCGAATGAAAGTGGTCGTCGATGAGCAGGGGATTGCCGAGCGCATTAGCCAGTTGGCCCAGGAAATCACCCGGGACTACAGCAAGTGTGAATTGGTGGTTGTCGGGATCTTGAAAGGCTCAGTCCCGTTTATTGCTGATTTGATCCGTAAGATCCGGCTCCCCCTGACACTCGACTTTATGTCCATCAGCCGTTATTCGCCCAGTCCCGACACCGGTGAGGTGAAAATCACCAAAGATTTACAGGAGGACGTCTCGGCAAAACATCTCCTGTTGGTCGAGGACATCGTGGACACGGGCCTGACGCTGAATTACCTGATCCGTCTTCTTCTGAATCGCCGCCCGGCTTCGCTGGCTGTCTGCACTCTACTGGATCGTCCGGGCCTTCGTCTGGTGGACTTGCCCATCCGCTATGTCGGTTTTGAGATCAATCAGGAGTTCTTAATCGGTTACGGACTCGATTACTGCGATCGCTACCGCCAGTTGCCCTTTCTTGCCGCTATGGACTTGGACGGCTCCAAGGCTCGGAATTCATCGGCTCAGGCGCGCCGGCACAAAAGCTCCGCGTCTTCCGTGGTCTCTACTCTTGAGTGACCTGAAGCTGCAACTGCATGCCCTGCGAGCGGTGGT
Source organism: Acidobacteriota bacterium (assembly GCA_050747825.1). Lineage (GTDB taxonomy): Bacteria > Acidobacteriota > UBA6911 > RPQK01 > JBOGJG01 > JBOGJG01. The sequence continues at coordinate 22,301 of JBOGJG010000215.1, read as the reverse complement.
CGGATACCGGGCAGTATACCGTATAAATACCAGGCTGAAGATCCACCTGCAGGCTCTGGCTTTCGCCCGCCTGTAGATTGGCGGGAAAGGTTTGCTCGATTCCCTGTCCCTCGATCTCGAAATTATGCTCCATGGTCCCATTGTTGGTCACCTGGAAAGTCGTGTTTCCAGCCGGGATCGATGGAGGCATGTTGATGGTGTACTCGGAGAGGCCGACCTGGACGGCTGGTGCTTCTAAGCCTGGAGGCGGCGCCGGCGCTTCAGGCTCCTCAATAGGGGGAGTGGGTTCTTCTTCTGCCGGTTCAGGCCCGCAGGATGTCAGGGCGATCAATAAGAATGGCATCAGAACAGTCAGCAGGAACCGAAACTCAGGCACTTTGATCCAAAATTCGCACATAAGATCCTCCCAGTGGATGGTAGCGAAGCTACCGGTTTCTTTTAATCCTATCAGGGGCGGCAAACTCTTGCAAAGCCGGTCATCTGCCCCACCAGATGACCGGCTTTGCTGCGACCTTGTGATCCAACGCACAGCTAAATCCGGGTGACCAGCAGCGCGCCCGTAATGACTTATGCCCTTTTCGGAGACTACCAGCAGAGGCTTCTCTCCGTAATCGAAGGGCAACAGTAGGAGTGCCGGTGTGAGGGCGAGCGGCAGAGGGATTCCACTCCCTCCCTCTCCTTTCCCCTTTCCGCACTTTGTGGTAAAAGTATGCGCCGTGCTGCACCGACTGATTTTATTGATATTGCTGGTCCTTACAGGCTGTGCCGGTCAGAGCGAGACGGTGGTGATCAAGCTGGCTCACGGACTGGATACCACGCACTCCGTTCACAAAGGGATGGAGTTCATGGCTCGACGCCTGGAGGAGAAGTCTGGCGGGACCATGAGGATCGATATCTATCCCAGCCAGCAGCTTGGCACCGAGCGAGAAACCCTGGAACTGTTGCAGATCGGAAGTCTGGGGATGACAAAGGTCTCAGCCAGCGTGCTGGAAAGTTTCGCCCCTTCTTTCAAGATTTACAGTCTCCCTTTTCTGTTCAGGGATGAGGAACACCGGTTCAAGGTTCTGGAAAGCGAAGTGGGCCGACGGCTGCTGCTGTCGCTCGAGAAATACTGGCTGCGCGGTCTCTGTTACTACGATTCAGGCACGCGCAGTTTCTACACCAAGCAACGTCCCGTCGAAACGCCTGCAGATCTGACCGGCCTCAAGATCCGAGTCCAGGAGAGTGCGACGTCCATGAGAATGGTACAGGCTTTGGGCGGCTCACCTACGCCGATCGCCTGGGGCGAATTGTACACGGCCCTTCAGCAGGGAGTCGTGGATGGGGCGGAAAACAATCCACCCAGCTTCTACCTGTCACGGCATTATGAAGTCTGCAAGTACTATTCCCTGAACGAGCACACGGCCGTGCCCGATGTCATGTTGATTAGCACCTGGGTCTGGGACGATCTCTCACCCGAGCAGCAGCGAATGCTCCAGGCGGCGGCGGATGAGTCCGCCGAACACCAGGCTGAGCTGTGGAAGGAATCCACAGCCGCATCCCTGAAAGCTGTTCAGGAAGCCGGCGTCCAGGTCATCTATCCTGAGAAAGAGCCTTTTATGAAGCAGGTCGAACCCATGTACGAAGAGTACGAGAAGGACCCGGCCATCAATGAACTGATCGAAAGCATCAGGGACATCAGCTAATCATGGAGCGCATCCGACAGCAGGTGGACCGAATGCTGGAGCGCATCATCATCGGTCTCATGGGCCTGAGTGTGCTGAATGTCCTGTGGCAGGTCACCACGCGTTCCATTCTTCGAGACCCGAGCTCCTACACGGAAGAGCTGGCGCGCTTCCTCCTCATCTGGTTGAGCTTGCTCGGAGCGGCCTATGCCGTGAGCAAGAAAGTCCATCTGTCGATCGATTTGTTTACAGCCCGATGGGAAGGGAAGAAGCGGCTTTATTCTGAAATTTTTATCGAGGCAAGTATTTTTCTCTTCGCCCTGCTTGTCATGATCTTTGGAGGGCTGCGCCTGGTCAGCATCACGCTGGCTCTACAGCAAATCTCGGCGGCGCTTCAGATTCAGTTAGGCTATGTCTACCTGGTCGTCCCGCTGAGCGGGCTTTTAATTACGTTTTATTCGGCCGCGTTCATTGTCGAGCATGTGAAGGCCTTGCGGGAGGAGTAGGTTTTGCACGATTGCGGCCCGCTCCTTTACGGTAGCGGCTCTATTGATTGGCGTCGGCTGATGCTGACCGCTGACCGGCTGATCGCTGACCGGCTGACCGCTGACCAAGCTTCGAACCGGTCAGCGGTCAGTAGGCGAGCGCAGCGAGTCGGTGGTCAGTTCGTGCTACGGGCCCGGCGCCTGAACAATCGAAGTAAGGAACTAAAGAACTAAGGAACTAAAGAACCAGCCCCATGCAATTTACCGACATCCTCGTTCTGGTCCTCTCTTTCTCCTCGCTGCTCCTGCTGCGAATTCCCGTCGCTTTTTCAATCGGGCTGGCCACGGTCGCCACCATGCTTCTCACCGTCAAGACCGCGCCCGCTCTCACGACCGTGGCCCAGAGGATGGCTGCCGGACTGGACAGCTTCGCGCTGCTGGCCATCCCTTTTTTTATTCTGGCCGGACAGATGATGAATCGCGGAGGGATCGCCAGGCGCCTCATTGACTTTGCCAAGGTGATCGTGGGGCGCCTCCCTGGCAGCCTGGCCTACGTAAACATCGTAGCCTGCATGCTCTTCGGGTCCATTTCCGGGTCGGCGGTGGCGGCGACAGCCGCGATCGGCGGATTTATGACGCCGATGATGAAGAAGGAAGGCTACGACCGCGACTACAGCGCCGCCGTAAATATCACGTCTTCCACTACAGGTCTGATCATTCCTCCCAGCAATATCCTGATCGTTTATTCGCTGGCCAGCGGTGGAGTGTCCATTGCCGCCCTCTTTCTGGCGGGATACATCCCGGGCATGATTGTCGGGCTTTCCCTGATGGTCACTGCAGGCTGGATCGCCTACCGCAGAGGCTATCCTGCCGGGGAGAAGATGGGCTCGCGGGAAGGCGCCAGGCGTCTCCTTGACGCTTTGCCCAGTCTCGTCCTGCTGATTGTGGTGATGGGAGGAATCGTGGCCGGAATATTCACCGCCACTGAAGCGTCGGGGGTGGCGGTTCTTTACACCTTTGTTCTGTCGGTCCTGGTTTACCGGGAGGTCAAATGGAGTGAGATCCCTAATATTCTCCTGGAATCCTCGGTCACGACGGCGATCGTCATGCTGCTGGTAGCCACATCGGTGGGGATGTCCTGGATTCTTTCCTATGTCAACATACCTCAAACTGTGAGCCAGGCTCTCATCGCTGCCACCGACAACCAGTTTCTAATTCTTCTCGCCATTAATGTGCTCTTGCTGGCGGTAGGCACCTTCATGGACATCACTCCAGCCGTCCTGATTTTCACTCCTATTTTCCTACCGGCCGTGATGCAGATGGGGATGGATCCCATACACTTCGGCATCCTACTTGTCTTGAATCTCTGTATCGGGCTTACCACGCCTCCAGTTGGTACAGTGCTTTTCGTGGGTTGCGGTGTCGCCCAGACGAGCATCACTAAGGTCATTCGGCCGCTTTTTCCCCTGTACGTCGCCATGATAATCGCTCTTCTTCTGGTCACTTACATTCCCGAGCTGAGCCTGTTTCTGCCCCGGCTGTTCGGCTATTAAATAACCAAGATGGATCGTCTTACAAAAGAACTGATTGGGGGTCCTGCTTTTCAGAAGCAGGAGGAAATCAATCTTCCGCCGCCTGGAGTTTACGACCTCCCCGAGAAGGTCCTGCAATTTGGATCCGGGCGTTTTCTGCGCGCCTTTTGCGACGCCTTTGTGGATCACGCCAATCGGGAAGGAGTATTCAACGGTCGAGTCGTAATCGTCCAGTCCACTGGAGGGGAACGCAGCAGCATCCTGGATCAGCAGGATGGGCTCTATACTTTGATTCTTCGCGGCATACGGGAAGAATCGTCCCTGGAGACGCGGTCGGTACTGGCTTCCGTCAGCCGGGCGCTTTCGGCCAACCAGCAGTGGGAAGAGGTGCTGGAATGCGCCCGCAATCCGCAGTTGGATGTCGTTATTTCCAACACTACCGAGGTCGGCATTGTCCTGGACAAAGAAGACTCGCCCGATCTTGCTCCGCCTCGCTCCTTTCCGGGGAAACTGACCGCATTCCTTTATGAGCGTTATCAGGCTTTCTCGGGAGAGCGCAATAAAGGTCTGGTTGTCATTCCCTGTGAATTGATCGAGGAAAACGGCGCCGTGCTCAAGAGCATTGTCCTCGAACTGGCGCGGCTCTGGAAGCTGGAAAAGGGCTTTGCAGGTTGGGTCGAGTCCGCCAATCATTTCTGCAATTCGCTGGTGGATCGAATTGTCACCGGATCGCCGGCCCAGTCTGAACTGGAGGACCTGTGGGAGCAGTTAGGCTATCAGGATGACCTCCTTACCATCGCCGAACTGTACAACCTGTGGGCCATTGAGGGGGATGAGGCCTTAAAACGGCGCCTCTCCTTTGCCCTCGCAAATCCCGGAATCGTAATCGCGCCGGACATTACTCCTTATCGCGAGCACAAGATTCGGCTGCTCAATGGGACACACACGCTGTTGAGTCCGACGGCCTTTCTGTACGGCGCCGCTACCGTGCTGGAATCCATGAATGATCCGCGAATCTCCAGGTTCGTGGATGGACTGATGCGCCAGGAAATTGCTCCCAGCCTGGAGCGACAGATCTCGGAAGAAGCAGGGGGAGCGGCTGCCACTCGGGCATTCATCGACGAGGTCCTGGATCGCTTCCGCAATCCCTTCATTCGGCATCAGGTGATCGATATCACTCTTCAAGCCACTTCCAAGATGCGGCTGCGCAACGTGCCTACCCTGAAGCGCCATTATGAGCGGGAAGGCACCGCTCCGCAGCATTTTTGCCTCGGATTTGCCTGCTATCTGCTCTTCATGCGGGGCCTCGAGTCCCAGGAGGGAAAGATTTACGGGCGCCGCCAGGGGGACTTGTATCCGATTAATGACGACCGGGCCGGGTATTTTATGGACCGCTGGAAAGGTGTGGATGGGCGCAGCAGCGAGACTGTACGGGAGTTTGTGGCAGGAGTTTGCGCTGATTCAGAACTTTGGGGAATGGATCTCAACATCCTGCCCGGCTTCTCGCAAACCGTTGCCGGAAATCTGTCGGAACTACTGCAGAGGGGACCCCGAGCCCTGCTTGAGAAAACATGAGGAAAACACAGGGACGTTCTACTCGTTTACCTGGTTTTTTTACTACTTTCCAAGTCGTTCGATCTGGCGGCGCTCCTTCTTGGTTCCCAGTTCCATTGTATGCCGTGGATGTAAGATTGTGATTAAAAAGAACCTTTTTCTTGGGCATAATGGAACAGCCAACCGATTCTGAAACGTGGAACTTGGAATTTGGAACTTGAAACCTGGACCGCGTACCTTGGCCTGATTGCCTTCTTTACAGTGGTATTTGGCGTCTTGTTTGCGGTCAGCTACTCAGTGATTCTGGGCATTCGCGATAACTATCATCGCTACGCCCAGAAATCGGATCTACAGTGGACCGGCCCCGGCCAGAGGTCAAAAGTGCCGCCCATGCGCCTCAGTTGGCTGCTCGCAGCCGCCCTCGCCGGCGCATGGCTTGTCGTTCATTTCATTATCCGGCCGGGTGGTTAGCCGCCGAGGGTTATGTCTTGATCCTGGTACCACTGCAGGGCCCTCAGGAATTCTTCGGCACTCATCTCGGGCCAGAGCGTGTCAATGACATAAAAATCGGCATAGGCGCACTGCATGGGCAGGAATCCGGAGAGGCGACGACGCCCGCCCCAGCGCACGACCAGATCGACCCGTGAAACCTCGCTTGAAGCCAGAGCGCGAGGCGTGTCGGAATAGGACCAGGAGTGACCGTTTCGAGCGCGGCTGATGGCTGAATACAGATCCCACTGCCAGCCGTAATTCACCAGCAGGTTCAGGCGAATATCGCCTTTGCTGCGCTCCCTTGCGAAGGGCCGAAGCGGTTCGGGAAATATGGCCGAATCGGTATCTCCCACGACGAACACCGCTGCGCCGGCTTCCGCCGCTCGCGTGGCCAATTCAGTGCAGGCCTCCTGAAACGCTCTGACCTGATCTTTGGGACGGTGCACGTTTTCCTTGGTAAAGCCGTAAACTGAAAGTTCTTCAATTCCCACATTCTGACAGCATTTCAGCAGTTGAAGTCCGGGCATAACGCCGGCCGCGTAACCGGCGCCCCTGGGAAGACCTCTAGCATCGGCCCAGCGACGATTTCCGTCCGGTATGATTCCCACATGGCGAGGGACGCGCGAAAAATTCATCCGGTCATTATAATTGCTTTTTCGCGTGAAGATAGTTGATATTCATGAAAGCGGAAGACGAGTGAAATCAGAAGAATCGTCAGCTAGGGAGAAGTTGCGGGAGCAGTTCGATGTTGTGGTAGTCGGAGCCGGACCAGGCGGCTCAAATGCCTGCTCGGTGGCGCTTCGCGCCGGTCTGAAAGTGGCTCAAATTGAACAGCTCCGGTTTCCCCGCATCAAGCCATGCGCCGGCGGCATGACCGTCAAGAGTTGCAGGGCTTTGCAGTTCGAACTTGAACCCAGCATTCGCGGCACTTTCAATGCCTTCGAACTGAACTACTGGTGCAACCGGGTGAACCGCTTTTCACATCGACTGCCAATTCTAAGAATGGTCCTGAGGCCGGAATTCGACAACCAACTGGTCGAGCAGAATCGGCGCTTTGCCAACTTCTCCTTTTTTGATCAAGAAAAAGTCCGGGGAGTCACTTATGACGGGAGTTTTCATGTGCAGACGGAGAGACGTTCACTGCAGGCCCGGCAACTGGTCGGGGCGGATGGAGCTTACAGCCTGGTCAACCGCACTTTCGGTATTTCGCAGCCCAAGCTTCTGGCCACCGCCGTGGAGGTCAATCTCAGCAGAGAAAGCACCTCGTTGAAGCAGGCTCTGGTCCCGTGTCTTGACTTCGGCGTCCTCGAAAAGGGATATGGCTGGGTCTTTCCTAAGGACGATCACTGGTCGGTGGGGCTGTACACTCTGGCCAGCGGCCAGAAGGACATCCGGGGATGGCTGGTGCAGTACATCCGGGATAAGGGCTTCGAGACCGCTGCTGATCCGCTGGAAACATTCGAAGCTCACCGCATCCCGGTAGGTGGTTTCCGCCTGCGTGCGCCTGACGCGCCGGTGTATATCGTAGGCGATGCCGGAGGATTTGCCGACGCGATTACCGGAGAGGGAATATACCATGCCCTGGAGAGCGGCCGCCTGGCCGGCGAGATCCTGTGCAGGCGGCATTCCGGAAAGACTTCGCACCGAAACTATTACCGCAAACTCTGGAAAAATGTCCTTTTAGACACCTTTATAACTTACCAACTGGCGGGACCCTTTTACCGCTTCCTGGGCAGATCCACGCGGGCTCTTGCGAGTCCGTTGCTCTGGCGGCCTTTCGTGCAGGGCTACGCCGGCGGCGCCACATTTTCGCGCTCTCTGATCGGCTTGCCTTTCTACCTCCTCAAAAGCGTTCAATAACCGCCAGGGAAAATTTTTAGGCCCCCGGAAAACTTTTCCTCAGGTGAAATCATGCTGGCTGGCATCTAGCCAAAGAGTCCCTTTGGAGCACTAATTGCTTAGCCCATAGTCCACATGAGGACAGAGAATTTGAAAGCGGCTGAAACTGCCTATCTCGTAACGGGCGGGAATCGCCTTCAGGGGAAAGCCTGCGTGCAGGGAGCCAAGAACGCTGCTTTGCCTATGATTGCGGCGGCTCTTCTGGTACAGCGGGGAGAGAGCGTCATCCGGAATGTCCCGGCGCTTCAGGACATATATGTGCAAATTGAGTTAGCCCGGTCGGTTGGAGCCCGGGTCGATTACGATGCTCGTGAGCACATCCTGTTAATCGATGCCTCAGCGGTCTCGAACTCGGTCCTCGATCCAGAGCTGACCCGCAAGTCGCGCGGGTCCATTCTTTTCCTCCCCCCGCTTCTGCACCGGCTCGGTGCAGTTGAATTTCATGGATCAGGAGGCTGCTCGCTCGGCGCCCGGAAAATGGGCTTTCATCAGAACGGATTGAAGCGCCTGGGAGCCAGGATCGAAGGCACTCACGACCAATTTCGAATTGAAGCGGAGAGGCTCCGGGGGAATCTCCTTTACCTGGATATTCCCAGCCACACCGGCACCGAGAATCTCATGATGGCGGCAGCCCTGGCTTCTGGGTCAACGATCATTGAAAATGCCGCTTCCGACCCGGAAGTGGTGGACCTGGCCAACTTACTGGGATCCATGGGCGCCGTTATTCATGGAGCCGGCACCGGAACGATCCTCGTGGAAGGTGTCCCCGAACTGCATGCGGCGGAATATACCGTCATGCCCGATCGCCTGGATGCGGCCGGCTTGGTGATGGCCTCAGCCATCACCCAGGGCGATACAGCGCTGGTTGGCGCTGAACTTGATCGCATGAGAGTTCTGGTGGCCAAATTGGGGCAAATGGGAGTAAGAATCTCCTCGGATGGTCCGGTCGTCCGTGTGCGGGGTCCAGAGAGGTTGAAGCCAGTCAACATCATCACTTGGCCTTATCCCGGATTTTCCACAGACCTCCAACCCGGGATAATGGCCCTGGCTGCCGTGGCAGACGGCAGAAGCTACATCCGGGAGAACATGTTCGAAAACAGATTCAGCCAGATCGAAGGACTCAATGCTCTTGGGGCCCGCATTACTCGCAAGGAGAACCTGGCCGAAGTTGAGGGAGTGGAGTCTCTAACTGGCACGTCGGTTTCCGCTCACGATATCCGGGCGGGAATGGCGCTGGTCCTGGCCGGTCTGGCGGCTGAAGGTAAGACCCTTATTGAAAACGCCTACCAAATTAACCGTGGCCATCTCGAGCTGGATCAACGGTTGAAAAACCTGGGTGCTCAGATCGATTGTGTGACTGACACCTCGTCCTATCGAGTGGCCGTGTAACGGGCACCTTTGAATGGGTGTCAACCAACTTGCTTCCACGACCCTCGTCCGCTATACTTGCGATATCGTGGGGACGGTCCAAAGCTTCGCCAAAGAGCTTGTTACGGCTCACCGAGACCGTTAAATCGATAATCTAAGGATGTGGGAGTCAAATAATGCCCAGGAGATTTTTGCTGGTCCTCTTAATGAGCACAGGTGTGCTTCTTGCCGGTCTTCGGATCGCTGACCATTATGGAACCTTTAAACTCGTCGCGGTCAAGGAACCCCTGAAGAACTTCAGAGTTGCAGCCGCTGATCCCAGTTCGTTACAGATATTAAAGAAGAGTGGAAAAGCTGAGGAATTTTCACTGGATCAAATAGCCTCGCTTTTTCCACACGAAGGCTTTGAAAGACGCGTTGATTTCTGGCGATCCATTTATGCGGAATACAGCGATCATGACGTAGTCTTCCACGATAGGGATAATCTCGCGGTCATCTACGGAGTAGTCCATTTTCCGAAAGGTCCCTACGAAGCGTCCAGCTCTGAGAGAAATCAGCAGAAGCGGACGCTGGAGATTAAGAAAGCAGAGATCGAAGCGATTCTCAGCGATATGATGCGCCTGGGAAATAGCCCAGCCAGGCTGGGTCCGCAGCATCGACATATGCTCTCGATTCTGAACAAAGCCGGCTATGATCAGCCTTCGTCGAAGCTTTTCAAGCACTTTAGCGACAATATCCGCTATCAGAGAGGGGTGAAGAACCGATTCCAGGCAGGCGTTATCCGCTCCGGACGCTACCTGGCCCAAATGGAGGAGATTTTCGAAAGGTACGGACTACCCACGGAGTTGACGCTTCTGCCTCACGTGGAATCATCCTTTAATTATCAGGCCTACTCCAAAGTCGGGGCGGCCGGAATCTGGCAGTTCATGCCTGCTACGGGCCGCCAGTATCTTTCGGTGGGCCATTCCATCGACGAGCGCCTGAGTCCCCTCAAGGCCACCGAGGCCGCAGCCCAATTCCTGAAGCGCAACCAAGAAGTGCTGCGGAGCTGGCCCCTGGCTGTGACCGCCTACAATCACGGCCGGGCCGGGATGGCGCGCGCTCAAAAACAGCATGGCTCCGATCTGCCTCGAATCATTCAAGAATACAGATCCAGAACCTTTGGCTTCGCCAGCAAGAACTTCTACTCCGAGTTTCTGGCTGCAGTCGAGGTGGCGAAAAACTATAAGAAATATTTTGGCCATCTGAAACTGGACCTGCCGCTGGAATTTGAAATGCTTCCTATCCGGCGGACGCTGCACTTAAGCCATCTTCCCGATATTTCGGCGGATGTGTTGCGCGATTACAATCCGGAGCTGACGAGCCGAGTCTGGAGCTCGAAAATGCTGCCAGGAGGATTTGCGCTTCGAGTTCCAGTGGACAAGGCCGAAGCGTTGCAGGCTGCTTTAAAAGGATCAGCCGGCGCAGCTACACTGCAGCCCAAGTCCAGGAAAGTCGTACGTCACCGGGTTCGCCCTGGAGAAAATCTGATCGCTATCGCGAGTCGCTTCGGGGTGTCCGCTCGGCAGATTCAGCAGGGCAACGGCATCCGCAACGCAAACAGGATTTATCCCGGCCAGGTCCTGGCCATCCACTGAAGCGGCGTCAGAGTGCGGCACTTTCCAGGTCCGTCTTGCTGAAACCATCGCCTTTGAAGAGAAGCGGCTCCGCTGAAACTTTGGCAAGGGCGTAAGCAAAACAATCCCCGAAGTTAAGCCCGGCCGGATGGCCTGTTCCTTTACCGTAAGCACGATAGGCGGAGCGGGCAATGTCTGCCTGTTCCAGATCGACGGCTTCCAGGATGATTTTTGATTCTCGCATAAAGTCGTCGAAAGCATTGCTGGCGATCGCGTCGTTTTTCAGATCGATCCGGATGGCTGTTTCCAGCCAGTTGGCAACAGACATGCGGCAGTGCGGGGCTGACTCTATCGTTCCGCTATAAACAGCGGCATCCTCTTCGGCAAAGAGGATGGCGAGGACCGCTGAACTGTCGATAATCACCTGGGTAAGCCCTTTTCATCATAAAGCAGTTCGCCGTGGTCCAGAGAATGGGCTTTACCGCCGCCGAGATGAGAAGCACAACGGGTTCCGATTCTAAGAAGGCGCTCGGAAAGGTTAACCTTCTCTTGCTTCAGGCGCTCGCGGGCCAAGCGCTCACGGACCGCTTGCTTGATCGCCTCGGTGATGCTTTCCCCGGTCTCCTCGGCCAGTCGACGAGCCAGTTCATCTGTCTCGGAATCTTTGATGCTTAGGGGCATGTTATACCTTTCTACCTAAATAATCTATATTTCTAGATTAAGAGGTTCCCCCCTCTAAACGCAAGAAGAAAGGTTCAGCGGTTCGAACCAGCCGACAGGGCTTGGCCGTGCGAAAAATATGCGATGACTAGTGCTTCGTAACATAAATAAGTGCGCTATCGCTGGAGGCGATTTGACCCGTATTCAAGGCGCGAGGAAGGCGCCTATCGCGCCTCGCCATCAGACCGCACCCATAGGGTACCCGGCTCGCGACGATAGCGCACTTATTTATGTTACGAAGCACTAGCGAAGATTCACTTGGAGGGCATCGTCCAGGCGAATACCCTGGCGCGCGAACGTTCTCCCCACAGCACGGTCAAGAAGGTTATGACTCTTGATCAGATCGACTCTGGTCTGAAGTTCGACAGATTCGGCCAGCAGCAAATCGCGTTGTGCTTCGATCAACTCTCGCGTGGTACCCAAGCCAACGTCAAAGCGCACCTGTTCGCCTTCCAGCCGCTCGCGAGCCGAGCGCACGGCCACGGCGGCGGCCTCCAGTCGCGCCTGATTCATTTCAACCTGCGTCAGGGCGTCTCTGATTTCCAACGCAACCGTTTGTTCCAGGCTCCTCTTGCTCAACTGGCTGCGATTGAGGGCAAGCTGCGCTTCGGCGTTCTGAGCGCGAGCTTCGGTGTTGAAGATCGGAATTCGAAAATCCAGTCCGACCACGTATCCATAAAAGTCCGAGCTGAAGAGCTGGGCCAGTGAATCTCCCAGGCCTCCCGGAATCACATCCACAATCGGCGCATCGATGAAGCCCTGCGAGAAATCCCTGACAACCCGAGTGCCACCCAGACCAAACTGCTGGTAACCGGCCACCAGGTCCAGCGTGGGCTTCAAACGGTTGCGCGAGAGATCCAGATTAACTTCCTGATTGATCACCTGAAGCTCAGCCTCCTGCAACTCGGGCCGGAGTTCTCCGGCACTGGCGGCAAGCTGGTCGAAACTCGCCTCGATCGTGTCGGGAGTGTAAACAGGGTCGGCCAGCACGATTTGGGCGGGGAAGTCACGGGGATCTTCGAAATTGCTAATGAGTTTTATCAGTTGATCCTGGATACGGCGGCGCCCGAATTGGGAGCGGATCAGCTCCGCTCGTCGCAGCGCGCTCTCCGCTTCAGCCTGCACGACTTCCAGGCGGGCTGCTGTGCCGATTTCGAGGCGCGCCTGATTCTGCTCCAGTACCGTCTCCGCCAACTGCAGCGACTTCTCCTTGACCTCGATGTCCTGCAGCGCGTATTGCAGCTCCCAGTATCGGTCCTGCACCTGGAGGATCAGGTCGGCTGCCTTGCGCTCAAATTCATGGCGGCTGATCTCCAGGTTGTTGCGGCTGATTTCGATCTGGTAATCGGGTGCGATCCGGCCGAAGCCTTCCAGTAGATTCTGGCGGATCACGGCCTGGAAGCTGGTATCGATGGCCGGAACGAGGCTGCTGAAGAAATTGGTCGTGCGGTTACGCGCCCCCACAAAGCCTGCCTCCACAGTGGTTCCGGTAGAGAAGGTCTGGCTGTAACCGTAGTCGTAAGTCGTCAGAATATTAGTGACGCTCGTACCTCCCTGCAGAACGCTGGCCGTAGGAGTATTCGTGCGGTCCCAGTGAAAGGCAAACCTGCCAATGGGGTCGTAAACGCTCCTTTGTCCTTCGATAAGCCAATGGCTTAGCAGCGGCGCATATCGTTCTACGTTGATATCGAGATTATTTTCCAGAGCCATCTGGATGGCCTGCCGCTCGGTCAGGTGAAGCTCGCCATTTTGCAACTGACTCGGCATCGCGGTTGAGACTTGCACGGATCGCGTGGGCTGGTTCTGGTAATAACGGGAGAACAGGTCCGCCGCAGGCATCTCGGAAAGACTGACGAGTACCAGAAATAGTATGTATAAGGGTCTGTGGATCATTCGGACCTCTCAGCTAATGACGGTGAGCGCAGCGCTCCGGGGGCAGCACGCCATTCTAATATCTTTCGCTTCAGATCCTCGAAGAGCGTGTAAGCAACCGGAGTCAGCAGCAGGGTAATCAGCAAGCATAGAAGCTGCCCGCCGATGGCGACGACCGCAATTGACCGCCGGCTGGCGCTGCCGGGACCGGTGGCGAATAGGATGGGGATGAGGCCCGCCACAAAGGAAATCGTCGTCATCAGAATGGGACGCAAGCGAGTATGCGAGGCAGTAACTACCGCCTCGCGCAGCGGCAAGCCGCGGCTGCGCAGAGTGTTGGCGTAATCGACCTGAAGAATGGCGTTTTTCTTGACGATTCCAAAGAGAACGAGCAGCCCCAGGGCGCTGTAGATGTTCAGGGTTTCGCCGGCGATCAAAAGCGAAAAAAGCGCAAAAGGCACGGCGATGGGCAGGGAAAGCATGATTGTGACGGGGTGGATGAAACTGTTGAATTGGCTCGCCAGGATCATGTACATGAAGATGATCGACAGGATAATGGCTACGGCAAAATTCTCCATCGCCTCCTGCATCGTTTCCGCCTGGCCTGAAAAGGCCAGGCTGTATTCGGGAGGAATATCCAGACTGCCGGCAATCCGCTGCACGTCAGCCAGCGCTTCGCCCAGGGGTTTGGAGGGCTGCAAGTTTGAATAGATCGACACATTGCGCTGTCGATTGAGTCTTTCGATCTGGACAGGGCCCGTCTCGCGGCTCAACCCGGCCACGCTCAACAGCTCGACTTGGCCGCCGTTTTGGGACGGGATCATCAGATGTGGAACGCGATTAATATTGCTGCGAAAATCCTGATCCCCTCGCAGCCGGATATCGTATTGCTCGTCCAGTTCCTTAAATTTGCCCAGTCTCTCGCCGGCGATATAAGTGCGCAGGCTGCGGGCCACGTCATCGACGCGGACGCCTAGGGCGGCGGCTTTTTCGCGGCTGATATGGACGCGCAGCTCCGGTTTGCCCGATTCAAGACTGGTATCCACGTCCTCAAATCCCGGAATGGCTCTCATCCCGGACGTGATTTGTGCCGACAACTTTTCGAGTGCGGCGAGATCCGGTCCGCGAATGCTGAAGTTGACGGGAATGTTCCAGGTGTTTCCGCGGATGGCAATAGCTCCTGCTACCTGTACGCTCGATCGGATCTGCGGAAACTGATCCATAATCTTGCGAGCTTCAGCCATGATTTCGAACTGCGACAACTCGCGGGCTCCCATGTCCATCAGCCGTACATAGATGTTGGCCTGATTGACCGACCCGCCCAGGGGGTCGCCGACTGAGGCCAGAACATGGACCACGCCTGGAAGCTTCGCCAGTTGTTGCTCAATTTCGTTCACCTGAGCGCTGGCGCCATCCAGATTGACTCCCGGAGACAGCTTCAGAGTGACTTCAAAGTCACTGGTGTCATCGGATGGAATGACTGCCTTTCCGACCCACATCGCCAGCGGGATGGTCGAAAGTACAATGAGAAGACTTAAGCCCACTATGGCCAAACGGTGGCGCATGGACCAGTTCAGCAACGCTCCATAAGATCTGTCCAGTCCACGGAAAAGCAGCGTCTCCCTGGAAGTCGCTCCCCTGGAATGACGCCGGATAAGAATTGAGCACATCATAGGCGTGAGAGTAAACGCCACGAGGAGCGAAACCAGAATGGCGAAGGCCATGGTCAGACCGTAACTGCTGAAGAAGCGGCCGATAATGCCTGACATAAAGCCGACGGGCAGGAAGATGACAACGAGAGACATCGTTGTGGCCGTGACGGCCAGCCCGATTTCCCGAGTAGCCGTAATGGCTGCGGACTTGGGCTCTTCATTCTCCTCTTCCACGTGACGGAAGATGTTCTCGAGCACAACAATGGCGTCATCGATCACGATGCCGACTGCCAGCGTGAGGCCGAGCAGGGTCATATTATTGATGGTGAAGTCCATTATGCGCATCAGAGTAAAGGTGGCAATCAGAGAAGTGGGGATGGATACGGCCGCGATCAGGGCGCTGCGCCAGTTTCTCATGAAGAGCAAAACAACAAGGCTGGCCAGCAGGCCGCCCAGCATCATGTGGAACATCAGCTCCTCGACCGATCTTCGGATAAAAAGAGAGGCGTCCCGGACCAGCTCCGCCGTCATGCCGGCGGGAATGCCGGCGGTCAGCTCCGCCAGATTTGCTTCCACCAGGTCGGCGACTTCGACCGTGTTGGTGCCCGACTGCTTTCGCACCAGCAGGCTCACTGCATTGCGGCCATCCAGACGTGATATCGAGCGGGGCTCAAGAACGCCGTCCTCAATGCGGCCGATATCGGACAGCTTGATGGCGGAATCATTCTTGTAAGCCACAATCAGATGCTGGAAATCCGAAACTCGCGGAAGCCTTCCCATCGTCCTGAGCACCAGCTCGCGGTCTGTCAAGTCGATCCGACCTCCCGGAACCTCAACATTTTGGGCCCGCACAGCGCTGCGGACCTGATCGAGAGTCAAGCCGTAAGCGCGCAGTTTTTCCGGATCAACGTAAATCTGAATTTCCCGCTCCCGCCCTCCCAGAACCTCGATGGAACCCACACCTGCGATGGACTCGAGTGGTTCCTTGATGCGGTCCTGGGCGATTTTGGTGATCTCCCGCAGGCTGCGGTTTCCCGAGACCGCGATGATCATGATGGGTGTAGCGTCCGGGTCTGCCTTTTCAATCACCGGCGGATCGATTCCCAGCGGCAGCTGGTTCATCACTCGGGAAACTTTGTCGCGCACGTCCTGGGCGGCGGAATCAATGTCCCTCTCCAGAACAAAGGTGGCGAAGGTGAGGGACAGGCCTTCCGACGAGATGGACCTCAGTTCGTCCAGGCCGCTGATGGTATTCAGGGCTTCTTCAATAGGCTTGGTGACCTGCGTCTCCATTTCTTCAGGCCCGGCGCCTTCCAGCGTGACTGAGACTACAACTGTGGGGAATTCGACCTTGGGAAACAGATCGACACCCAGTTCCCGGTAAGAGGCAATCCCCAGCACGACCAGAGACAGGATCAGCATGGTGGCGAATACCGGACGACGAACGCAAATCTCGGCTAGTTTTTGCATGGCTTCAATCTCTCGGGTCGATAACCAATTGACCGTCGCTCAGATCGGCTAGGCGAGTGACGGCCACCATTTCGTGGGCATCAACTCCACTGGCCACTTCGAGCATTCCGTCTCGAAAGCCGGCGGTCTGGACCGCTCGTTCCGCCACCCGGTGATGCTCTCTGACGAAAACCTTTTCCACGCCTGCCAGGCTGTAGAGAGCCTCTTCCGGAATCAACAGAACTGCCTGCTCGCTCCCCATCACCCGGACTCGAGCGAAAAATCCCGGCTTCAGGCGATAACCCTCTGCAGTTCCATCGCGCAGTGCCGGATTCTCCACCCGGGCTTCGACCTGGAAGGTCCGGCTCTCGCGATCGACGATGGGACTGATGCGTTCGATGCGAGCCCCGAATTCCCGTCCGGCAAAGGCATCTACCGTGAAGAGGACCGGAACGCCCTGGTGGACTTCAGCGGCTTCCCGTTCAGGTATTTCGGCCACCAGTTTGAGATTTTGAGACTCCACCAGAGTGAAGACGGCCGCATTCTCGCGCAGGAACTCTCCCTGCGAGGCCAGCCGTTCACTCACATAGCCTGAAATGGGGGAACGCACGCCCGCGTCGCGCACCTTCTTTTCGGCCAACTCCAGGCTCGCTTCGAAGCTTCGGATGGACGCAAGCTGGTTTCTGACGCTCTCGATAGCGCTCTGGTGTCGGGTCTCAGCTACTTCATTGTTGGTGAGAATCTCGTCCAGTTGAGCCTGGGATATGACTCCCCGGGCCAGCAACTCGCGGGCGCGTGTGGATTGCCGGCGGGCCTCCTCCAGAAGAGCTTGAGCTTGCCTGACTGCGGCAGTGTCTTCCACCCGGGGAAGAGACGCGGCATCTTCCGCCCCTACTCTAGCCAGCGCCTCCTGCAGCGCAGCGCGAGCGCGCTCTACTTCAAGCTGCAGCTCTTCCTTATCCAGTTCCAGGAGCAAGGCGCCGTGCCGGACGAAGTCTCCAATGTCATAGTGAATCCTGCGAACCGTCCCATTGACTTCAGCGCTTACGGTGACGGTCTCATAGGCCATCAGTGTCCCGGTGGTGACAATCTCTCTTGGCGCCTGCACTACCCGAACCGGAGCGAACTCGACTTCGATCGCCTTCGCTTCAAGCGGAGCCTGGCTGTCGGCCGCCGTAGTCAGCTCAGCCTGGGAATCCTCTGATGAGCAGGACGTGAGAAGTGCCACCGATGTCAGGGCAAGAATAAGCGCTTGTTTTGTCTTCATTTGCTGCGAATCCCTTGGAGAAAAAGTTCAGCCGTATGCCTGGCGGCCCGGTCTCGGAAATCATCCGAATAGGTATCCGTCCCGATCAAATTTCCGATCATTTCGCGCTTGTTGGCATAAAAGACGCACATCCCCACCAGGCTCAAGCTTGCCAGTCCGGGATCTACGGCGCGAAACCGGCCGGAATCGATTCCGCTCCGAATGACTGCGACCAGAGTGCAAAGTCCAGGAGCGAAAAACTGCTGGCAAAGCTGGGCGCGCCGTTCGGATTGTACCGCCAGTTCACGGGCGATAATCAGTTCAAGCTCCTTGTCATTGTGGAAAAGCATGCGAAAGTGGTGATCGACAAAGTTGCGGATGTAGTTTTCTTCCTCGCCCGGCGCAGTTCCTTCCAGGCTGCCCATAGCGGCAAACATGCGTTCGAAGAACTCGGTGATCACCGCCATATACAATTGCTCTTTGCTTTGAAAGTGATAATTAATGGCGGCTAGATTCACGTCGGCCAGTTGGCTGATCTCGCGCATGGAGGCTCCCTGCAGTCCCTGTTTTGCAAACAAATGTCTGGCCGCCTGCATAATCTTCTGCTTCGTATCGGTCATATTCTCAAACAAACGTTCGTTTTAATTATTAAGAAATGGTGCCCGCCAGTCAACAGCTATTTTGGTGACACGCACGTAATTGCTCGCAGAACCCGCACAGATCGGGCATTTTCTCCCCAGTCTGACACCGAATTCAAACCGGGGGAATATTCCACTGTTCCTCTCGATTTCCGGAATTGCGAAACGGTAGAACTCCTTGGATCGGGGAGGTAAACTTGAAATTGGTGCCAGACTAAGCCTAGAGACCAGTGTTTTTGCTGGTTTTCGCTGCTATTACGTGCGTGTCACCTCGTCGGTTAGATGGGGGTAAGAGGCGTAGATGCGATCGATTTCCTCCATCTGTCCGGGGGAGAGTTCTTCGGCAGGGTTCAGGCACCAGCGGCCCGCGAGGAGGCCCTGGCGCCGCAGGACTTCGTGAATTCCGGGAATGCAGCCGGCGAACTGGTGCTGCGGGTCGAAGAGCGCGGCATTGGAGTCGGTCACCTCGGCATTCAGTTTCAGCATCGACTGGGGGATCGCTCCTTGCTTATTGACCCTGTGAATCTCCTGAAGAAGCTCGACGGCCTTGTGGGTCCATACCGCCCAGTGGCCCAGCAAACCACCGGCGATTCTCACCCCTCCGGGGAATTCCGTTAAAAGATCCAGGACGATGCTGTCGTCGTTCCCGGTGTAGAGCGCGATCTCTCCAGCCCGTCCCGACTGGGCCAAAGCCCGGGTGACATCCAGCGTCTGATAGCGATTAAAAGGCGCGATCTTGATTGCCACGACGCCTTCTATCTCTACCAATCGGCGCCAGAATGAAAAGCCGAGTAAACGTCCGCCGGCGGCCGGCTGCAGGTAGAAACCGAAAAGTGGAATCACTTCCGCCACCGCGCGAGCGTGCTCGATCAACTGATCCTCGCTGGCATCGCGCATGGCTCCCAGGCTGAGGAGTCCGCAATGGTAGCCGAGTTCTCGCGCCAGCCCGGCTTCGCGGATGGCCTGGGAAGTCGGGCCTACCAGACCGGCAACGAGAATAGGCCCGAGGCCTGAGGCCTGAGGCCGGAGGTTTATGGCAACCTCACGTCCCAGTTGGAGGACAGGTTGGTAAAGGCCTACCCGAGGGTCATGAATTTCAAATTGGGTCGTGTGTACGCCGATAGCGAGGCCTCCGGCTCCGGCGGCCAGATAATAGCGAGAGAGCGCTCGCTGCCTGCGCTCGTCCAGCTTGCGCTGGGCGTCCAGCGCCAGGGGGTGGGCCGGAATAACCATCCCGGCCAGCAGTCGTTTTCTCAGTTCAGCAATCTCAGAATTTTCCATCTCGGACTTCGAATTTAGTGGGTTTGTTTAAAGTGGGGCCACCGATTTGAATCCAATGCGTCACCAGGTCCAGGACTTGATCGAGGGAAACGCGCGGCGGTCCGAAAAGCTGCAAGCAGCGCTCGGGGTTGCTCAGGAACGCCGTTGGCTCCTCAGTACCTTCCAGGACAGCCGGGCGCTCGAAGCGACGCCCAAACTCTTCGGCTAACTGCCGAACGGAAAGCTTCCCCGGCCCGGTCAGATTGAGAATTTCGGGAGGCGATTTACAGATATCGAAAGCGCGCAGGCAGACGGAGTTAGCGTCTCCTTGCCAGATCACGTTGAAATAGCCGGTCGTGACAGAGACCGGCTGGCCTGTCCAGATGCGCTCGGCGATATCGACCAGCACACCATAGCGCGCCTCGACCGCATAGTTGAGGCGAAGAATGCACATGGGAATGGAATGCTCCCGGGAGAAGTATTCCAGGATTCGCTCTCTCCCCAGGCAGGATTGGCTGTATTCGCCGATAGGACTAGGTGGATCTGACTCCTTGGAGCCGCTTGAGCTCACAGGCGCAAGCGGGTAAACGTTGCCCGTGGAGAAGGCCACGATTCGTGAGGACTTGAAGCGATCGGCGACGCGTCCCGGCAAGTAGGCGTTCATAGCCCAGGTCAGGTCCTCACGGCTGGAGCTCCCGAATTTGCGGCCTGCCATGTAAATGACGTAAGGGCAATCCGGCAGGCTCTTGAGCGCCTCCTCGTCCAGCAGGTCGGCGACGACCGTTTTTACACCGGCCGAATCGAGCAATTCTTTCTGCTCGGCATCTGTGAAACGGGAGACCGCGTAAACTCGCGATTTTGATCCAGCGCTGGAGAGCGCCTTCCTGACACGATGAACCAGTGTGGGCCCCATCTTGCCGGCGGCGCCCAGCACCAGAACGTCTCCCCCCAGCCGTCCCGCAACCTCGATGTCTTCCGGATACGGCTGGGAAAGAGCATCTTCCAAAGTGGCGGCATCATTTATAAATTTAAACTCGTTCATGGCATTGATTTCTATGGAGCCGGCAGTTTTCCTGTTCCAGGACGTCGCCGTTGACGATATCGTGTGGAATCTTTCCCTGGAGTACCTGGGCGGCCTGGCGGCTGGTGGTCACCCGCAAGTCTTGAATTGACTCGACCGAAGCGAAAGCTGAGTGGGGTGTTGCGATTACCTTTGGATGCCTGGGCAGTGGATCGTCCGGACGCGGAGGTTCCTCGGGCAAAACGTCCAGCCCGGCGCCTGCCAGCCGTCCTTCGTCCAGAGCGTTGAGGAGAGCCTTTGAGTCCACGATAGCTCCTCGCGCCGTATTGATCAGAAAGGCAGTCGGCTTCATCTGCGCGAAGGCATCCCGGTTAAAGAGATTGCGTGAACTTTCTGTGAGAGGCGTATGGATCGTAATGAAATCCGCCTCTGACAAAAGGTCTTCAAACTCCGTCAGCTCAACACCGGCGCTGGAAGCCACCTCGGCAGGCACATTCGGACTATAGGCGATGAGTCTGAATCCCAGCGGCTGAACTTTCCTGGCCAGCGCCTGGGCAATCTTGCCCAGTCCGACCAAACCCAGGGTCTTACCGCGCAGGCGGTACATGGGCATGCCGCTTTGCATGCTGTAAGTCCCTCCTGACTTGACGGTGCGATCGAAAGTTGTCAGCTTGCGAGCACAAGCCAGAAGCAGGGCCAGCGTGTGATCCGAGACTTCTTCCACACAAAAGGCGGGAACGTTTGTGACCAGAATACCTTCTTCAGTGGCTGTATCCACGGCGATGTTATCGAGGCCGATGCCGTATCGTGCCAGGGCAAGGCAGCGCCGTGCCGCCCGCACCACCTCGGATCCGACATCCTTCCAGTTGATCAGGATGATGTGAGCGTCTGGGGCCAATTTGAGCAGCTTATCCTGATCGGCGTCCGCCGAAATGACTTTAGCTCCCAGCGGCGAGAGTATCTCCTCCTCGACCCTCAAGTCGAGCCAGGCATAATCGGTGATCAGCACGACATAATTGTTCTCAGGCATCCCTTCGAATCGTACATGATCTTCCACGCGCACACCATTCCCCGAATTGCCTCATGGAAAATCTATCTGAAATGGATTCGTTGCCTTCTATAAAAATTACCTTCACCCGGACTCGCCCCTATCGCAAAAACGACAATCCTTATGTGGAGCAGAAAAACGGGTCGGTGGTGCGACGGGCCGTGGGCTATGCTCGATACGAAGGAGAGACGGATCTTAAACTCCTGAATGAACTCTATGATTTGCTGCGGCTGCAAACGAACTTTTTAAAGCCGGCCATGAAGATGATTTCCAAGGAGCGCCGGGGCAGCCGGATTACCAAAAAGTATGATGTGCCGAAAACGCCCTACCAGCGGGTTTGCGAATCCCCCGAGGTTTCCTCTGAGAAAAAGCGGCCAGTGCGCCAGCCCTATCAAGACCTCAATCCGGCAGAGCTGGCCCGGCAAATCAACCGTCTTCAAAATCAGCTCCTTTTTCGAGCGACTGTTGAAGAAGAAAAAGGGAGTGTGTCTCGATGAGCTTACAGGAAATCTGCTCCCTGCAGGCTGGCGAGTTAACAGCCTGTGGTAAAAGTCCTGAGGGGCCGTGCGCCAGGGAAGTGGCGCCGTCCGGCAAGGCGAGAGGAGGAAGGCGATGCTACAGCATCGTCGACGACGAACAACGCAGCCGGGGGCGGCAATCCCCTGGCGCCCTTTGGGTTAGGGGCGGCGAGGACCCGTCTGCGGCGTTGCGGCTCCTGGACGATGCAAGGGCATCGCCGGCGTCGCCGGGCCTTGCATCCGAGCCCTCGGCGCCCCTAACACGAC
>JBOGJG010000214.1:0-6929 GCA_050747825.1 Acidobacteriota bacterium | reverse complement strand
GATTGCCGCCGCCGGCTGCGTTGTTCGTCGTCGACGATGCTGTAGCATCGCCTTCCTCCTCTCGCCTGGCCGGACGACTCCACTTTCCTGGCGCACGGCCCCTCAGGACTTTTACCACAGGCTGCTAACTCCCCAATGCCGCGTGGCGCACGATCTCGTGGCGGCTGGCGGCCTCCCCTTGCAGGGTCTGGACCAGGTGGCCTTCCCGAAATACGGCGATCCGGTTGCACAAACCCTCCAGCTCGCGAAGGTCGGAGGAAATCAGCAAAATTCCCATTCCTTGGGCCGCCAGCCGGTGAAACCAGCGGTACAGCTCGACCCGCGCGCCCATGTCGATGCCCCGCGTGGGCTCGTCCAGGACCAGCAGGCGCGGCCTAGTCATGAGCCAGCGAGCCAGGACGCACTTTTGCTGGTTGCCGCCGCTCAGTTGGGCGCTCAACTGGCCCAGGCTGCGGTATCTGACTTTGAGCTGCTCGATCACCCGAGTGCAGGCCTCAGTTTCAGCCTTCTCCGAGATCCAGAGGTGACTTTCAAAGGTGCGCAGGGACAGAATTCCTACGTTTTCAAGCACGCTCAGATGGGGGAAAATCCCCGTCAGCTTGCGGTCCTCAGTCACAAAGGCCAACCCGAGTTCCAGCGCCTGCTCGGGCGATTTCAAATGAACAGGTTGATCCTCCAGATAGATGTCGCCTGAGTAGGCTGGGTGCAGTCCGAAGAGAACTTCCGCCACGGCGGTGCGGCGAGAGCCCACAAACCCACCCAGCCCCAGAATCTCCCCCCGCCGCACTTCGAAGCTCACGTCCTGCAGCCGGCCGGGAAGGGAGATATTCTGCAGGCGTAAGATGGGTTTTCCGGCCGTCCCCATTTTTTCAGGAAAGATCTGCTCGATATCGCCTCCCACCATCTGGGAAAGGATCTGGGGCAGGGAAGTCTCGGACATAGCGCTTGAAAACACGCAAATGCCGTCACGCAGTACCGACACCCAGTCGGCCAGTCCCTCCAGCTCCTCCAGGCGATGGGTGATGAAAATAAGAGCCACTCCCTGGCTGCGCAGTTGGTTCATCATCCGGTAGAGCTTCTCGCTTTCTCGATCTGAAAAATAGGCGGTCGGTTCGTCCAGGATGAGGACCTTGCGAGCCCGGATCAGCGCTCTCAGGATTTCCACCTGCTGTCGTTGGGACGGGCTCAGGCTTTTGACCTGGGCCTGGGCCGAGAAATCCAACTGGTATTCCCGGATCAGCTCCTCGGTTTTGCGGCGCGCCTCTTCCGCTCTGAGAAAACCCCAGCAGGAGGTCTCGCGTCCCAGGAAAACGTTCTCCGAAACGCTCAAGTGCAGAGCCAGATTCAGCTCCTGGGGGATGAGGCTGATACCCGCCTCTTGGGCGGCTGCTGGGTCCTTGAATTCGACTCGCTCATCCTGCCATTCCAGATGGCCGGCATCGGGCTGATAGATCCCCGACAGGATTTTCATCAGCGTCGATTTGCCGGCGCCGTTTTCTCCTAACAGAGCATGGATCCGGCCCGCTTCGAAGCTGAGATGGATATCCTGAAGGACCGGGTTTCCCCCAAAGGATTTGCTGATGCCGTGGGTGCGCAGGGCCACTACTTGAGGTATTTCTCCAGAGGCGGGTTGAGCAGTCTTTGGATTTCTGGGTCGTTCAGGCTCTCTTTGGTGATCAGGTAGACGCCGGTGTCCACCCGGCGCGGCGGCTCTTCGCCCCGAATCTTGCGGACAATGGTGTGGACGCCTTCGTAGCCGATCTTAAAGGGGTCCTGGTGGACCAGGGAATCGAGCACCCCTTCCTCCATGTCTTCAATCAGGCTGGGAGCCGAGTCAAAGCCGACGATGACGATTTCTCCCTGCTTACCCAGTGATTTAACGGCTTGCACGGCCCCGACCGTGCTCGACTCATTGGCGCAGAAGATTCCGTCCAGTTCAGGGTTGGCGTTGATGATATCTTCGGCCACCGCCAGAGAGCGCGCCTGATCTCCCATTCCATATTGAAAGGCAACCAGTTGCAGATCTGGATAGCTGGAAGCGATGGTCTCCTTGAAGCCGTTTTCGCGCTGCGTGGTGGAGACGCTTCCCGGATGCACTCCGATCAGAGCCACCTGGCCTTGGCCGCCCAGACGCTGGGCCAGCCGGTCGGCGCCCAGAACTCCTCCCTTGTAGTTATCGGTAGCCACATAGGAGACGTACTCTTCGGTCTGAATGCCGCTGTCGAAGATGGTGACCGGGATACCGCGGGCCATAGCTTTCTCCACCACCGGGACAAGCGCTTCCCCGTGGTTGGGCGCCAGGACAATGCCGTCTACCTGGCGGTTGATAAAATCCTCGACGATGTTGATCTGAGGTGAAAAGTCAGTCTCCGATGCGGGGCCGTTCCACAGAACGGCAACGCCCAGTTCCTGCCCGGCCGCGGCCGCCCCGGCATGCACAGTCTGCCAGAAGATATGCGACTGGCTCTTGGGGATGACGGCGATTTCCGTCTGAGCACTGCGGTTGCAGGCTGCGCTGAGTATAACGATAACTAGTGCTGCGATTCCGAAATAACAGGACAATCGCCGTCGGCCCAAAGGGTTGCGGCGGGGCGGCCCCGCTTTCTTTGGCGCTCCTCCTCGACAATGGACCCGCATTGACTCGTCGTCGCTTCGCGAAATCGGAGCCGCCGCGCTCGCACCGATTGTCCTGCTATTTCGGAATCGAAGCACTAGGACAGCTAAATTTCGAATCATTCTCATTCTCCCGGAAAAGCGTCGGAGTATTGTATGTGAAGGTCTACCGGTTTGGAAAGACCGCGAATTGCGAGACCGCGAATTGCGAGGCTTACGTTAATTGTCCAGATTGTCCTTGACCAGTGAATCATTCTTTAACTGAGAATGGTCGCTTTGGGCATCCACAATAACGTTGTTGGAAAAGAGAATGCCCTGGCTGGATGAGTTTTCCAGGCTGAGCGCCTTGGGACGGACGCCGCCAAACAGATTGCCCGAGAACACCACGTGGGAGGCGCCGGCCAGAGTGACGCCGGCTGCGGCCAGGTCGTCGGCCTCTCGTTTCATCTGACCCTCTCCGATGTAGCTGTTGGAAAAATTATTGCCGGTTACGGTAATGCGGCTGCTTTTCGGACCCAGGCGGAGAGCATGGGATTTCATGATGGTGAAGGTATTGGCGCTGACGGCGCTTCCATGAGCGTCGCGCAGATCGATTCCCGCCCCGTTGTGGGCGATGACATTGGCGCTTAAGGTGTTGCCGTAGCTGTCGCGGTCGAGCACGATGGCCGTCCCGGCGCACTCTTCAATCATGTTGCCGGAAACGACCGATCCATAGGTGTTCTCGATGACGACCCCGTGGCCGAGATGGTCGTCCAGGTTGTTTCCGGTCATGCAAAGATTGAAGCCGTCGATGCAGCGCAGCGCGTCCTGGTTCTCCTCGAATTGGTTGCCGTTGACGACGATGTCATGGCAGCCCAGCAAATTGAGACCGGTTCCTTTATTGTAGGTAATCAGGCAGTTGGCCACGCGGGGATCCTCGTAACAGTGATCGAGCACAATCCCGTCGCCTCCATGCCGGCTGACAGTCAAACCCTCCAGATAGAGCTCGTTCACACGCACCGCCACAATGCCCTGGCCGCTCTTTTCATTGCCGGTAATTCGAAAGTCGGCCAGATGAATGCGCCACTGCGGCTCCGGAGTGACGCTTGATCCCACGTCAGCGGGGCGGATAATCAAGGCGGGCTGACCGTCCTGGTTCAGATTCTGGATATGGGTGGCGGTTCCCGACCCCCGGATCAGGAGGTCCTGTTGAGTAATCACCAAGGGCTGCGTAATTTCAAAGAGGCCGGGCGTCAACTGCAGCACGCCGCCATCCGCAGGGATGGCATCGATAGCCGCCTGCAGGCTCGAGAACTGGCTTGCCTCGATAATGCTTTTGGCTCCGGGGAGCTTGCTCCGTTGGCCCGGTGCCTGGCCCCATGTCACTCCGTAGATCGCCAGAGCAGTAAGTCCACCCGCGAGAATCAGAATTGTCACAGCTCGTCTCATCTCCAACCTCCTATCCCTTCGTCCGGTCTGAGCTATATGGAACGTCATATTAACATTGGCCGGTGGCCGCTTGCCGGGTACCCTTTGGGTGCGCGCGGCTCCGCTAAGACATCAGAGCCGCGACTGTCAAGGAGCGGCCATCGCGCAGATTCTTGAGACGCTCTTTAATTGATTTCATCCGTGAGTTGGAACAGGTCTTGGTCTAGAACGTGGCCAGGTGTACTCCTGACCGGCACTTTCTGGTCGGGTACACGTTCTAATTTTCAGGCCTGAGGCCTCAGGCCTCATTGAATCAGCCCACTGAGATCGACGCCGTCCAGCTTTTCCGGAGCCGCAACACCTAGAAGGCGCGCCAGTGTGGGAGCCATGTCGACGGTGTAAACTCTTTGTTCCACTTCGGCGGCCGCTGTTCCAGGAAGCGCGAGCAAAATGGGCACGTGCGTGTCGTACTCAAAGGGAGAGCCGTGGCTGGTCCCATACCCTCTGGACAGCAGGTAAAACTCCTGCAACTGCAGCATGAGATCAGGACTGCGAAGGGGATGAAAGCTGTTCACGTACAGCTCGTAAAAGCGATCCGGACTGGGCGGCGGATTTTCCAGCTCGGTGCGCGTCCAGACCTGGTCCACGATATCCGTTTGCTCCAGAAGCCGGGATAAGGCCTCTTCCACTTCCTGCCGGCGGAGATTGCGACGTCCAATCGTCTCGTAATTGAGATAGAAGCCACTTAAGAACCAGTCGTCTTCTCCAAACTGCGCCTCAAACTGCTTTCCCATCTGTTGAAAACGCAGAATATCGGCTACGCTCAGGCGGCCTCCAGGCTGCTCGGTCATCTTGAGATATTCGGGAAGAGGCATGACGCCGTGATCGGCGCTCAAGGAAATCAGTACGTTGTCGAGGCCGATTTGTGTGTCAAGAAAGGTCATGAAATCACCCAGATCCTGGTCCAGGCGAAGAAAACCATCAAAAATCTCAGGGCTATTAGGTCCATACGTGTGACCGATGGAATCAATCACGGAAAAGGAGAGCCCCAGGAAATCAACAGCCTCGTCTTCTCCCAGCCCCTCTTGCTCGATCAACTCTTTAACAAAGCGAAACAGATAAGCCTCCATAAAAGGGGTGGAGCCGAAGGCCGTATAAAAGCGGGGATTCGGAGCCAACGTCAGGCCGCCGATCGGGTGAGGGAAGTCCTCTTCGTACAGTCCCTCGGCAAGATCCTGGATGCCCACACGGTCATACCATGCTTCGCTCTCCGGTAACGGTTCCCAGGCTTTTCCGAGAAAGGAATCCGGGTATTTGTCCGACTCATGAAAGGCTTCCACCCACTCCGGATACTCTCGCTCGTAATACGTGCTGGTCACAAAGCGGCCGTCCTCGTACCAGAAGGCTCCATCTGGCTGCTGTCCTGCCAGCAGAATGGCGGAGCGGTCTTTCCGGCTGACGGCAAACACCTTGGATTCGGGAGTCTCGGTCTGCATCCAATCAGCCAGCGAAGTCGCCAGCAAGTTGCGCGGAGAACGCCCCGCGGAGGATGCTGCTGGAGACCTTCTACCCGTCCTTTGGAGCTCTTCCCTCGAGGGCAGAATCGGGGCAGATGAGTCTTCCACGCAGTACATTTCCTTGCCGCTCCTGCGATCAAACCAGGAATTGCCGACGATGCCGGAGCGCGAGGGATGAAGTCCCGTCGCGAGGGCAGCATGGCCTGGACCGGTGGCGGTCAGGGCATGATGGTGATGGGCGTCAGTGAAAGAGACTCCGTGATCCAGGAGGTATTTCAGACCTCCCTTGAAAGCCGGTCGAAACCGGACCAGGTACTCGTAGCGAGCCTGGTCGATAGCCAGGAAAAGCAGCAACCGAGGCTTTCTTTCCTGCGGCTCGGGCTCGGCAGCCGGGGCCACGGGGGTAATCATCAAGCAGAGAAGCAGGGAAGCAAAAAGAACAATCCTTTTCATAAGGCCCGGATTATAACCCAGCGCGGGATTTCAGTCGTGTAATCCGTGGCCGAAAAAAGAAGCCGTTCAATGCTATGATACCCGTCATGGCGGAGGCGAAAACGATCAGTCGGCGGGAAGCTATCAGGACGATCGGCGCTTCCTCGATCGTACCCCTTTTGAGCTATCTCGGTCCGGGAGGGTTGTTTGCCAGCAACGCTCAAACGCACCCGCGAGTTCCGGTCCAGAGCCTGGAGCAGCCTTGGTCTGCGCGTTTTCTCAACGTTCAGGAAGTCGAGACCGCGGCAGCCGTTGCTGAGTTGATTATTCCCGAGACGGATACTCCGACCGCCAGAGCCGCCAAGGCGCACCAATATATTGATTATTCTTTGAGTCTGGAAAATGACCAGGTCCAGCAGTCCTTCAAGCGCGGACTGGCCTGGTTGGATGAAAAGAGCCGCCATCTTTTCGGTAAGGATTTTCTTGAGCTCGAGGTTGAGCAGCAAAACGGAATCCTGAACCTGATCGCCTGGGAGGACAAGGCTTCTCCTGAAGACCGGGAAGGAACTCTGTTCTTTAAAGACATCAAGGCGCTCACGGTCTTTGCCTACTACACGTCCGAAATCGGAATTCACGAGGAGCTGCAGTATCCGAGAGAGACGTTTCTGCTGGAATTTCCCGGCTGCGAGCACCGGGAGCACCTGGACTGGAAGCCCCGGCCAACAACCTGACCGCTGACCGCTGACCGCTGATCGCTGACCACTGACCACTGACCGCTGACCGCTGACCGCTGACCGCTGACCACTGACCGCTGACCCCTGACCCCTGACCGCTGACCCCGGCTCGCTGCGCTCGCCTACTGACCACTGACCCCGGCTCGCTGCGCTCGCCTACTGACCGCTGACCCCGGCTCGCTGCGCTCGCCTACTGACCGCTGACCCCGGCTCGCTGCGCTCGCCT
>JBOGJG010000213.1:0-1274 GCA_050747825.1 Acidobacteriota bacterium | reverse complement strand
CGTAGTGTGTCTGCAGTATGGCAAACGGGGCGAACATGGCCCCCTGAACGATGAAAAACGCGCCTCACGGCCGCGTTTCCGTCTGAAATCGATCCGTATGCACACCGCGCAACCATTTTGATTACTTTTGTTCAGAGCTTCCTTAAAGTGCAACTTGCTTTAACAAAATAGCACACGGCACGGTCATGCTTAATCGCATCCTGGCGAATTATCGAGATACCCGCCGATATTTTTTTTACATCCGCGGGTTCAAATAAACCACGACAGATCGGCCAACCAGCCTTGCACAGATCATTAACTCAGCGCTTACTGGTTGATTAGTTCAAGTCAGAACCAGCCTCGATTTCGTCGAGGGGGTCGACACGTTTTTCACCTCGGCGCCGCACTGATAGGGATATCCCCAAATCGTTGCACAGCGTTTTAGCCTCAGAGATTAGCCTTTCTATTTCCGGCCATTCCGGATCGCCCAATTGCAACGCTTTCGAAGGCGGGGGCATCTGCTTGCCTGAAATATGTCATGTTACAGAAGCAAACATCAACTATGTTTAGTTCCTTAGCAAGGTAAGAATACAAACGCATATACACCATCTTAAGACGGATAGTCGTTGGCTTACCGAACGTGCTTTCGGATAGCTAGTATACCTGCTTTCACCTTGTCAAAGTCATCGCGTCGGTGCATAACTTTCAGAGGTCGTGGCATTCATCGAAATAAAAAGTTCGAGTTCCTTAACGTCTGTAAAGTGTTTGGCGAACTGCGATAGCAACGCCCCGTTCGTGATCATCGAGAGAACGACCTCGGATAAGTCGATTTGGTGCTCCAACATCTTGCTATAAGAATGCTTCGAATACACAAGACGTTCACCGGTCTTGTTGATCAACCATACAGATAAAATGTAAACTCTTTAGCAAAATCCCGGAACATAAGGACCGGGGAACGGTTTTCGCCGCTAAGTTGCGCGCGATCGTTCGATACCGAAAGACATCACGCCAAGGAGCGCTAATCGACATGCCATACCCAACTGATCGGATTTCAATCCTCGGCGCGCCATGATCCAGAGCGGTAATCGAACCCTGAACGCTCCGGTCAACCGCAACTTTTCGCGCCGCTTTTTTGTGTTGGCGATGACTTTGTCGATCGCGGTGGCAGCCGCATGCAGCGGGCAGGAGCCGCCGGTCAAGGTTCGCAGTAGGCTGAAGACAGCGGTCGAGCTTCGCATCGACCCGAGAACCCTGTCGCCGGCGCGACTGATGAATCGGGTGCAACTGCCGGACCC
>JBOGJG010000212.1:0-50154 GCA_050747825.1 Acidobacteriota bacterium | reverse complement strand
CGAGCGAAGCGAGCTTGCCACCCGTCACCCGCCACCCGCCACCTGTCATCCGGTCTCCCGCCTCAGGTCTCCGGCCTCTTGAACCGCGAAGCAGCCTCGTCAAAGGCCTTACGGAGTTCGGTCCAGGCCTTTTCGAAACCCGGTTTGAGGTCTTTCCAGGCGTCGCCGCTGGCCGTCTTCAGCTCGTCCAGCTTTTCTCTGGCCTCTTTCGTCTTGGCCCGGATCTCAGGGGATCGTCTCTGGTACTCGCTGCGTGCCTTGTTCTCCGCCTGGGAGAGCACCTCGTCAATTTTTCTGCTCAAGCGCCGAAACTGCTCCTCCATCCTTTGCTGGTAAGACTTCTCCTCATCCATGTCTATAGTGTACATTTTCATGTGTACATAACCGAGAAAAATGAGAGAAATTAGCGTTCGGGAGGCCCGGCAGGAATTCAGTCGTATTATCGATGCGGTGGAGCGGGGCGAGGAGATTGTCATAACACGCCGCGGGCGTCCCGTGGTCCGATTGAGCGCGATTGAAAAGAAGGCCGGTGGATTCCCTGACCTAACTGAATTTCGGAAAGGTATCTCCCCCGGCAAGACTACGGCCGCAGAACTAATTAGTACGTCAGATCCGAGATGATGAGCGCTACTGAGCTGCCGCTCTACCTGGATACCAGCGCACTCCTGCCTTATTACCGGGAAGAACCGCTCAGCCAACGCACCCAGGCTCTGTTGCGGAATCCTGGCATCTCCGTGGTCATTACAGAGTTAATTCGGCTGGAGATTGCTTCCACTTTGGGTCGCGCGGTCAAGACTGGGGACATGACCGAGGCAGAAGCCGCAGCCGTACAGGCCAAATTTATGGAGCATGTCGCCGTCGGTTATTACAGGATTACAACTTTGAAAGCTCGCCACTATCAGATTGCTGAGGAATGGCTTCTGCTGAGAAAGGCTCCGCTTGGCTCTCTTGATTCGCTACATCTTGCCTGCGCTGCGATCGAGAAACTGGAACTAGTCACTGCCGACCCGCAACTGGCTAAAAGCGCCGGCGTCTTCGGTGTTTCGTGCAGGCTGCTGACGCCCTGATCAGTACTTGGGCACGGAAGGATCGACCTGATCCGACCAGGCCAGGATGCCTCCCCGCAGGTTGCGCAGCTTCTGGAAACCGGCCTGGCGCATCATTTCGATGGCCCGGGCACTGCGCTGTCCGCTGCGGCAGTAGGCCACGATGTCGCGGGCGCTGTCCAATTCAGAGAGTCGGTCGAGAAGCTCTCCCAGAGGAATCAGATGGGATCCACCAATTTCGCAGATCTGAACTTCGTGAGGATCGCGCACGTCGAGCAAAAACAGATCCTTTCCCTGGTCCAGCTCCGCTTTCAACTCCCGGGCTCCGATTTCCCAGCGGTCTCCCAGTTCGGTGTCGGACACGTGCTGCACTCCGCAAAACAGCTCGTAATCAATGAGTTCCCGAATTGAGGGGTTATCTCCGCACACCGGGCACTCCGGATTTTTCCTGAGCTTCAACTCACGAAATTTCATGGCCAGGGCGTCAAAGAGCAGCAATCGCCCGATCAGGGGGTCTCCTTTGCCCAGGATGAGCTTGACAACCTCTGTGGCCTGGATGATTCCTACCAGTCCCGGGAGAATACCCAGGACTCCGCCTTCCGCGCAGGAAGGGACCAGACCGGGCGGCGGAGGTTCGGGATAAAGGCAGCGGTAGCAGGGTCCCTCCTCGGTGGCGAAAACGGAGGCTTGTCCTTCGAAGCGAAAGATGCTGCCGTACACGTTGGGCTTGCCGGTCAGCACGCAGGCGTCATTGACCAGGTAGCGCGTGGGAAAGTTGTCGGTGCCGTCGGCGATCACGTCGTAGTTCTGAAAGAGTTCGAGCGCATTCTCGGAACTGAGGCGAGTCTCATGAGTCTCGATTTTGACATTGGGATTGATCGCTTCCAGCTTGTCTTTTGCGGACTGTAATTTTGGCCGTCCTACGTCCTGCGTAAAGTGGATCACCTGGCGCTGTAAATTGCTGAAGTCCACCACGTCGAAATCGACAATCCCGATGCGTCCCACGCCGGCCGCCGTGAGGTAGAGAGTCAAAGGAGCCCCCAGCCCGCCGGCGCCGATGCAGAGCACGCTGGCCTTCTTCAGCTTTTTCTGTCCTTCGACACCCACCTCGGGCATGATCAGGTGCCGGCTGTAGCGCTTGATCTCGTCCTGGGACAGCTCTTGTGCGGGAGTCTGGAGGTGAAGAGCGCCACCGGCGATGGAGGGGACGATGCTCACGGTATCATTGTCCTGGATGGGCGTCTCCTCTCGCTGCAGATAGCGAATGTCTTCGTCATTCACGTATATATTCACAAAATTCCTCAGCTTCCCTTCGTCATTGAAAAGATGCTTCTTGAGGTCGCCGTATTGGACGGTCAGGTTCTTGAGAATTTCCGCGACCGTGCTCCCTTCCAGGTCCAGCGCTTCCTGGTTTCCGGCATAGGGCCTTAAGGGAGTGGGTATGTACACCTTTGCAGCCATTGTCTTCCTCCTTTAGTAGGTGCCGAGGGAAATGGAGGGACAGCCACCTGATTTTGTTTGCCAAATCAGGTGGCTGTCCCTCCATTTCCGGCCTGTTCATCAACAATCTCCAGTTGCTGGGCATCAAATGCCGAGCGATCTTCCTTTAATTGCCAGTTCTGCACTTCAAGAGCCCGGCCCTGTTGAACCGAGACGATCAGATAAGAATACCAGGGCCAGGCGTGATCGCGATCAAAAGTGGACGGACGAGCCGGCGCATCCGGGTGGCTGTGAAAAAAACCCAGGATGGATGCTCCCGTCCCTATCAGATCCCTTTCCACCTGGCTTACAATTTCCGCCGGGATCAGGTAACGGTTAGCCAGGCTGTCCGCGCGCTGATTCGCGGCCGAAACCAGCCGCGTGACTTCCTTCACGCCATCTTGAACCGCACCCACCATGATACCGCAGCATTCGTGAGGATAGCTCTGTTCGGCTATGGCTTCTATCGCTTTTAGATCTTCTTTCTTCAGCCGTAACATATTAGTTCCCAGTTCCGGGTTCCAAGTCAAAGCCGCCGGCCGACATGAAGTATGATCGAGTTCTAGTTCTTATTTGGAACTTGGAACTCGGAACTCTTTATCCCCAAAAATCCTCCGACAAATATTTATCCCCGCCATCCGGGAAAACGGTCACTATGGTGCCCCGGTCGATGTTCTTGGCCACCTGCAGAGCGGCAGCCATGGCCGCGCCGGATGAAATTCCGCCCAAGAGGCCCTCCTCACGCGCCAGGCGGAGGACCATTTTCTGCGCATCTTCCGTCGGGATTTCAAGGTTCTCATCGGCCAGACTCGGATCATAGATCCTGGGCACAATGGCAGTCGGCATATGCTTCAGGCCTTCGAGCCCGTGAAAAGGTGAATCGGGCATGAAGGAGACCGCCTTTAGGTCCGGCACTAATTCCTTCAGGCGTCTGGTGGTCCCCACGAAAGTCCCGCTGGTCCCCAGACCCGCCACGAAATGCGTCAGTTCCCCATCCAGATCCCGGTAGACCTCGGGGGCCGTCGTTTCGTAGTGCGCCTTCCAGTTAGCGTCATTACTGTACTGGTCCGGGTAGAAGAATTTCTCAGGCGACTTCGCGTACAGTTCCCGAATGACGCGGATGGCGCCATCGGAACCCTGCAGTGGGTCCGTCAAAATCAACTCCACTCCATAAGCGCCCAGAATTTTCTTCCGTTCCATACTGGCATTAGCCGGCATAGCCAGGCGCACTTTGTATCCGCGGGCGGCTCCGATCAGGGCATAGGCAATGCCCGTATTCCCACTGGTCGAGTCAATGAGGATTTTATCCGGTGTGAGCTGGCCACTCTCCTCGCCGGCACGAACCATATTGTAAGCTGCGCGATCCTTAACCGACCCTCCCGGATTGAACCACTCCAGTTTGGCAAAGATCCGCACGAGATCGGATTGGATTAGCCGGCGGATTTCGACCAGCGGAGTGTTGCCGATGCTCTGCAGGAGACTCTGCTGTTCATGGGAAATCAATTGGGCCATGACCTTCTCGCGCTCTGGCCTATATATGATAGACCACTACCTTCTCTTCCTGGATCTTGCGGTGGACCAGGTCCTGAATGGTAATGGACTCCAGCTTCTCGACAAATTCATCCTCGATTTCCCGCAGGACTCTCAGCACGGTCGAATTGGGGTGAAGCCTCGGTTCTACGAGTGTGATTTCGCCCTCCATCGCTTCCACAATGTCCTTCAGGTTGATCCGGTTGGCCGGTTTGGCGAGGACGTATCCGCCAGAAGCCCCCCGTATGCTTTTCACCAGGCCCTCCTTCTTGAGCTGAATGAGGATCTGCTCCAGAAAGCGCACAGGGATCTGCTGGCGTTCGGCAATTTCTCTAGCCTGGATTCGATCCTCCCGCGAATGAAGCGCCAACTCAAAAACGGCCAGGATCGCGTAGTCTACCCGTGCTGTAATTTTCATTTCCCAAATCCCTATCGATTTGGTCAATTTTGCCGATTTGGGCAGCCATTGTCAAGCAGACGCCGATAGTGCCCAACCCCAGGATTTACCAGATTTACCACGTTTACGGCTTAGACGAACTGCACGCGGACGGAGTGGGGGATGAAGCCGGCCTGATGGCCGCGGTCGAGGAAGAGCTGGACGGCCTGGCGGCCGTCATCGCCGTAATCGAGCGTTCGCTCGTTGACGTACATGGAGACGAAGCGGTCTCCCTGCTCGGGACTCAGGCCGCGGCCGAACTGGAGAGCGTAGTTAAGGGCCTCTTCACGGTGATCAAGCGCGTAGGAGATGCTCTGGAGCAGCAGCTTCGAGATTCGCCGGATCTTATCCTGCCCCAGGTCTTTGCGAATGACGTTTCCTCCCAGTGGCAGAGGCAGTTTCGTTGTCTTCCTCCACCATTCGCCCAGGTCCAGCACTTTAAACAGCCCATGCTCGCGGTAGGACAACTGGCCCTCATGGATGAGCAAACCCGCGTCCACCTCCTTGCGCTCTACGGCGCTGATGATCTGATCGAAGGGCACAATGCGGTATTCAAAGTCGGGCTGAAACAAGCGCAGAGCCAGGAAGGCGGACGTCTTCTTTCCCGGAATGGCGATGAGTTGACCTGAGATCTCTTCAGGAGGAAACGGCTTTCGTCCCACCACCAGAGGACCATAACCCTCCCCCATGCTGGCCCCGCTGTTGAGGAGAGCGTAATGCTCATGCAGGTAAGCGTAGGCGTGGATGCTGACTGCCGTGATCTCGTAGTCTCCCCGCAGGGCGGCTTCGTTCAGAGTTTCGATGTCCTGCAACTCATGAATGAAGTTAAATCCATCCGTCTCGATTTTGTCCGTAGCCAGCGCATAAAACATAAAAGCGTCATCGCTGTCCGGACTGTGCGCAAGTCGTATCTTCTCTCGCTTCATTTTGATTGACCGAAGCGCGGAACTATACCAGATCGGGTGACTTCACCCAACCGCGAAATGAGGCACTTATCGGGAACGTCCTTACAGAGTCCTCGGGGATCGTAGAGAAGCGACTGAAAGCCCGCCTTTTGCGCAGCGCGGAAATCGCCCTCAACGTCGTCACCGACATGAAGAATTCTCGAGGGATCATATCCCGCCTGCTGGGCGGCATAGTGGAAGATGGCGGTATCCGGCTTGGCTGCCGGGGCCCGGCTGGAAATCACGATCAGATCGAAGAACTCGAGGATCTCCAGGCTTCTGAGGACATCATACAGGCGGGAGTCAAAGTTGGAGATAATCCCCAGTCCGATGCCCCTGCTCCTGAGAGCCATAAGCGTTTCTCTGGCGCCGGGCTCGAGAACCCAGGCTTCAGAGGTGCGAAAAGCCTCGTACACCGCCTCAAAGAACTGCTCGATATGGGGAAATGGACCGAGCCGCGCGAACGTATTCAAGACAACACCTCTCCACCATTGCCGCTCCAGCTCGCAAATTCTATTCTCCGGCCGGCCTGGGAAAACCATTGGACCCTGTTCCCGAAAGGCGACAGAAAAGGTGCGGCCCAGTTCCCTCTCGGCCTCAGGAGACTTCATTTCAAAACCGAATCGGCGGGCGTAGCGGCTGTAAAAATCGGCCACTGATCCCCGCACGCTAAAGAGCGTGCCTAGGGCATCGAAGAAAATGAAATTGGTTTTTAAGTTCAAAGGGCTTCTGGGCCAACGAAACACACGCACGAATCGATTTGTGAACCTACTCGCCGCTCAAATAGGGGCTCCCGATGATAAACGGGTTCGTTCGCCGCTCGTGGCCGATAGTGCTGTCGGGTCCATGGCCGGGGTGAAGGATTTTTTCATCCCCCAAGGTCAGAATTTTGTCCCGGATGCTTCGCATCAGCACGGCCTGGGAGGCGCCTGGAAGGTCTGTCCGGCCGATTGAGCCGGCAAAGATTGCGTCGCCGCAGAAAACATGATTCCCAACTTCCAGGCAAACACCGCCTGGAGAGTGTCCCGGCGTATGGTGAACCTTCAAGCGCAACTCTCCAACCTTCACCTCTTCCTTTTCACTCAGATGTCGATCGAC
This sequence comes from Acidobacteriota bacterium, assembly GCA_050747825.1. Taxonomy (GTDB): domain Bacteria; phylum Acidobacteriota; class UBA6911; order RPQK01; family JBOGJG01; genus JBOGJG01. The sequence continues at coordinate 43,621 of JBOGJG010000212.1, read as the reverse complement.
AGGAGGCGCGGGAGGGCAACTCAGGCCGAACCACTGGCTCTGCGCCTCCAGCGCGTTATACAGAGGCTCATCGTCAGGATGCAGATAAATCGGCGCCTTGCGGCGTTGGATCACGGAGCCAATGCCGCAGATGTGATCGATGTGGGCGTGCGTGAGCAAGACCGAAGCCAACTCGTAACCGCTCCCCTCGATCCAATCCAGCGCCTGGGCGGATTCATCTCCAGGATCGATATAGGCGGCCTGCCGCATTTTCGAGCAGGCCAGAACGTAGCCATTCTTTAAAAATGGCTCAACCGCCCAGCGCTCGATGACCATGCGACCTTCCGTCAATAGTACCTTCTCCGTGCAAAAAGACTGATTACGGCGACGAATAACGCGGAGCCCATGATAGACCAGACGATTGGGAAGGGCTGGGCTCCAAACTGGATTGCAAAGATAGCTGGAAGGCCCAGTATCCCGGCCAACCAGTAACCCAGAAGCGCCCCAATAAAACCGACGGCAATCGACGCCAGGCAGCCCCCGGCCGAATAGCCGGCGATCGCCTGTCCGATGGCCCCGCAGATCCCGGCCACGATGAGCAGCAGGATGAATTCGAGAATGGTCATAGGCCTCCCCCCGGAAGATGTTGCTTTGAAGTTTCAAGTTTCAAGTTCCAAGTTTCGAGTTCCGAGTTTCAAGTTTCGAGTATGAGCTTCCCAGCTTGCTCTGTTTCCTCTTGGAACTTGGAACTTGGAACCAGAAAACCAGTCATCTTATTGTCTACTGGAAATCTGCGTTTGTTAAGTAAGTCTGTAACCGATCCCTCGAACGCTCTGGATGCGCCAGCCTGATCGACCGAGCTTGAGGCGGATTCTTTGGATGTGAGTATCGACCGTCCGCTGGGTGCCCTGGTAGTTACTTCCCCACACCTGATCGATCAATTCCTGCCGGCTCACGGGGTCACCCCGGCGTTCCAGGAGACAGGCCAGAAGGTTACTCTCGGTAGCCGTTAAATCAATGCGCTTTTTCCCGACCAGGACCTGACAATTTTCCAGGTGAAGTGAAAGATTGCCGTCCTCCAGAATATTCCGCCGCCTGGCCACGGGGGTACTATATACGAAAGGAGGGCGGTCGTCACTGGTCATTCGGCAAAGGGCTGTAGGCTGTGGGCTGCAGGCCTTCTTTTGTCTTAAACTACAGTACAGCCCACAGCCTACTTGCCATATATATCACAATATTCTAATATAGCAATGTGAACCCGCTGGCTGAGACGTTAAAGGTACTGGGAGATGAGACTCGGCTTCGAATTATCCGCCTGCTGACTCTGGAATCTTTAAACGTGGGGGAGCTGACCAGTATTCTCGGGCTGGCTCAGCCAACCGTGTCCAAGCACCTGGCCGAACTGCGAAAAGCCGGGTTGGTGGTAGGGACGCGCAATTGCGGCTTCAGCTACTATCGCATGGCGGATGAGATGGGGGAGTGGTGGGATTCTCTTCGTTCGGCTCTGGAACATCACGGAGATGAAAAGGGAGACCTGACGCGTCTTCAGGAGCTTCTCAAGCAGCGAGAGGAACGTTCCGAAATCGACCGCTTCGTCGTGCCGGGCCGCTCCTGGGTTGCCTGGAGCCGTTCCCTGAGTTTTCTCCTGCCCGAGCTGCGGGTGGCCGACTTTGGGTGCGGGGACGGCGCCTTTACACTTGAGATCGCGCGCTGGGCCAACCAGGTGATCGCCATTGATTCCAATCCGGCTTTCCTCAAAATGGCGCAACAACAGACCAATGGCGCAGAGAACATCCGCTTTCTAGAGGAGAGCATGGAGGATGTCTCACTCCCCTCGCGATCAGTGGATCTGGTCGTGATCTCACAGTCTCTGCACTATGTGGAGGAACCGTTACGGGTCCTGAGGGAAGCCCATCGCCTGCTGGCCAGCAGGGGACGAATTCTTGTATTGGAGCTGTACCCTCATGATGAGCAGTGGGTGGTGTCGGAGTTGAATCACCGCTGGCTGGGCTTTGAACCGGAAGCGGTCCAAGAGTGGCTGGGCGAAGCCGGTTTTTCCGGCATTCGGGTTGATGAGGCCCTGAGAACCCGTCCGGAGCCATTTCGAACTTTTATCGCAACAGGGATCAAGAAATCGTGAACACTCGTAGAAAAAAACTGGAGAATGCGCTGACGGAGCGAGTGCTCGTGCTGGATGGCGCCATGGGGACAACCATCCAGGCATCCAATCTGGAAGCCGGCGACTTCGGGGGCGCCTCTTACGAGGGGTGCAATGAGTTTCTGGCCATTACGCGCCCGGAGTTGATCAAGGGAATACACCTCTCGTTCCTGCGCGCCGGCGCCGACATTGTGGAGACGAATACTTTTGGAAGTACCGATCTGGTCCTGTCTGAATATGACCTGCAGGACCGAGCCGATGAGATCACGGCGGCGGCGGCGCGGCTGGGCCGGGAGGCGGCCGATGAGATGAGCACCCCCGAGCGACCCCGCTTCGTAGCCGGCTCCATGGGCCCCACCACAAAAGCCATTTCAGTCACGGGTGGAGTCACTTTCGAAAGGTTAATCCAGACTTTTCAGCGGCAGGCCCAGGGTTTGATCGAGGGCAGCGCGGATTATCTCGTCATTGAGACTTCCCAGGACACGCGCAATGTGAAAGCCGCTATCATCGGCATTCACCGGGCTTTCGAGCAGCTCGGGCGGGAGATCCCTATCGCAGTTTCGGCCACAATCGAGCCCATGGGAACCATGCTGGCGGGCCAGGGCGTAGAAGCCCTCATAACCAGCCTGCAACACGTCCCCCTGCTGTACCTCGGACTAAACTGCGCAACAGGGCCCGAATTCATGACGGACCATATCCGCAGCCTGGCCGAGTTGGCCAAAACGCGGGTGGCCTGCGTCCCGAACGCCGGACTGCCGGATGAGGATGGGCATTACCTGGAGTCTCCGCAGATGATGCAGACGGTCCTGCAGCGCTTTCTGGAAGAAGGATGGCTCAACCTGCTAGGAGGATGCTGCGGTACTACGACCGCGCACATTGAGGCCATGGCGGGAACTGCATCCAGGTATTCGCCGCGACAGATTCCCTCCTTTCACCGCACATTCGTTTCGGGTATTGAGAACCTGGAGATTGAGGAGTCCAACCGTCCGCTGCTGGTGGGAGAGCGGACCAATGTCCTGGGCAGCCGCGTCTTCAAGCGGCTCATTGAAGAGCGGAAATTTGAGGAGGCCAGCGAGATTGCACGCCGCCAGGTGAAAAATGGCGCCCACGTCATTGATGTCTGCCTGCAGGACCCCGACCGCGACGAGACCGGCGACATGCGGGAATTCTTGAGTCACGTCATTCAAAAAATAAAAGCCCCTCTGATGATTGACTCCACCGACTCTGAAGTAATGGCGCAGGCGCTCACCTATTGCCAGGGGAAGGCCATCTTGAATTCAATCAATCTCGAGGACGGCGAAGAGCGCTTCCAGCAAGTAGTCCCCCTGGCCAAAAAGTTTGGCGCCGCCCTGGTGGTCGGCACGATTGACGAGGACAAGCAGCATGGCATGGCGGTCACCCGCCGGCGCAAGCTGGAGATCGCCAAACGCTCCTTCGACCTGCTGGTGAACCGGTATGGCGTGCAGCCCACCGATATCATCTTCGACCCTCTGGTCTTCCCGTGCGGCACCGGCGATGAAAACTATCTGGGTTCGGCGGCCGAGACGGTCGAAGGGGTTCGTCTGATCAAGGAAACCCTTCCGCTTTGCAAGACCATTCTGGGAATCAGTAATGTTTCCTTCGGCCTCCCACCGGCCGGCCGCGAGGTCCTGAACTCGGTCTTCCTGTATCACTGCACCAAGGCAGGCCTGGATCTGGCGATCGTCAATACCGAAAAGCTGGAACGCTATGCCTCCATTCCCGAGGAGGAAAGAACATTGGCTGAAGCCGTCCTTTTCGAGACCAGCGACCAAACCGTGGCAGAGTTTACCGCCCACTTCCGCGACGCCTCCAGCCGCGTCATAAAGGATGTTTCCTCGCTTTCCCTGGACGAGCGCCTGGCCAACTATATCGTGGAGGGGAGCCGGGACGGTCTGGTCGAAGACCTCAACCTGAAATTAAAAGAAGCCGAGCCGCTGAAAATTATCAACGGACCCCTGATGGCCGGCATGGATGAGGTGGGCCGGCTGTTCAATAACAATGAGCTGATCGTTGCCGAAGTGCTGCAGAGCGCCGAGGCAATGAAAGCGGCCGTCAACCACCTGGAACAATTCATGGAAAAGTCGGAGACCTCCACCAAGGGGACGGTGATTCTGGCCACCGTCAAGGGAGACGTCCACGACATCGGCAAAAACCTGGTCGAGATCATTCTCTCCAACAACGGCTACAAGGTGGTGAACCTGGGGATCAAGGTCCCGCCCCACGACCTAATCGACGCCATACGCGAGCACCAGCCCGATATCATCGGACTTTCGGGACTGCTGGTGAAGTCCGCTCAGCAGATGGTGATCACCGCGACCGAATTGAGCCAGTCTGGGGGCGTCCCCCCCATGATGGTGGGGGGCGCGGCGCTCACTCGCAGCTTTACCCGATTGAGAATCGCTCCGGAGTACAAGGGCACGGTGGTGTATGCGCAGGATGCGATGGGGGGTCTGGAGTTGGCCGGGCGGCTGCTGAGCCGCGAAAAGCGCGAAATCCTGGAACAGGAACTCGCGAATGAACGCCAAGTCTTTACCAAGCGGCAAGAGGCGAAAAGAGAACCGGGTGCTGCCAGGAGGGGCCGCTCGCAGACGGTTGAAGTGCTCGACACGGTACCCTCGGCCCCTGATTTTCAGCGCCATGTCCTCAGGAACATCAATCTCGACGAGGTGTGGCGCTTCGTCAATCCTGTGATGCTTTACGGCAAGCACCTGGGACTCAAGGGACGAGTGAGCGAGAGGCTGCAAGAGGGGGAAGAAAAAGCCGCCAAACTCCAGGCCGTGATCGATGAGCTGAAACAAGAATGCCGCAAAGGCGCAATGCAGTCTCATGCCGTCTGGCAGTTTTACAAAGCCGCCGGCGAAGGCGAGCGGCTGCGCCTGTATGGCTGTGACGGGGAGACGGTGGTGGCCGAATTCGAGTTTCCGCGCCAGCCTGGCGGAGACGGTCTCTGCCTGGTTGATTACGTGTGGAACAAAGACCTTCCCCGCCGTGACGCAGTGTGCCTTTTTGCCGTCACCTCCGGAGGCGGCATCCGTGAAATTTACCAGAATCTAAAAGAGCAGGGCCAATACCTGAAGAGCCATGCCATTCAGGCTTTAGCGATTGAGACGGCAGAAGGCCTGGCCGAATGGCTTCACACCAAACTGCGTGGGCAATGGGGCTTCCCCGATGCTCCGGGTATGAGCATGAAAGACCGTTTCCAGGGCCAGTATCGGGGAAAACGTTACTCCTTTGGATATCCCGCCTGCCCGCGGCTGGAGGATCAGGAAGTTTTATGGCGGCTGATCCGTCCCGAGGAGGTGGGGATCTCTCTCACTGACGAATACATGATGGAGCCGGAAGCTTCCGTCAGCGCCGTGGTGTTTCATCACCCGCAGGCTCGCTATTTTAGTGCGTAGTTTCTACAATCTAAGAAACCATGAAACTGGATCCATCCCGACTCGAACGGTGGCGGCGGGAAGCACGACTGGTGGAACGGGTGCTCTCGGCTGCAGGAAGCTGCAGGAGGAACGGTTCGCACTGTCGGACTGCTGACTCCGCGCCAGGTGATCCCCTCAGCCCTGATGGAATATCTGGAGTCGCTGGTCGGCGCCGAAAACATCCGCGACATCCAGGAAAGCTATTACCGGATCAAGTACGAAAAGTCAGACGAAGAGATGCGCCTGATCCGGGATGCCAATACGATTGCCAATGCCATGATGCGAGCCATGCTGGCGGTTTCCTCAAACCCGGCATGCTGGAGACGCAGGTGGCTTCCTGGGGCTATCTGGTGGGCCGAGAGCTGGGCGCCGAGGAGATGGGATGGGATGTCATGGTGACTACGGGCGAAGCTAACCGAACTCTGATCGGCAAGGCTCTGAATCGCCGGATAGAGGAGGGGGATGTGGTCCACATCGGCGTGGCGCCCAAGCGCGACGGCCTGAACTCCTGTCTGAGGAGATCCATGGTGGCGGTCAAGAGTCCCCAGGACGGTTCGCCTGAGCAGCGTTACTGGTTTGAATTCGTGGAAGAAGCCTTTGACGTGGGCTATCAGGCTTACGTGGAAGTGGCTCAGTCCGGCGCCCCCGCCCGCCGCCAGGAGGAAGATCTGGTAGATTTCTTCCGCTCGCGCTCCAGAGCGGTGAGCGAGAGGATCGGCCGTCCCATCGAGCTGGAACGCTTCAAACCCTATACCGGAACGCACAATTCGGACATCAAATCGTGACTATGCTGGACGTGGCTATCCGGGGGATGGGAAACCGCTGGGATGAGGTCGTGATTCCAGGGTTGGATTTTGTGGTAGTGGAAAACACCCTTGGTAAATTTGGGGATCGCGTGCAGGATTTGAACGCCTCAATTCCGAGGAACGTTCAGGGGTTGGTAGGCAAGGCAGAAGTGTAGCCAACGAATCGAATCACACGAATGGATCTGTTGATCATCAGTGATCTGCATCTGAGCCAGGGACGCGATCCGGTAAGTGGACGGGTCTTTCGCCATGAAGATTTCTTCTTTGACGACGATTTTGTCGATTTTTTGTACCATCACCAGCATGCTCCGCGCTGGCGAAACCACCGCTGGAGACTGATCATCAATGGAGATTTTCTCGATTTTCTGCAGGTGACGGCAGTTCCGCCTGAGCGCCATGGGCCGGCCTCCAGATACGGCCTGAAGGCGGGAGAAGAGGAAACCGCCTGGAAGCTAAAGATCATCATGCAGGGCCATTATGATTTTTTCCAGGCGCTAGCCGAATTCACAGCCGAGCACAGCCTGACCATCGTCCTCGGCAACCACGATATCGAGCTATGGTATCCGCAGGTGCGGGAGATGTTTGTCAGCCAACTTCAAGCCAGGCTGCCTGAGAAGAGCCTGCAGATTGGCAGCAACATCGACATTCTGCCCTGGTTCTACTTCGATGGGCAGGTGTACGCGGAGCATGGACACCAGTACGACAAACTCAATTCGTTCAAACACCCGCTTGATCCCAGGCTCCCGAAAATCGAAGCCATTCGAGCGGATGAGCAAGATCACATCGACCTTCCCTGGGGATCATTTTTCGTCCGTTATCTCTTCAATCGTGTCGAGCTGGATATTCCGGACGCAGACAATATCAAGCCGGCCACGCGGTTCCTGTCCTGGTTCATACGCACCCGTCCGGGACGGGCTTATCAGTTTTTGCTCGGCGACGGGCGCGAAATGCTGAGAAGGATGAAGGGCAAATGGCAGACATTTCCGGAGAGCGCCTATGTCGAGCGCATCGAAAGCCAGCGAAAGGCGCTGCAAGAGATGGCCGGCCGCCTGGCCCTGCTTGATGCAGAGAACGGCAACCCGGATGACGCGCAAGCGGAGCACCGGTGGCTGGAAAGACTGAGAGCACTCGATGAGCTTCATGAGCCGCCTGTCATGCGAAAACCACGGGGCATCTGGCGCCTCCACCGTTTTTTGACGGGGTCTTTGAAGCTGCCTGTCCTGGTCACCCTTTTGCTGGTCATTTTTTTATTTGGAGTAGTCCTTTCCATTCTGAACATGGTATGGCCGGCGCTGCCGGCAACTCTGACAACCAGGTTTAGCCCGGACAACGGCAATGGTATCTGGCTGGAGATCATCCGATGGGTTTTCCTGATGGAAGTCTTGGTCCTTGCCGGATGGTTTCTCAAGAGGCGCCTGGCGCCAGGCGCCGGGAACTCGACTCCCTATTACCCGCTCCGGCAAAAGGCGATCCTCATTGAAAAACTCCTCCATCCGCAGTTTATCGTCATGGGTCACACCCATGAGCCGGATCTGTGCAAACTTCCCGGTGGAGCGGAATATTTCAATACCGGCACCTGGACCAAAATCTTCGACGAGCAGAATCGTCTGATCCGTGCGGAGAAAGAATTTGTCTTCCTGCGGATTCTTCGGGATGCCGATGGAGTCTGCAACGCGCGGCTTCTCAAGTGGGAAGGAGAGCGGGGAAAAAGCCGGCTGGTCTATCTGTTTTCATCCTAACCCGCATTTCTCAGACCGGGTCTACTGCGGCGGCGGAATGATCCGCCCTGACTGCATTGCACTCGGTCGGGCTCCTTGTCAGGACGGCCCTTCCAGCGCCTCGTTACGAACCGGTCTGAGAAATGCGGGTTAATTGACTCATTGCCAGGCCTGCCCTATCATCAGTTTTTAATCTCACTCTCTTTATGACGGAAACCAGGACCTTCACAACCCGAGAACTGGCCCAGATGTGGAACGTCAGCGAAGCTACAATCAAGGGCTGGACCAACCGTGAAGTGCTGAGGTGCTATCGAACTCCCGGAGGTCATCGAAGGTTCAGGCTGGAGGACATCCGCCATTTTCAGATGCAGCAGCGCTTCGAAGCAAACGGACTCCTCAGCACAGAAGACTGGGAAGATCCGGATATCGAATTCTGCGTCAACGAGAAAAACTTCCGCAAAGTACAAAAATCGATTCTCTATCTGGCTGTCCAGAACCAGCGCATGCGCGTTAGGCAATTCCTGGAGCGGCTCTATCTCAGGGGGATGAGCCTGGCTGACCTCTATGATGACATCCTCGTGCCCATCGCCGGCGAAATCAAGCGCTCCTTGGAAGCCGAGGAGATGACGGTGGGAGAGACTCGAGTGGCTGGCAATAACCTGGAAGAGGCTCTCTTTGCGGTGTTTCCGTCCATTATTCGCCGGCGCAAGAACGGCAAAACGGCCTTGTGCGCAGCGCCGGACGGATTTTGCAGGCTGCTGCTCAATGCCACTTCGAGGATACTTGAAGTGGAGGGCTGGGACTGCTTGAATCTGGGCAGCGACGTCCCCTTTGACGCTATGACGCAGATGGTTGAAAGAGAGCCCGTGAATCTGGTCTGCATTGCGCTGAACCGAAAAGACGAATCCCTCTGCTGCCGCCAGTTCGAGACGCTGTATGATGTGGCCGGCAGCTATCGAGCTCCTACGATATTGCTGGGTCCGGTGTTTGCCGAGCCGAACTACAGGCAATCCTTCTCTCATGATGCCTTCTTTCCTAACTTCCGGTCCTTCCGGCAGTATGTCGTTCATCTCGAACGGTGAACGGTTTGTTTCGCCGCCTGAGTGAGAGCGAAGCTCTAGCCAGGCTGCTGACTCGTCTGAGCCGCCGCTACAAGCTGGCGCAGCGTTTTGTGGCCGGAGAAAGTACGGATCAGGCCATCCAGGCAGTGCGCGAGTTGAACAGCCACGGCATCCTGTGTTCCCTGGATCTGTTGGGAGAAGGAGTGAGCGACGCCGGCCAGGCCCGCCGCGCCGCTGCAGAATATAGTCAGCTCCTGGCGAGCATCAACACCAGCGACATCCAGTCGAACATTTCCATCAAACTGACTCAACTGGGCCTGGACATCGATCAGAGCCTGTGCCGGACGAACCTAATTTCCATTCTTGAGAAGGCGCGAGACCTGCAGAACTTCGTCAGAATAGATATGGAAGGGTCCGACTACACCCAGGCCACCATCGATCTTTTTCGGGAGCAGCTTGTGCTGTTCGGCCATCACGTGGGGATTGTCATTCAGTCCTACCTTTATCGAAGCGAACGGGACATTGCCGAGTTGAGCCGGCTGGCCTGCAATATTCGGCTGTGCAAGGGCGCCTACAACGAACCTCCCCGGATCGCCTTTCCAAAGAAATCCGATGTGGACCGGAATTTTGTCAAGTTGCTGGAGACGCTCCTGCGTTCCCGCTGTTACACGGCCATCGCCACGCATGACGATAAGATGATCCGGCATGCCCGTAAATTCATTGCGGCCCAAAACATCGACTGCTCGAAATACGAATTCCAAATGCTCTACGGAATCCGGCGCGAATATCAGCTTCGGCTTCGCCGCGAGGGGTACCAGATGCGGGTGTACGTGCCCTTCGGCACACAGTGGGCACCTTACCTTCTACGCCGGGTCGCCGAACGGCCGGCGAATCTGTTGTTTGTGTTGAAGAATCTGTATAAGGGATGAGTTCCGAGTTCCAAGTTCCAAGTTTCAAGTCAAGCCGCTATATAGTTCTTACTAGGAACTTAGAACTTGGAACTTGGAACTTTCAGCTAAATGCCTTACCAACCGCTTATATATCTCAACCGCTTCCAGAAGTTCACGCTTGGCGATCTTTTCACGTGCCGTGTGGGCTTCGAAGACGGAGCCGGGGCCGATGAGTAAGGGGCGGCCCAGGGTGCGCAGGGCAGGGATGTCGGTGCCGTAGGCAACCACTTTGCTGGGGAAACCATCCACGGATTCCATTTCCTGCGGCTCAGTCGTCTTTATGATATCGACATGTCCAAGATTTCCGATCGTGTCGTTCAGCAGATCGACATATTTCCGGCTGTCGGTGACGGTGCGGACGAGAATCACGGCTTCCGCTTGGTCTGCGATGACGTTGGAGGCCCATCCGCCTTCAATTATGCCAATATTCAGGAACGTTTTGCCCAGCCGCGAGTCAGAGGGAAATTCAGTCCGCTTTAGCTTTGCCAGAGCTTCGATAAGTTTGTCAATGGCTGACTCTCCCCTTTCCGGATGGGAGGAATGTGCGGTAATTCCCGTGCACAGAACCCGGGCCAGGATGATTCCTTTATGCGCCGTGACCAGCTCATTGTCGGTGGGCTCGCCATCGATAATGTATGAAAACTGCAGTCCCAGGTCCCGGGCTTTGCGCGCTCCGGCGCTGTCGGTTTCTTCGCCGACTACGAACAGCAAAGCCGGAGTCTTCTGGTCTTGATCCGCCAGCTCCCGGGCCGCACAGATCATGGCAGCCGCGACTCCCTTGGCATCGCAGGCGCCGCGCCCGTAGACATAGTCCTCATCTTCCTCAGACTCAAAGAAAGGGGGCACCGTGTCCATGTGAGTGGTCAAGAGGACATTGGAGGGGCCGCGCGTGGCCAGGATATTGAACCGGTCCTCTTCCACCTGCTGCCTTCGGCACTCCCATCCTTCCGACTGGAGCAGATCGAACAGAAAGTCGCCCACCTCCCTTTCCTCGCCAGTGACGGACGGGATGTCAACCAGTTGTCGGGTCAGTTGGATGACGTTGAGCATAAGTAAGGTTCCAAGTTCCAAGTTTCAAGTTCCAAGTCAAAGCCGCTGGCCGATTGCATGAAGTAGGATCGAGTTCTAGTTCTTACTTGGGACTTGGAACTTGGAGCTTGGAACTCTTTTCATACCGCGCCCGCACCACGGTTTTGATCCCGCCGCGCATGTTGAAGTCACCTACGACTTCGCAGCGGATCGGCTGGCAGGCGGCGACGAGGTCATCCAGAATGGTGTTGGTGACGTGCTCGTGAAAAATGCCCTCACTGCGATAGGAGCCGATGTAGAGCTTGAGCGATTTCAGTTCGATAATCTTCTGATCGGGGACGTATTTGATGTGAATGGTGGCGAAATCGGGCTGGCCGGTGCGCGGGCAGACCGCCGTGAATTCCGGACAGGTGATCTCCACTTCGTACTCGCGCCCGGGGTGACGATTGGGAAAAGTCGCCAGGACCGCCAGCCGTTCCGCTTTACTCTTCTCTGCTTGCATCTAAACTAATGACGTCACTGGCGCGCCTACCACATAAGACGGTATGCGGTGTCTGGGCAGGAATAACGATGGAGTCACCGGGCAACAGCACGTAGTCTTCCTGGCCCATCACCACTCTAAGCTCGCCCTCCAGGACCACGTCCTTTTTTTCAACCGGATGCGTGTGCTCGCCAAGGTTGTCCCGGGCGTGTACACATAATGCACGATCGTTTGAATACCCTTCCGACCTGAGCTTATCGCGCATGTTTTGCTCGTTCAGCTCACCCCACTGTTGGTCATCCCAATGCTCGATCATGGTTCTTTTTCACATCCGCCACCAGATTCCCTGGTAAGGCAAAATGCACATTTTCCTGGCTCGTAACCAGTTCTTCGACCTCAGCTCCCTGGCTTTTGAAAAACTGTACGACTTCTTCAACCAGCACCTCGGGCGCCGACGCTCCGGAGGTGAGTCCCAGCACCTCCACTCCTTGCAGCCACTCAGGCTGAATCGACTGCGCGTCATTGATCAGGTAGGAGGGAGTGCCGTTTCTGATGGACCCCTCGACGAGCCGATTGGAATTGCTGCTGTTGGTGGCGCCCACGACCAGAATCAAATCCACTTGGTTTGAAAGCTCGCGGACCGCCAGTTGGCGGTTCTGAGTGGCATAGCAGATATCCTCGGAAGGCGGTCCCTGAATGGCGGGAAACCTGCGCCTGAGGGCCTGGATGATCTCACGTGTCTCGTCAAGACTCAGAGTCGTCTGGGTGACATAGGCGATCTTTTGAGGGTCTTTCACATCAAGATTTTCAACGTCCTGGACCGAGCTGACTAGAAGCATGTGCTCCGGAGCCTCTCCCATCGTCCCCTCCACCTCCTCGTGGCCTTCATGTCCGATGAGGATAATGGTGAAGTCCTGCCTGGCGTAGCGAACTGCTTCCTTGTGCACCTTGGTGACCAGAGGACAGGTGGCGTCGATCACCTTTAAAGACTTTGATTTTGCCTGCTGCCAAACCTGCGGCGAGACCCCATGGGCACTGAAAATGACGGTGGCTCCGTAAGGAACTTCCTCGATTGCTTCAACGAAGATCGCTCCTTTCTGGCGGAGCTCTTCCACCACATGAGGGTTATGGACAATTTCCTTACGAACATAGATGGGCTTTTGATAGGTATCCAGCGCCATATTGACAATATCGACCGCCCGGACCACTCCGGCGCAAAATCCACGAGGACTGGCCAGTAGGACTTTGGTTACCATGATGGATTTATAGTAGCACGGTGTTTGGGCGAGTGAAGAGTGAATAGTGGAAGGGCGCGGTTCCTAATTGCGAACAATGTCGGTCCCTGTGAGCCAGTGCGGTGCTTTTCACTTTTCACTATTCACTATTCACCCACTATCCCCTGTCTCTCATGAATATAGATAAATTGGTTCGGACTGATATTGTTGAACACCTGGCTCTTTCCGCTGGGCCAGCGAACCACGATGGAGTCGGCCTTGCCGGCCTTGCCCAGGCCGAAGGTGAGCCGAAGCTGGGACTGACTGCAGTAGCTGGAGCCGGTTCGCATCATCTGGGATTGAGCCGAATCATCTGTCCTGACCGTCACGACCGCATTAATCCCGTCGAGGTTACTCGTCTCGCCAATCAGATCCACCGTGATCCAATTGTTGCGATTGCCCCCGTCATTGCGAAATAGCCTAGCTGGACCGCCGCAAGTAGTCACCAGAACATCCAGATCGCCGTCATTGTCCAGATCTCCGTAGGCCGCGCCACGGCCTACGACAGGAGAGGCAAACGCTTTTCCCATTTGCCCGGTGACCTCCCTGAATTGACCTCCATCGATGTTCTGGAAAAGGTGAGGCGGTTGAGCGTAGGTAACCCGTTCCTGGACTTTCTGGATGTCGTTTTCGACGTGGCCGTTGGTCACAAAGATATCCAGAAAGCCGTCCAGATTAAAATCGAAAAAGAAGGCGCCAAAGGCCAGCGTGAGCAGGCTGGAGGCGCCCACAGTCGAAGTGGGGGCCTCATCAATAAAGAAGCCGCGGCCTTCATTGTGATAAAGAGCGATCATCTCGTTGGAGAAATTGCCTATAACGATGCTCGGGTACCCGGAGTTGTCGTAATCGCCGGAGTCGATCCCCATGGCGCCGCGGGCTACGCCATCTTCACTGAACGCCACTCCCGCCATAACCGCCACGTCGCTGAATGTTCCATCTTTGTTGTTCTGCCAGAGGTTATTGGGCTGAGTGTCGTTGGCCATCATGATGTCGGGCCAGCCGTCGGCGTTGAAATCGAATACCGCGACTCCCAGACCCTTGCAGCTCTGGTTGAGCAGTTTGGCGCCGGCCGTGGCGTCGATAAATTCTCCGTTGCCGATATTGCGATAAAGGCGCGGGGACACGCCCTGGTAGGACTCGGGAGTACAGTAGGACTTATTGCGTCCGTCGAGAGTGCAGTAGATATCGGTGTCGATGCTCCACTTGACGTAATTGGCCACAAACAGGTCGAGCTTGCCATCCCGGTCGTAATCGAGCCAGGCGACGCTGGTCCCGAAATCGGGATTGCCCAAGCCGGCTGTCTGGGTGACGTCTTTAAATGTGCCGTCGCCCTGGTTTTGGAAGAGCCGATCCGGGCCCAGTCCACTGATGTAGATATCCTGATCGCCGTCATTGTCGTAATCAGCCGCTGCCACACCCAGCCCGTACATTTCAACAGCGAGACCGGCTGAACGGGTCACATCGGTAAAAGTTCCGTCCTTGTTGTTACGGTAAAGAGAGGGAAGGCTGCTTTTCTTTGAATTTCTGCCCGGCCAATCAGTTCCGTTGACCAGAAAAATGTCCAGCCAGCCGTCGTTGTTGTAGTCCAGAAAAGCGCCGCCTGCTCCCATGGTTTCGGGAAGGTACTTTTTGCCGAAGGCGCCGTTGTTGTGAAGGAAGCGGATGCCTGCCTGCTGCGTAACATCCGTGAAACGGACCTGTCCCCAAAGAGAAACAGTGGCGAACGTTGACACTGCCAGCACTGCAAAATACTTTTCCATTTGGAGGTCCTCGATTTCCCGAAGGGGTCACCCGCCTTCCAGGAGGGCGCCTTGTCCGATTGAATTTCGGGCATATAAGACGCTTGCAGCTGACCGCTGACCTGCAAATGGCCAGCGGTCAGCGGTGAGCTGTCAGGGGCCTAATTCTAACGGTCCGGCCCCCTAAAGTTCAAATGGGATGAAACCGGGGTTAAGGATGTTATGGGGGTCGTAAAAGCGTTTGCACTCGCGGATTCGGAACCAGGAGGCGCCGAAGTGAGACTGCCATTGGGCCTGGTCGAAGCCGATCCAGCCGGTTAAAATCCTTTTGCCTCCCAGATCCATGCCGATTTGGCTGGCTTTATTCAGCAGGGCCAGAGTCATGGGAAGCGATTGGCGGGATACGGACGGCTGAACGCCAAAGCCCATAATCAGGTCTCCTGGCGGCTCCTGAAGGAGAGAGGCTTGGGCGCGCCTGCGACGGTACGGCCACAGGATAACCTGACCGCCGGGCAAAACAGCCGGGGGGATGCTCTTCAAAACGCCGGCGATATAAGCGGCTGCCTTCTTCCATGGAAGCAGGATCTCCATCCAGGGATGGGCCAGATTCCAGGCGCCGCTTTGCCTCCACTGCGAAAAGACGGGCTCCGGCCGCTGGAGGAACTCAGCAAAAGAGCTATCTTCGACGTGAATCCTGCGGTAAAAGCGCAGCCCCTCCAGCTTAGCCTCATCCCATGGCGCAGTTCCGCCATACTCCACTGAGAGGTGCAGGGGAAAGAACCATTCAGTGATGGGTATTCTGATCTCACCCTCGTGCTGGAAACCCTGAAGACAAGGGGAGCACCATGCTTGCAGGAACTGGAACCGATCTCCTTTGATCAGCACTTCCTGGTCGGCCATGAGGTGGTCCAGTCGATCGTACAGGAGAAAGTAAGTGCGGACTCTTTCCGAGGACGTGCGCAGCTTCAACCGGGCTCTGGTGATGATTGAAAACTGGCCGAGCCCGGCAAGCGAGCTGCTAAAGAGTTCCGGATTTTCAGCGGGTGAGCAGCGGACCAGGTGGCCTTCTCCCGTAACCACTTCCAGCTCTTCGATATGATCCGACTGATCTCCGTGATGATGGGAAGTCGCGCCGAAACCGCCGCTGGAGAGCGTCCCCCCGATGGTCACGTTCAGGTTGCTGGTCAAAACGGGAGGCACCAACCCCCGCTCTAACGTCTTCTGGACGACATCGTTCCACTGGCATCCGGCCTCCGCCCACAGCGAATCAGCCTCAAATTGCCCAAGCTCGTTGAGTTCGCTCAAATCCAGGAGAATGCCGCCGTCGCTGAGGGATTGGCCTCCCTGAGAGTGCCCCGCCCCGCGCGGCGTAACGCTCCAGCCCTCCTGACAGGCCAGCCTGATGACAGACTGGACATCCTGCGAAGAGGCCGGGACAACCACTGCTTTGGGCATTTTCACAGTCATGTGGCCGAAATCATAGGCGACCTCTTGAAGCGTTTCCTCATCCGAAAAAACCTTGCCCTGAATGGCTGCCTGGAGCTTTTTAAGGTTCATTTCCGTAATTAGGCTGTAGGCTGCTGTAGGCCAAAGACAGTTTAATGCTTTAGTCTGCAACCTACAGCCTCTTTATTGCCACGAGGCCAAGAATTCGGCCACTACTTCCTTTACGAGCTGTCGTTCGCCGTCCACGGCGTAGTTGAGCCGGCGCATCTCTTCTTCAGAGATTCGGCCGCCCAGGCCGCTTAGAACCGAACGAAGGGTGGGATGGCGGTCCAGCGTCTGCCGGCGTATCAAAGGCACGGCGTCATACGGTGGAAAGTAGTTCTTATCGTCTTCCAGCGCGAACAGGTCGAGGGCATCGATCAGGCCGTCGGTCGAATTACCCGCCGTGAGATCGATGGCTTTCTCGGCCAGGGCACGATAGATGAGTCCCAGTTCCATGACCCTAGGAGGTGCGGCGAAGTCGAGATCATAGGTCTCTATCAGACCCTTGAGGCCGTCCCCGCGCTCCAGGAACTCATATCCAAAGCCGGCTCTCCACTGTGGAGTATAGCGGGCCGCCTCGGAAATGGAATGGAGGTTCAGTCGGCGGGCCTCTTCGCCCCGAATCAGTATAGCGAAAGTATTGTTGAATCCGAGCGGTTCCAACCACTCGATACCGGAATTCGCGTAATCCTGCCGGACTGTCTCGTAAGCTTCCTGCCGATCATGAACAGGTGGTTTTTCGAGGATCGCCGTAAGAGCGGTGCCCGTATATTCCACATAAACATCGACGTCCCCCGAGCGCAGGGCCTGATCGCAGATGAAAGTGCCACCCAGGTTAAATCGGCGGTCCACCTGAAGATCGGTCTGTTTTTCAATCTGCTGCGCCAGCAACTCTCCCAGAATGATCTGCTCGGTAAAATTCTTGGACCCAATCACCACGCGGTCCTCCGAACTGCACGCCCACCCTACTATGGAAAGCGCCAACAGAGCCGCGACTGTAAAGGAGCGGCCCCCTTTCATGCGGCGCGCCTTTCAACCTGAGGCAGGCTGGCTTGGGGTGGGGTGAGACGCCGTTCGAGCCAGCCCAGGCCGGCATCCGTACCCAATGCCAGTAACGCCGCCGGGACCGAGCCGGCCAGGATCAGCGTCGTGTTCACGCTGGCAACTCCGCGGAAGATGTAGACACCCAACCCTCCAGCTCCAATCGCCGCGGCAATAGTAGCAATGCCCACCGAGGTAATGGCTGCCACCCGAATGCCGGCTAAGATAACTCCCATGGCCAGCGGGAACTCCACGCGCCAGAGAAGTTGTCCGTCGGTCATTCCCATGCCGCGTCCGGCTTCCCTGACGGAGCGGTCCACCCCTTGGATTCCGGCATAGGTATTGCGGACCACTGGAAGGAGAGCATACAGAACGAGCGCCACGATAGCCGTCCGGGCGCCAATCCCTCCAATGAACGGTACCGGGATCAGAAAGCCGAAGAGGGCCAGGCTCGGAATAGTCTGAACCACGTTGGCAAAGCCCAGAATCGCCTTTTCCAGACGCGGCCGGCGCGTCATCGCTATTCCGGCCGGTATGCCGATTGCGCAGGCGATGGCTAAAGACACCAGCACCATCCAGAGGTGCTGTCCCGCCAGGACGAGCACCTCCTCGTAATTAACTAAAAAAAATTGCCAAACGTTCATTTGTTGGTTTGTTAGTTTCTTGGTTTCTTATAGCTCAGGCCTCAAGCCTCAGGCCTGCCTGACACTTGACAGAAGGCCTGTACCCTGGGGTCCGGCGACTTCATGAGCTCGCCGGCGCTGCCCTTGAAGATGAGGCTCCCCGTCTCCATGACTCCAATGCGAGAGGCCAGTAAGAGCGCTTCATCCAGATCGTGAGTGACGAACAGAATCGTCTTGTTCAGTCGCTCTTGAAGCTCCTTGAATTCCTGCTGGAGATCCCTGCGGGTCAGCGGATCCAGGGCGCCGAAAGGCTCATCCATCAGCAGGATGGGCGGATCAATGGCCAGCGCCCTGGCCACTCCGACTCGCTGTCGCTGTCCTCCCGAGAGCTCAGAGGGATAGCGCCCGGTGAACTGATCGGGATCCAGGCTCACCAGCCTCAGCAACTCTCGAACTCGATCCCGCGTGCGTTCCGGCTTCCAACGTTCCAGGGAAGGAATCAAGCTCACGTTTCCTTCCACAGTCAGGTGGGGGAAAAGTCCGATTTCCTGAATGACATAACCAATATGCCGGCGCAGCCTGATCGGATCCCATGAGAGCGTGCTCTTCCCCTGGATTTTGACCACCCCGCCGCTGGCTTCAAGCAGTCGATTGGCCAGCTTCAGAGCAGTGGTCTTGCCGCTGCCGCTCCTGCCCAACAGCACACAGGTCTCGCCCTGTTGGACCGTCAACTCCAGGCCGGCTACCACAGAAAGGCCGTTCACGTGATAGGAGGTGTTGACGTACTCGATGGCAGGAGTGGACATGGAAGGCCGTAGTTTACCAGGAACCAAGAGTCCAGGCATGGGTGAGCGTGGCGGTTCGGTCGGGGCCGCGAAAAACGCAAAAACCAGCGCCGCCACCAGGCAACCGAGCCTTTTATCTTCTGCCCTTCTCCGGTATTTTGACGGAAAAAGGGGAAACATGCCAAGAAGGCCGGAAGGGAAAGTAGCGATTACCAAGGGCCCGGGGACAGGAATCGGCGAGGCTATCGCGCATAAATGTGCAACTCACGGCTGCAAGGTCGTGGTAACGGACTGCCGGATGATCCGGCAGCGGAGGGACCAACGGCTGGCTGCACGCCTTCATGAGGGGCGTGGCAGTCGAGCAGGCAAAATATGGGATTCGCGCCAATTGCCTCCGTCCCGGCCCCATAGATACGGCCTGGACTCATGAGACGGGACCCATGACCGAACAGAATGATCTCAAATAAACGCTGGCCGGTGAGGAGGGCAAGGGAGCTCCCATAGTGGAATAAGGTCAGGTGCGATATAATCCAGCGGTTTTTGCGTGAGGATTCAGTGACGCGGGAACTTCAGAATCCGGCCAACGAATCACACGAATTGAACAGCATTGAATTGAAAGGAGTAAATATGCCTTCGGACACGAGGCCAAACAGCCGCATCCTTCTGGACGGCACTGATCGTGCCGGCGCCCGCTCTTTTTTCAAAGCCATTGGCTACAACGATGAGGACCTGACCCGCCCGCTGGTCGGCGTCAGCCATTGCTGGATCGGAGTGACTCCCTGCAATTTCAACCACCGGGACCTGGCTCAAAAAGTGATGGCTGGCATTCGAGCAGCCGGCGGCACACCCATCGAGTTCAACACCATCTCAGTGACCGATGGAATCGCCATGGGAACCGAAGGCATGAAAGCTTCCCTGGTCAGCCGCGAGGTCATCGCCGACTCGATCGAGTTGGTGTGCCGGGGACATCTTTTCGATGCTCTGGTTGCGATCAGCGGCTGTGACAAGACCACACCCGCCTCAGCCATGGCTCTGGCGCGTCTGGACATTCCCGGACTTGTGCTTTATGGCGGCTCGATCATGCCCGGGATCTTGAACGGGCAGAAGCTGACGATTCAGGATGTCTACGAGGGCATCGGCGCTTTCAACGCCGGCCGCCTCAGCCACGAGCAGCTTTGCAGGATTGAAGATCATGCCTGTCCCGGAGCGGGAGCCTGCGGCGGCCAGTTTACGGCCAACACCATGTCTACCGCTTTCGAGATGCTGGGTATTTCACCGATGGGCTTTAACGGCGTCCCCGCCATCCATCCAAAAAAGGAGAAAGTGGCCTACGAGAGCGGCCGCCTCATCATGAAGCTTTTGAAGGCGAACATCCGTCCAAGTCAGATCCTGACACGCAAGGCTTTTCTCAACGCTATTGCCGGAGTCATCGCCACGGGTGGATCGACCAACTCCGTCCTTCACCTGCTGGCCATTGCCAGGGAAGCGAGCGTGCGGCTGTCTATGGATGACTTTGACCGCATCTCCCGCAAAACTCCCGTCCTGGCCAGCCTGAAGCCTTCCGGCCAGTTCACCGGACCTGATATGTACGAAGCCGGAGGCATGCCGCTGATCGCACGGCACCTGCTGGAGGCCGGCTTGATCAAGCCCGATGCGCTGACCGTGACCGGCAAGACGATCGGCGAAGAAGCTGAGAAAGGCAAAGAAAGGCGGGGTCAGAAGGTGATCCGTCCTGCCTCTGCGCCCTTTAAGAAAAGCGGCGGGCTTATTATCCTGCGAGGCAACCTGGCCCCCGAAGGCTGCGTCATGAAGCTGGCCAGTGACCGCAAGCTTTATCATCGCGGTCCGGCTAAAGTTTTCAACCGGGAGGAAGACGCCTTTGCCGCCCTGAAGAAGGGGAAGATCAAGGAGGGTGATGTGATCGTCATCCGCTACGAAGGACCCAGAGGCGGCCCCGGAATGCGCGAGATGCTGGCCGTCACGGCCGCAGTTATGGGGGCTGGGCTGGGCGAAAAGGTGGCTCTGATAACCGATGGGCGTTTTTCGGGCGCCACTCACGGCTTCGTGGTCGGCCACATTGCGCCTGAGGCTTCCGTGGGCGGCGCTCTGGCTGTGGTCGAGAATGGAGACATCGTGGTTCTGGATGTCAAGAAGCGGCTGCTCCAGATTGAGTTGAGTCCAAAAGAACTGCAGAAACGGCTGAGACAATGGAAGGCGCCCAAGCCCCGCTACAAATCCGGGGTCCTGGCCAAGTATGCCCGTGTCGTCTCGTCCCCCTCTGAAGGCGCAGTGACCTC
The DNA here is from genome assembly GCA_050747825.1 of Acidobacteriota bacterium. Taxonomy (GTDB): domain Bacteria; phylum Acidobacteriota; class UBA6911; order RPQK01; family JBOGJG01; genus JBOGJG01. Next base: position 22,752 of record JBOGJG010000212.1, on the reverse strand, counting down.
CTAGTAAATCGGTCGGCCTGCCGCTGATCACGCTGACCGCTGACCGCTGACCGGCTGACCGGCTGACCGCTGACCGGCTGACCGCTGACCGCTAACCGGCTGACCGCTGACCGGCTGGACAAGCACGCTGAGAGATGAATCAAGACAAGCTAATAGATTGTTTACGGCAAGCCGAATCCATCCTCAAACCCGGTCAGCGGTCAGTGGTCAGCGGTCAGTGGTCAGTGGTCAGCGGTCAGCGGTCAGCGGTCAGCGTGATCAGCTCTTGATGGGCCGAGTTTTTGCGTACTGATTTGAGCCGGCTCTCAGAGATGGGGTTATTGATGGACGAGCTCTCTCTCTTCCTGTTCCTCTTGAGTCTTCAGGCTTGCCTGAGGCCGCCTGGGCCAATCCTTGTGGACCAATTCAACGATGTTAGCCTTGGCTTCATGAATCGGTTCTTCCCCCTTCGCTTTCCGGCGAGCTCTCTTGATATACTCACTTTCCTTTAGGTGGTCCTTCATTTCTTTCAAGTAGGAACACCAGCTAATCTGACCTTTCACATAGCTCTCTCGTGTCGCCATAAGACGGAACCTCCTTTGCGACTCAATCGCTGTTTATAGAGCAATGATCGTGCCAGAAGGGGGATGACGGCGCCTGCTGAGGACCGACCTGACCCAGCGCACAGTCTTTACTCAAAGAGGAGAAGGCACCAAAGGAGTAACGGGAATTTTTCCTTGATGAAGTCAACAAAAAGCGGCGATAGTAAACACTCAAGGCCAGCCCAATCGCCACGAAAGTGGTGAGGGTGGAAGACCCACCGTAACTGATCAGGGGCAAGGGGATTCCGATCGCGGGCAAAATCCCCAGCGCCATGCCGATATTAATGGCGACGTGAAAAAATATCAGGCCGGCCACACCGGTCACGATCAGGATGCCGGCCCGATCCTGAAAACCTTCGGCAATCCGCACGAGGCGCATCAGCATCAAAAGATACAGGAGCAAAATGAGGCTGGTGCCCAGAAAGCCTAACTCTTCGGTCAGCAGTGAGATAATCCTCCAGAAAAAACCACCGCAGCGGCGCCAGAAGCACTGCCAGGATAATGATCCAAATCAGGATTCTGTTCGACAAGCCCGCCACAACAGCGATTCCGAAGAGGATGGGAGGAAACACCAGAGCCGTGCCCAAATCCCCCTGCAATGATAATCAAGACGAGCGGCAGAGCCGTAAGGAGGCACATGCTCAGGAACTGGCCGCGGGTCAGGCGACTTTCGCCGGTGCCGGAGAGATAGCCTGCCAGGATCAGTATCAGGCCGATCTTGCTGATTTCGGAAGTCTGCACATTGACTCCTATGTCCAGCCCAGCTTCGGGTCCCATGCACCTCAACTCCGAACAGAAGAGCAGCTATAACAGCCTGTAAAAGTCCTGAGGGGCCGTGCGCCAGAGAAGTGGCGTCGTCCGGAAAGGCGAGGAGGAAGGCGATGCTACAGCATCGTCGACGACGAACAACGCAGTCGGCGGCGGCAATCCCCTGGCGCCCTTTGGGTTAGGGGCGGCGAGGACCCGTCTGCGGCGTTGCGGCTTCTGGACGATGCAACGGCATCGCCGGCGTCGCCGGGCCTTGCATCCGAGCCCTCGGCGCCCCTAACATGACCCCTCAGGGCTTTTACCACAGGCTGCTAGGTCAGGCGGTTGCGGACTTGGCTGAAGCTGCTGCTGTTGGTCCGGAGACGCGAATCGCTGGAGCGCAGCAGGCCGGAAATATTTTCCTGCCGTTCTCCGAGACTGGGATGTGAAGAGAAGAAACCTCCGACCAGTCCAGGGTTCTGCCGCCGCAGCGCCTCCATGCGCTGGAAGAGAGTCACCATTCCCTGGGGGTTGATACCGGAGCGTCTCAAAATCTGCACTGCCTCACGGTCAGCCTCCCGTTCGGCATCCCGGCTGAACTTCATGAAAACTCCCTGAGCGGTCAGATTGGCGACCAAGGCGCCGATCTGCTCTCCCATGTTTCTGGAGCGGCCCAGGATCATGTCCAGGATTCCGAGTCCCAGCCCCAGCCCCTGAGCTTTCCTCATCTGCTCGACAATGTGGCGCTCCGACACATGAGCGATCTCATGTGCCAGTACTCCCGCCAACTCACTCTCATTTCTGGACAACTCGATGATTCCGCGATGGACATAGATAAAGCCACCAGGCAGGGCAAAAGCGTTAGCGTCGCGCTCGTTTATGACTCTAAAACGAAAGGGGATTTCCCGCCCGGAGTTCCGGGCCAGTTTGTTTCCGAGGCTCTGAACATAATTGTTTATCCCACGGTCTCGTAGAATTGGCTTCTCCCGTTCCACTTGTGCCGCTGCCTGTCTTCCGAGCTCGATCTCCTGCTGGGGCGACAAATCAGCAAAGAACAGCAGTGGAAGGGCCAATGCCGTGGACATTGTGGCTGGCGCGACCAGGGCCGTCACCATCGCCGTGGCAACAAATTTGTGTAAGCTTTGCTTAATTCTCATCAGTTCCTCCTTGCTGGAGTGTTCGTTCTACCAACTCTGATTCATCTCGGATCAAAAGGTGTCAAAAATTGGCAATCAGGCTTGGTCCCAAAATTGCTTCGATCCGGGTGAGGTTTATATTGGGGCTGGCGCGACCAGGGCTGGAGGAGGGACTTCAGTTACGGACGAAGAAGCGAAAGAAGTGTGTTTCTCAAACGCGCCTCAAGCTGCCGCAAGCCCAGGAACCGGATCAACGTTGGAGCATGGACTTTGTCTCGGACCAACTGGTGGGCGGACGCAGATTTCGAATCCTGACAATCGTGGATTTGTACAGTCGGGAATGCCTGGCTTGGCAGCCAGCTTCTCCTTAAAAGCGGAACAGGTCATCGAGGCACGGGACGAATGCAGGCAACAGGGCCGAATGCCGCGGGCCATTACTGTCGACAATGGATCGGAGTTTGTGTCGCGTCAGACAGACACGTGGGCGTACCTGAACGGCGTCAAGCTGGATTTCATTCCTCCGGGCAAACCGGTGGATAATACCTTTATCGAGAGCTTTAACGGACGGCTCAGAGATGAAAATCCTGGAGGGCCGTCCATCGTGCGCCTCCGAGATTGCTTTTTTCTCAGTCGCACCAAATCTTCTTTAGAAAATCCTCTTCTGCCCGACCCGTCAGCCCGGGGTCCTGTCCATGGGATTGATCGGTCACAGTGGACGATTAACTTTAAATGGTCTATTTTCCCTGTCAGGATGGAAGAAGCTAAGGCCTGGCTGGATAAAGCCGAGCAGGATCTGGACACCGCAAATTTCAATCTGGAAAGTGGTAAGCCTCCGTATGCGGCTTTCCTGTACCAGCAAGCAGTCGAAAAGGCGCTTAAATATGCCGTTCTCCAGACACGACGGGAATTGCCCAAGATCCATGACTGCTTCGTTCTCGCAAAGCAAGCTGGTGCCAGCGAGAAAATCGCAGCACAGTGCGATCTCCTTACGCCATACTATTTCCGAACGAGGTATCCGGACGTTGGAGAAGATGTAACGATCGCAGAAGCCGAAGACTTGCGAAGAGCAGCCGAGGAGATACTTGAATGGGTATAGAACAACTTCTAAAGGACGTGAGGGACAAACTCTCGGGGGAGATCCGGGTCACGAAGGTATGGCTTTTCGGATCGCGCGCCAGAGGCCGGGAAAAGGCTGATTCCGACTATGACATTGCTGTGATCTCTAATGATTTCAGAGGAATGGCTTTTGCAGACCGGCAGAGACTCGTCAGACCGGTGATCAGAGAAGTAATCGGAATTCAACCACTGGACGTGGCCTGCTATACCGAAGACGAATACGAGAATGGGAAAACGGCTTTTCTCGCGAAAATTATTGAAGAGGAAGGAATCGCTGTTTTCTGAATGCGCTACGGCAGGCGAACAAGAGGTTGCGAAATCCGGGGAGCGGCTCCAGAGCTTTCACCAAATCGTGAGGTCGTCCCGGGAGAGGTTGCGGACGTCCACGGCCGCGTGGTTAAGGGTATCGTCGCATAGGGGCGAGCTGACCACTGACCACTGATCGCTGACCGGCTGACCGCTGACCGGCTGACCACTGACCACTGACCGCTGACCACTGGCCGCCACCCGCCACGGCGAGCGAAGCGAGCTTGCCGCTGACTGCTCGGCGCGCTCCGAGCACTCTCCCGGTCCACCCTCTGCCCGTCAAACTGTTTCTTCCCAGTTCAAGAGCCTTTTCGCGTTTTCCCGGTACATGGCCTCGAGCACCGGGTCGGGCCAATCGAGACCATAATGCCGCCACCAGCTTGGTCCGGGTATGAACTCATCCGCCGTCTCGAACAGCCGCCACCAGGAAAGCAACTTCTGCTCCAGCCACAGAGCCAGATACGTATCGACGATCGCTTGATGGGCACGATGCAGTTCAGGATGCTCAAGCAGCAGATGGATTGACAGAGCACCGCGGCAGTTGGAGATGATCTTCCATTCGTCACCGGTTTAATCCTTCAGGAATTTGCAAAGGAGCTGCTCAGCCTGTCGATCCGTCAGGTTGTATCGAGCCAGAATCTCACTGCGATCTCCTGCCTGAAAGATAAGACAGGCGGTGACAACCTTGCAATGAATCAGAAGCTCCCGAAAGCGAAACGCATTGTACTGATCCATCCAAACAGTGCAGGTCGCCGGGTCATGACGAGTCCCCCAGCAGTCAGGCCACACGTCGGCAATGTCTGCCTCCAGTGCGTACAGAATACGAGCTAAAACAGTCTCCGTGATTTTGTAGGGCGGCCGCGAATAAAATTCCTAACGTCCATGGCTATTTGAGTATACCCTCTTCTGCCTAATAAGATGTTTCAAGAATTCTCTCGGCTCTACGAAATCGATTAAATCGACAAAGTCATCAATTACTCCTTCGTAGTGTCGGTAACCCCGACAAAATTGCAGCCTCCTGCCCGGCTGGCCGACCTTTCTTTACCAATCGCCACCAATCGCCGGGTCTGAATTAAACTGCTGAGCTGACAAAAAGGAGGAAAATACAAATGAACTCACAGACCAAACACACGATTTTGGTATCTGTAATAGCAATGGTGCTTTCGGTCGTGAGTGTCACTGCAGTTTCCTTAGCTCAGCAATCGGCCGAGTTGGTAAAGGAGATTGACCGGATGCGGCGGGTGGGTACTGCTTATTGGATTTACGATTGAGAAGTCTTTGAACCGAGGAGTCGTGAAAATGCGTTTTTCAAAATTACCCCTTATGACCGTGGTTCTTCTTGCCTTAGTAGGCTCAGCCCGGGGGCAGATTACTGAATTTGACGATCCCGACCTTTTCTCCGAGGAGGCGATCATCCTTGGTTTTCGTGAGTTCGCCTTGGGAGCAGGAGTACTTGAGGCAGGTCAATTATATTCAAGTGTGGGGGTGACCTTTCAAGGCGAGTTGTCCAGCCGTCCTGTTATTGATGTCTTTACGATCTCGCCGAGCATCCCGCCCAACATTGACCTTGTTCTTCTGAATCAGTCTCAAACTGAATCATCTGCAGATCGGGCTCTTATTATCCGTTTTCGCGATCCCGTATGGAGGGTAGGTTTCACGATAGGTAATGGCACGCAAAGCACTGTGGCGACCATACAGGCACGCACGGTAACAGGGGAGCTGCTAGGAGAAATTCAGCACCCGGTAAAGGAAGGACCTGGCTCATTTATCGGCATTATTGGACCATTCGTCGGCTTTGAAACAACCGATCCCTCAGGCATTTCGATGGTGACGATAGACTATGGTGAAGATGATCGGTCTGAGGCAATTGGTTATTTGGGATTTGAATTTATCAGGTCCCCCGTCTTCAGAACCTACATTCCTCAGGTCGGAGACGGCCGAGTCGGCGATCTGACGGTGCGAACTCTAATCAAGATCGAGGAGCTGCTCAATCGAACCACAGATGTCCGCCTCCGGCTCTTGGATGGCGAGGGCGTGCCTCTGGCGCTGACTTTGGACGGCGAGACAAACGGCACTTTCGAATTCAGCCTTCCTCCCAAAGGCATCAAACAGTTCCAATCCAGCGGCGGCGACGCTCTTTCTGCAGGGTACGCGTGCATTGAGTCCAACCTGCCCGTCGCCGCATATGCCATCTACCAAACCTTCGGACCGGATGGTGAACTCCTGGCTGAAGCCGGCATCCAGGGAGAGGAGGAGAAGACAGCCTTGAGAGGCGTCCTGGATCGGAACACCGGCAACAGCCTGGATGTGGCCCTTGCCTTTGCCAATACCAGCTCAAGCGAGAATGAGATCAAGTTCTTGGTTCGTGATGAGGGCGGCCTGGTGCCTGACTTTGATACTCATTCGCTTACCTTGACGGTAGCTCCCGGCCATCATGAGGCTTTTTACATTTCCGACCGGTTTCCAATTTTGCGGGATCAGAACTTCATGGGCAGCTTTGAAATCGTGGGCACCGAATCGCTGGTCTTAACCACGCTGCGGGCGATCAACGGCATTGCCCGATCCAGTCTTCCCATTGCCAGCACCCAGGCCGACAGCAAGATCAGCTTCCCCGAAGCCGCCGAAGAGTAGGCCAGGATCCGTGGTCCAGCCTCAGATGCAGACCTTGGATTCTCTAATTTCTTTTTCTTTTCTCTTCATCATCTCCTCGGACAGAGCATTTCTCCTCTCTTGCTTATTTTGTATCCAAAGAAATCGGGGACAGCTCGCAAGTATTTTCGGGTAATATTTACCTGGAAAGCGAGTTGACTGGGCAGGAGTAAATTACCTGCTCTGTGGGCTGTAGCAGCGGGCCAAATCACCCTAGAAACGCAAAGGATTTGCGCCGTGTTCGAGGCGCAGCGAGGCGCAAACGCAGGCCGCCTCCGGGATTGCTGGTTCTGGAATAGAAATTGCTAAGTACAGGCCCAAGAACTGAAATGAATCGACGAATGAATGGACGCGATGTCTCGCTAAACAGGGCAGCGCTTTTGATAGGAGTTATGAAATGTTGTCACTTCTTTTAATCCTCGTCTTATCGGTCTTCTATTTTGGGGCGGTGCTCTGGGTGGCGAAACTGATACTCAATGGCCTCTTTGTTTTTCAATCCCAGGCGGAAGTGGTCATCCGGGAGCGGAGGCCCAGAAGGCGCCAACACTCCAGATGGTAAGAGTTCCTTTGGGGCGCTATACTTAAAGCTACTTTAAGAGCGCAGAGGGTAGGGCTCGGCCCCGCCTTGTGCAGGGCCATAAAAGAGTTGGAGTTGGAGGAGGTGAGATATGGGGCGCATCATCGTACTTTTGATCCTTCTGCTGATTGTGGTAGGGGTGATCTTCTACTTTCAAAGAAGCGATATTTCCTTTGGGGAGGCGGTGGAGTCGGTTAAGGCCACATCAGAAGACGCCGCCACAACTGCAAAGGTAAAGACTGCTTTTGCTCTGTCGGAGCGTGTATCCGCCTATGACGTGAGCGTCGATACTGAAGGGGGTGTCGTGACCTTGAGTGGACAAGTTCCCACGGAGGAGACCAAGACTCTGGCGGGCGCCATTGCCGATGGCACGACTGGCGTTGAGGGTGTTCGAAACGACCTCACAGTTGATCCTCTGACCAAGCCCGACCCTGAGCTGCAGCAGTTGTCTAACCGTGTGGCTGATCTGGAGATCAGGGCAAGTATCAACGAGCAACTTCTCCAGGAGCCGGGGATGGCCGCCGGAGGCATTCAGGTGGTCGTGGATCAGGAGAGGGTAACACTGGGAGGAAATGTGGACACTCCCGCTCAAAAACGGTTAGCCGAGCAGATCGCCTGGTCAGTGGAGGGAGTCAGGAGCGTCCAGAACAACTTAAATGTGAAGAATCCGCAGGAGGATTCGAACAGCGCAGACGAGAAGCTTGCGCGCCAGGTTGAATTTGAGCTTTATTCGTCCCGGGCCTTTGAACTCGATCATATAGAGGTAATCGTGAGCGGAACAACTGTAAGTCTGAACGGACGCGTGAGGTCCCGCGCCGAAATGATTCTTGCCGAGCGGATTGCCGAAGGGGTTGACGGTGTGGATCGGGTGGTGAACAGCCTGCATACTGCAGCCGAGGCCCCGGGAGAGCGCTGACGGCTAACCATCGTCGAACCGGTCAGTGGTCAGGAGGCGAGCGCAGCGAGCCGGGGTCAGTGGGTTTCTAAGGTGACTAAATAAATGAGCGAGATCTCCACCTACGTACTTGCAGTACTGGTGGGTGTCGCCCTTTTCGGGGCGGTATTGGCCCTGATCCGTTACTTCCATACCCGAAGACTCCGTTCCGCAGCGGGGGCCATTCGCCAATTGGCTGTCAGGGACCTTGGCAAGGTTGAATCGGAGGAAGCGGAATTCAAGGAAGCAGAGTTGGCCAGGCCGTCGCTTTACGGAATACCTTACCTTGCCTGGATCGTCACCTCGCTGGTTATCCCCGCGGCCTTTTTCCTGCTCTTCTTTGCAAACCTGGTCCCCCCATACGGGATCCCTGAAGTGGACTCAGTTGCCTGGCACTCATACACTGCTCCCATCAGCTTCCAAGCGCAGGGCCGCCTCGTCGAACGCCACGAAATTCTCATCCCGCAGGGGACCAGAGTAAGCGAATCTCAACAGGCTCTTGTAGAAGAGGCTCTGCGCAATCGTGGCCGCGTCAATGCTCTTCAGGCATTGGGTACTGTACTGTTGCTGGCGGTCTTCTTTTTCATCCTGCTCTACCACATCAACATCCTTTACCCCACCAGCACTGAGAAAAATAAGAACCTTATTTTGATTTACCTGACGATCCTGATTGTCCTGGCATCGGCCAAGGTTTCACTGTTTTACGGACTCTTTTCGCCTTATCTGATCCCAGTGCCCTGGGCGGGGATGATTATCACAATCTTCATCAATCGTCGTGTAGTCCCGCTGATCATGCTGGTAACGCTGATCTTTGTTTCGATTGCATCGGATTTTGATTTCTCACTCTTTCTGGTTTTGCTGGCGGGAGGCTTGGTCAGTGGAAGCTGGGTACGCCAGGCTAGAAAACGAAGCCAGGTCATGGCCGCTTCTATTTTTGTCGGAGCGATCATGGCTCTGGTTTTCTTCTGTTACTCGATGCTAGTCTCGCCAAGCGTCTATCTTCTTCACGAGGACGCTATCGCCAGCTTCATTAATGGGATCATATCCGGACTGCTTACCCTAACAGTGCTCCCACTATTTGAAATGATTTTCGATCTGGCTTCGCCTTTCCGGTTGATGGAGTTGCTGGACTTGAACACTCCACCTTTGAAGGAGTTTTTCTTCAAGGCCCCGGGAACCTATCAGCACAGCATGGTAGTGGCTAACATTGCCGAGACGGTGGCCAACGAGATTGGAGCCAACGGACTGCTCGTTCGCGTCGGAGCTTACTATCACGACATCGGAAAGATGTTCAACCCCGATTACTTCGTTGAAAATCAGGCAGAGGGAATCAGCCCACATGATGAGCTGGGGCCGGTGGCATCGGCTGCCATGGTACGCTCGCATGTCATACTGGGAGTTAAACTGGCGCGGCATATCGGCCTTCCCAGTGCCGCAATCGACTTCATTCCTGAGCACCACGGCACCTCAACCATTGATTATTTTTACTACAAATCAAAGCAACTCGATTCGGAAATCAAATCGGAACGGGTCTTCAAGTATCCCGGACCCAAACCTCAGAGCAAGGAAACTGCCATCGTCATGCTGGTGGATTCTGTCGAGGCTGCCTTTCGAGTCCATGAAGAGAGAGATGAAGAGAAGATCCGACAACTGATCAATCGCGTTGCTCAGCGCAAGCTTGAACAGGGAGAGCTAGATCGATCCGGGCTGAAAATCGGCGAGTTGAAGAAGATCACGGACACGCTCACGCATATCCTCAAGAGCAGCAAGCATCAGCGGATACCCTATCCAACATCTGTTAGCCTTCAAGATGATGACAATATCCGTCAGTTCTCGCCTCAGCAGAAAACCAGATAATGGCGAAAGTGCGCTTGCGCCTGAAGGGGGCTGCTAACGGCGCTCTAAGAGTCGCCGCACAGAACTCAACAACTCTTCAGCTCTGAAAGGCTTGCTGATGATGCCCTGGGCGCCTTCCGTCAGGGTTCCATTGACTCCTCCTGCAGTGGAGGCGCCGCTCACGACTAAAACCTTGATGGCTGGGTTAATGCGCAGCAGCACTTGAAGCAGGCTGTGACCACTCATCGAAGGCATCAGAAGATCAAGCAGTACAAGCCGAATCTCATTGTGGTTTTCCTGATATATGTTTAAAGCTTCCTTGCCATCGGAAGCCGACAGCACTCTATAACCCGCCTGGGTCAAGATGCGGACGACGAGCCGGCGTACAGTTTCTTCATCATCAACTACCAGGAGAGTCTCTGTGCTGTTAGTCACTGCCATCGTTGGTCACCGCAACAGGGTGACGCATGATTCCACGATTTTTTATAGATTTCAATGGGCAGGCGCGACGCTTCTCTGAAATCTGGCTGGATCAAAAGGTTTATCCGGTCCGATTTCCGGGCGCTGGAATTTTTCAGCAGCCAGTCTCCCAGCCTCCCAGCTGGCGCCCATTCCATGCCCGCCCAGAGCTGCAACCCAAAAAAAATCATCCTGAAGGGGGTCCCATCCAATCACGAACCGACCGTCCGGAGCTTTGGTCCGAAAGCAAGACCAAACCTTCTTCTGGACCGCCTCCCGCAGCGCAGGTAGCTGTTTCCAGATCAGCTCCGCCAGCAGCTCCGAGACCTCAGGGTCCACGAGAGGCTCAAGGCCCCCTTCCGACCTTCCTTCGTCACAGAGACTGAAGAGGAGGTCGCCGGATTGGTAGCGGAAATAATAATTTTGTTCGAAGCTCCAGACGAAAGGCCACTCGGGGTTAAGCTCGGGAATTTCGGTCAGGAGGAAGAGGTGTCTTTTGAAGGAGGCGAGGGGCAATGGTGCGGCTTTTGCCATTTGAGCCACTTGCGGAGCCCAGGCGCCTGCCGCATTGATAATGAAACGGGCTTCCAGCGTACCCTGCGAGGTTTCGACCCGAAAATTGTTCTCGCGATGGATCGTCTTGACCTCGCAATCCAGCCACAATTCGACGCCTCGAGATTGGGCATTGGCCAGGTAGTATTGTAGTAAAGCCGCAATATCCACAACTCCATCGGAAGGCGTCGAAAGGGCACTCTCGAACTGATGTCCGTGCAGCAGGGGAATCTCACGGCGCACGGACTCGGCATCGAGGTACTCGGAGTGGAATAGATCGGCCTGCCGACTGCCCTCGAGTTGATCGTGCCTGCCAATCAGGACCGACCCGCAGGACTTATATCCGAGTTCCGATTGATGGCGGGAGTAGGCCTCCCGGCTGGCGGCGAGCGCCCGCCGAATCTCTGGAAGCTGCGCGCCCTGAAGTAGCAGCGAGGCGTTTTTTCCCGAAGCATGGGCGCCCGGGACCTGTTCTTTTTCGATTATGAGTATCGAGCCGCCGAAATTCCGGCTCAAATGAAAGGCTGTCGAGCCCCCCGCAAATCCTGCCCCGACGATGAGAACATCGACCTTCATGGCCAAGCCATTGTAACACTTGGCGCCTACACATACCTGCGGAGGAAATCTTCCAGTGTCCGATAATAGTCCTCAATGGTCTCCTGCTTTTTCCAGCCGTGCCCCTCACCGGGGTAGACCCTGTAGATATGAGGAATTCCGCGGCTGCGCAGTGAATCGACGATTTGGTCGGACTGTTCGCGAGGCACGACCTTATCGTCCTCACCCTGGAAAACTGCCAACGGATCGATGATTCGCTCTGCAGAGTAGACCGGAGAACGTTGGCGATAGAGCTCAGCCTGCTCCGGCAATGTCCCGACCAGCCAATCCAAATAGTGCATTTCGAACTTGTGTGTCCCAGAGGCAAGAGTAAAAAGATTCGAGACGGCGTACCTGCAAACTCCGGCCTTAAAAATACCAGGATAATGGATCAGGCTCAGAAGCACAGTGAATCCTCCGGCGCTTCCGCCCAGGACGACGAGTCGATTGGGATTGGCGAGCCCTTGCCCTCCCAGGTATTCAGCGGCTGAATAGACATCCTGTACATCGATGACTCCCCACTTCCCTTTCAGTTGAGCAGCGTACTCCCTCCCGTATCCTGAGCTGCCCCGGTAGTTTAGCTCAAGGACGGCAAAACCCCGGCTGGCCCAGTACTGGGCATCTAGCTGATATTCGGCTGAAAAGTGGGAGGTTGGTCCACCATGTATTTTGAGGATGGCTGGGGGGAGTTCTCCGAAGCGATCCGGGGCAGCCGGGTAGTAGAGTCCATAGCAGTGGCCCTTGGACGTGCCGGTGCTCCATTGCAATGACTCAGGCACACTCAACGACGGTTCGGGTACAGTCTTACTGCTGCTTCGGCGGTAAACACAGGGCGGCCCTTCTGAAGAGGCGCTCAGGATGCTTTGCGGAGTCCGGGGCGAAGATGCTATCAGCCCCAGCGTCTCTCCTTTCGGAGACACTGAGATCTGCCGGTGATTGGAGTATGAAATCAGAGTTTGCAACTCCTGCACCCTTCGCGAGGCGACCTCGACTTTGACCACGGATGAATAGCCGCTTTTGGACCGGATCAGAAATAGCGAGGAGCTGTCTGCTGTCCATCCATAGGTTCTGAGTCCCTGCACCCAGGCGGGAACACCGTGCTCTGCCTCTTCCGAGAGCAGGACGTCCTTGGAGTGTCGGTCGAGGTCGTACAGATATAAATTGAACCAGCCGCTCTCGTCGGAGACGTAACTCAGATAGCGGCCATCCGGGGAAAAAGCAGGCTGAAAGATAGCCACCTCGCCTGTGGGGTCTCCGTCGATCACCTGGCTCGAGGCCATGATGGGCAGCGGCCTGGACTCTTCTAGAGAGGCCAGGTAAAGCGCGGTGCCTTGCCAGGGCATGTTGGGATGATCCCAGGCAATCCAGGCCAGTTGCATCCCTCCCAAGTGCCAGCAGGGTTGCATGTAAAAGTCATGGCCGCCGGAAAGTCGAGCAGGCCAGCCCTGGCCCTGCGCATCCACGATCGCCAGAGCATCAGTGCCATCTACCGAATGAACGTAAACCAGGAATTCTCCGCCGGGCCAGATGCAAGGAGATGCCGATTCCCCCCAGGCGGGTGTAATCGCCTGAGCTGTGCCGTTGGTGAGAGATTGCCGGTACAGTTTTCCACCGGCTGCAAAATAGACATAACCGCCTCCTACACAAAACTCTCCGCCGCCATATCCAACCCTTGCCCGGACCGACAAATCGCCGGTCAGATCATATGGAGCAGACTGAGACACTCTCTGGCACACCAACACGCCTCGGTCCGAGCGCTCTTCCCGCCAAACCAGCGTGGTTCCGTCGCTGTCCCACTGGACGTCGCTCAGGCGCAGCTCGCGGGCGCAATCTTGAGGCTGTAGGCCCTGACCTTTGGATTCGTCGTTCACGAGAGACTTAAGCTTTCTGAGTTAGTGCAGGCGTTTCGAAGTTTTATCTTCTCTATAGTCTACAGCCTACAGTTTACAGCCTACAGTCTCGAAAGCTATGGGAGAGCGATTCAGGCAGCGGGGCCCACACAAAGATCGTTCCCTGGGGCGGTGAGATGTCCCATCCGGCCCTTCCAAAGCTCTGGCTCTCGGGGTTCAGCTGATTGATTTCATCAAATATATAAACCGGGAGGGTGTCAACGATTGAACTTCTCTGCATCTTGAAAAGGCGGATTATATCGTGTTTGATAAAGGACGATGAAAATACATGAGTACCAGGCAAAGCAGATATTGAGAAAGTTTGGAGTGGCCACTCCCGAAGGCAAGCCAGCGGATACTCCAGCCGAGGTATACGAAATAGCCAGGCAGTTTGGCGGGACGGTTGCCGTCAAGGCGCAGATCCATGCCGGGGGCCGGGGAAAGGGTGGAGGTATCAAAATCGCCCAGGATGCAGAAGAGGCGGAAGATTACGCCCGCCAGCTTATCGGAATGAACCTCATTACTCCCCAAACCGGACCGGAAGGCAAGCAGGTCCAAAGGGTTCTGGTGGAGAAGGGACTTAATATCCAAAAGGAATTTTATCTCGGCATCTTGATCGACCGCAGCCACAGAAGACCTCTTGTGATGGCCAGCAGTGAAGGCGGAGTTGAAATCGAGGAAGTGGCTCGTACTAATCCCGAGCGTATCGTTCGAGAGCACGTCCATCCAGTCATTGGTCTGCAGGCTTTTCAGGCCCGGAAAATCGCCTTTGGGCTCGGGCTTGATCCTTCTCTGGTCGGTAAAGCGGCCAAGTTCATACTCGCTCTTTATGAAGCGTTTCGCGCGACCGATGCTTCGCTGGCTGAAATCAATCCTCTGGTCCTCACGCGTGAGGGCGAGATTATCGCACTCGACGCCAAGGTGAACTTGGACGACAATGCTCTTTACCGTCACCCCGAACTGCGCGACTTGCGGGATTATAGTGAAGAGGAGCCTCTGGAGATCCAGGCATCGCGCTACGGCCTCAATTACATCAAGCTGGAAGGAAATGTGGGATGCATGGTTAATGGCGCCGGCCTGGCCATGGCCACCATGGACATTATCAAGCTGGCCGGCGGCAATCCAGCCAACTTTCTGGACGTGGGAGGCGGTGCTAACGTGGAGCAAGTAAGGAACGCTTTCAAAATCCTTGTCTCCGATGAGAAGGTCAAAGCAGTGCTCATCAACATTTTCGGGGGAATTATGCGCTGTGACATTGTGGCCGATGGTGTGGTTCAGGCTGTCAAGGATGTGGGGGTGAACGTTCCGGTGGTGGTTCGGCTGGAAGGCACCAACGTCGAGCAGGGCAGGGATATCCTGCAGAACTCCGGACTGAATTTTGAGGTGGCTAAGGGAATGGCAGATGCGGCGGAAAAAGTTGTGGCTGCGGCGGAGGGAGTGAATGTCAATCTGGGTTGATGAGAATACGAGGCTGCTGGTTCAGGGCATCACAGGGCGTGAGGGTAGCTTTCACGCCAGGCAGTGCCGAGAATACGGCACTCAGGTCGTTGCCGGCGTGACGCCGGGAAAGGGCGGCCTGAATCACGAGGGTGTGCCTGTATACAACACGGTCAGCGAGGCCGTGGAAAGAGAACTGGCCAATGCTGCCCTGATTTTCGTTCCTCCTCCATTTGCGGCCGATGCCGTTATGGAAGCGGTGGATGCTGAAATCGAACTGATCGTCTGCATCACCGAAGGTGTTCCCGTCTTGGACATGTTGAAGGTAGACGCCTACATGCGCGGCAAGAAGAGCCGCCTCATAGGACCGAATTGTCCAGGGATTATTACTCCCGGGAAATGCAAGATCGGGATCATGCCCGGGGCTATCCATAAGGAAGGCCGTGTAGGCTGCATCTCCCGAAGCGGGACTCTGACCTATGAAGCGGTGGGGCAGTTGACGTCGCGGAATATCGGTCAGAGTACTTGCGTCGGGATTGGCGGAGATCCGATTACCGGAACGGGGTTCATCGACGTACTGGAAGCCTTCGACGCGGACTCCGACACTGAGGCGGTTGTCATGATCGGCGAGATTGGAGGGTCTGCTGAGGAAGAAGCGGCTGACTATATCATGAAAGAGTTTTCAAAACCCGTGATTGGCTTTATCGCGGGACAAACCGCACCCCCCGGCCGCCGCATGGGTCATGCCGGAGCCATCATTTCCCAGGGCCGCGGCACAGCGGCCGAGAAGATGGAAAAAATGAGAGAGTGCGGGATTCGAGTAGTGCAAAGTCCCGCAGAGATCGGGGCGGCAGTGGAGAAGGCACTGGAGGAGCAGCATGCAAGAAGCGACGCTGGCGATCGTTAAGCCGGACGCGGTTAAGAAAGATATAATCGGGGCGATTCTTCAGAAGATTGAGAAAACCGGCCTCTCGGTGGTGGCTTTGAAGATGATCCACCTCAGCAGGAAGGAAGCCGAAGGCTTTTACTACGTCCATCGTGAAAGACCCTTTTTCGGCAGCCTGGTGGAGTTCATGTCGGAAGGTCCGGTCGTGGTGATGATCTTGCGCGGGCAGGGAGCGATCAGCCGCTGGCGGCAGATCATGGGGGCTACTGATCCGGCCAAAGCTGAACAGGGGACGATTCGCAACCTGTTTGCAGAAAACATCGAGCGTAACGCCGTCCACGGCAGTGACAGCCCGGAGTCTTCCCGCTTCGAGATTGCTTACTTCTTTAACGGCCTCGAAGTCGTGAGATAATCAGTGTTGCCGATGCCTGAGATTGGAAAACTTCTAATATTCCTGGGACTGGCTATCCTCGTGATCGGGTTGATATTCACTTTTCTGCCATCTTTGCGTATTGGCCGGCTGCCAGGGGATATTCACTTCCGCAAGGACAACTGGAGCATTTACATCCCAATTACGACCAGTATCCTTCTGAGCGTCCTTCTGACACTTATCCTCTGGATTATTTCTTCCTTTCGGAGGTAGAACCCACGATCGATCTCAGGCACGCCCTGGACTTGCTCGGTTCAGTTGAGATGGGCATGCTCCTGCATCGCAGCGCCCCCGCTCCGGATCATCAGCCGGTTCTCTTTCTGGATCCTCTCCGGATTGTCACGGCTCGAGGTGCGTCCGCTTCTGTCGCAGCGCTCCATGAAATAGAGAAGCTGCGCCGATCTTACTTGCTGGCAGGTTGGCTGGCCTACGAGCTTGGTTACCTGCTCGATCCGGCTCTAATTAGCCTTGCGGACCCTGATCAGCCCTTGGTTGAGCTCGGTGTGTACCAGGACCCAATTCAGGTAAGCAGCTTCAAACAACCCGGCGCTATGCCGTTTTCGGAAATTTATGAAATCTATGATCTCGACCTGCAAGAGACCGAAGCCGATTATCAGCGGCGCTTTGACGCGATCCAGCGGCAGATCCGGGACGGCGATGTGTACCAGGTCAACTACACCCTGCGGCTGAAGTTTCGATTCAGAGGCGATCCAAGAGATCTGTACCTCGCCTTGAGGCGAGCCCAACCGGTTTCTACTGGAGCATTATTAAAGAATCACAATCGCTGGATCCTCTCGCTGTCTCCCGAGCTTTTCTTTGAACAGGAAGGAGAGCGGGTAAGCGTCAGCCCCATGAAAGGAACGCTGCCGCGCGGGCGCACTGAGGCTGAGGATCGCCTGCGCATGGAAGCCCTGGCCGCGGACCCGAAAAATTGTGCCGAAAATCTGATGATAGTGGACCTTTTCCGGAATGATCTGGGTCGTGTGGCCAGGACGGGCTCCGTGCAGGTCAGGAGTCTCTTCGACGTTGTCAAGTACCCAACTCTGTTGCAGATGACCTCCACGGTTGAGGCGGCTGTCCCCAAGAAGACACCGGTTGTGGATTTGCTGAAGGCGCTTTTACCCAGCGCGTCTGTGACTGGAGCGCCCAAGATCTCGGCTATGCGGATCATTGCCGGATTGGAAGACTCTCCCCGCGGGGTTTACTGTGGAGGCATTGGAGTTTTTGCTCCGGACTATGCCTTCTTTAATGTCCCGATCCGTACTCTGGAGCTAACTGGCAGTCACGGCGAATATGAAGGGAGACTTGGACTTGGAAGCGGAATTGTGGCCGATTCCGATGAGCAGCAAGAATGGGCTGAGATCGGGCTCAAGGCCACTTTTTTAACCAGGCCGTTTCCGAGTTTTCGTTTGCTGGAATCCCTGCGCTACGAGAATGGATTCCATTTATTGCAGGATCACCTGACGCGGCTGCAAGCCAGCGCTTCCTACTTTGACTTTGAGCTGGATGGCGATGCTGTAGAGAAGGCTCTTTACCGGCATGTGCATGAATTGGAAGAGGGCGCATTTAAGGTGCGTCTATTGATGGACGCAGATGGGTGCTTTGAAATTGAGAGTGAGAAGATCTCTCCCACGCCCGATCCCGTGACGATCTCTTTGGCCAAGGAGAAAACCAAATCTCACGATATTTTTCTCTTTCACAAGACCACTCATCGTCCCGTTTATGACCGGGCCCGACGGTGGGCCCAGAGTCAGGGATTTTGGGAGGCGATCCTGTGCAATGAGAATGACGAAATAACTGAAGGAAGCGTCCATAACATCTTTATCCGCGTGCGCGGGCAGTGGTGGACGCCGCCGGTCGAATGTGGATTGCTGCCCGGGATTATGCGAAGTCGTCTCATCGAGGAGCTGGCCGCTGTCGAGCAGCGCTTCGGCGCCCGATCGCTGGTAGAAGCTGAATCAATCTTGCTTTGCAATGCCGTCCGGGGTCGCTTGCGCGCGATACTCCGGCCGCGCTCGGATGGCTGCTAACGGTCTGCTACAATTAAGATTTTTCAAACCTGGTGGGCGATACTGGGCTCGAACCAGTGACCTCCGCCGTGTGAAGACGGCGCTCTAACCAACTGAGCTAATCGCCCTGGATAGGCTGTTGCTGAGCCGTTATTCTAGTGAAGTCCGAGACAGAGTGTCAAATGACTGAACAATTGGATCTGATCATCGTGGGCGGCGGTCCGGCCGGTCTCGCCTGTGGCATCGAGGCGAAGAAGAGAGGACTCAACTTCAACATCCTGGAGAAGGGATGCATTGTCAATTCCATCTTCCACTTTCCGACTCATATGACTTTTTTCACGACGGCCGAGCTGTTGGAGATCGGCGACATCCCCATGATTGTTTCGTCGGAAAAGCCAAAGAGGCTGGATGGCTTGAAGTACTACCGCCGTGTCTCCGATCACTATGCGCTGCCTATTCGCGACTACGAGCGGGTGCTTTCGGTTTCAGGGCGTCGCGATAACTTTCGAGTGGCCAGCCGTGACCGATTCGGTTGCCGGAATATGCTGGACTGCCGGCGGATCATAATCGCGACCGGCTACTTTGATAATCCGAATCGGTTGGATGTCCCTGGAGAGGACCTTCCAAAGGTCAGCCATTACTACACGGACCCTCATCCTTATTTCAGAAAGAAAGTCGCTGTGATCGGCGGGAAAAATTCGGCGGCTATCGCCGCTCTCGAGCTCTACCGCAATGGCACCGAGGTGAGCCTGGTCCACCGCGCGGAAGCCATGAGGAAGGAAGTGAAATATTGGATTCTGCCGGACATCAACAACCGGATAAAGAATGGTGAAGTTCGTGCTTTCTTTTCCAGTCGCGTTCAGGAGATCCGCGATAAGGAGATCGTGCTTTGTACTCCGGAAGGAGTAAAGGTTCTTGAGAATGACTTTGTGCTGGCTCTGGTGGGCTACCATCCCGATACGAAGTTTCTCCAGGGCCTGGGAATCGAAGTGGACCCAGAGACGCTGATTCCCCAGCATGATCCGACCACACTCGAGACCAACGTCCCAGGCATTTATCTGGCCGGCGCGATTACTTCGGGCAAGATGACCAATCGCATCTTCATCGAGAACGGTCGCTTTCACGGAGAGCAGATTTTCCATCATTGGGAGCATTAGCCCATGTTTCGAGTGGCTATCGTGGGGAGGCCGAACGTCGGCAAGTCAACGCTCTTCAACCGCTTGACGCGCACACGTAAAGCTATCGTCGGTGATGAGCCGGGAATCACCCGGGACCGGCTCTTTCAGATGGTGGAATGGGAAGGCAGGCCATTTGAAGTCATCGACACCGGCGGCATCATTCCTGACGAGAAGGAAACGATACCCACGCGAGTTCTGCAGCAGGCGGAAATTGCAATCGAAGAGTCCGACCTCATTCTCTTTGTGGTCGATGGCCGCGTTGGTGTCACTCCTCTGGACGAGCACCTGAATTCTTTTCTGCGCTCTCGCAACAAAGAAATTTTTCTGGTGGTGAACAAGCTGGATGTCCCCAAGCTGGAAGAGGAGGCCTGGCAGTTCTATTCCTTCGGAGCGGCGTCTCTGTTCCCCATATCTGCAGAACACAAGCAGGGAGTAGACGAACTGCTTGATGCCATTCTGGAGAGGGTCCCTTTAGCGGACACAGTGACAGAGGAAGGGGAGATCCGTATCGCCATTATAGGCCGCCCAAATGTGGGTAAATCGTCGCTACTGAACCGGCTGGCTGGAAAAGAACGGGTGATCGTCTCCGACGTTCCGGGGACGACCAGGGATGCGGTTGACACGCGCCTGGCGTTCAAGGGCCGGGAATACCGCCTGATCGACACAGCCGGTATTCGGCGGAAGGGCAAGACCGAGTTGAAGGCCGAAAAGCTGAGCGTCATTATGGCGCGCAAGAATATCGAACAGGCGGATGTTGTCTTCCTCCTGCTCGATGCGACTGAAGGCGCTACGAAGATGGATGCCACCATCGGCGGATACGCTCATGAAGCGGGAAAATCGGTCATTATCGTAGTGAACAAATGGGACGTGGTTGAAAAGGACACCTATACGGCCGATAGTTTTGAGGCGGAATTTCGCGACAGGATGCGATTTTTGGATTATGCTCCCATGCTCTTCACGTCGGCCAAAACGGGGCAGCGTGTTCTCAAAATTCTGGATGAAGCCAAGCGCGCCTATGAAGGCCGATTGCTGAGAGTTCCAACTGCTGAGCTGAATCAATTTCTGGAGACTAAAGTACAGCCTTTGCTTGTCTCAGGGACCCACAAGTTTCCCCTGATGTATGCCTCTCAAATCGCTGTTGGCCCTCCGACTTTTGTTTTTTTTACCCGTTCAACTCAAAAACTTCATTTTTCGACCGAACGCTTCATTATCAATCAGCTCCGGAAGCGCTACCAATTTTACGCCACACCGATTCGAATCCGGCAGCGCACGCGCAAGAGATCGACCGCTTGACACCCCGTTTGCCCCCCTCTTATGATGAGCGCCGGGCGAAGGTACTCAGCATCACCGGAAGCGGAAAACACGTATGGTTAAAGCAGATCTGGCCCGTATTGTCCACGAGATACACGGCGGACTTCCCTATGATGAAGCGAAGGATATCGTTGAATGTATGATTGCCCGAATCAAGGAGAGTCTCCTTCGAGGTGAGGACGTCAAGCTGGCGGGATTTGGATCGCTGCGCGTGATTGAGCGCAAGGGGCGCCTGGGGCGTAATCCTCAGACAGGCGATCGAATTGAGCTTGCGCCCAGTCGGTATGTCACCTTTCGACCATCTCGAATTGCAAACTTCAGAAGATAGTGTGAATGGCGACCAGAAAGCTCTTTTACAAAATCGGAGAAGTATGCGAAATCTGCGGGATTCAACCTCACGTTCTCCGATACTGGGAAAGTGAATTTTCTGTTTTGTCCCCTACCAAAAATCGCTCCGGTCAGCGCATTTACCGGCAAAAGGATCTGGAAACCATTGAGCTGATCAAGCACCTCCTCTATCAGGAGGGTTACACCATTGCCGGGGCGAACAAAAAGCTCCTCGAGGACGGCGGCAACCCCGCGGGCAGGCTGCCCCTCATGCGCAAAACGCTGAGGGCCGACCAGAAGCTGGTGGTCGGCGAAATCATGCGGACTCTTCAGGAAATTCTGGACATCCTGGATCAAGGAAAGCCAGGCAGGTGATGGTATACTAAACGCCTTCCGGTCGGGACGTAGCGCAGCCTGGTAGCGCACCTGAATGGGGTTCAGGGGGTCGGGAGTTCGAATCTCCCCGTCCCGACCAAATCCCCAAGTTTTCTGCCCTGTATCGTTGTCAGGTTTTTTCCTACCTCAAAAAACGTAAAGTCTCACAAAACAAAAAGATTTTTACCGATAGTACGATCCTCCGGAGAAGCTTTATTCTAGTAATTATAGGAGAGACCGAAAGGTCTAACAGCCCGTAAATGGGTTGGTTCTCAATATTTGGCGACACAACACAAGTAGAAAAGCATGATTGGTGTCCAATCTGCAAACGTGCGGGCTAAGGCCCGATAACTGCAGCACCGTCATGATCAAGTGGTTGCCGGTCGCGGAATGCCAGGCTGCACAGATCCGGAGGAGAGAATATGGCAAAATTATCTTCACTACAGAGCCGGCGGTGGGCGATTGTGCTGGCGGGAGGGGAAGGCGAGAGAATGCGTTCCCTTACCACACGCTGGTTCGGAAGGCATCGGCCCAAGCAATACTGCACCTTCATGGGATCCCGGACTATGCTTCAACATACGATCGACCGGGCCAGGCTGGCGGTGAAGTCTGAGAACATCTTGACGGTTATCGGAGGAGATCACCGCAATTTTTTAGATGGACCTCTGCCGGGAACGGTCATCGAGCAACCTGAAAAGCGGGATACGGCGCCCGGAATTTTTCTGCCGGCCACGCATATCCTGGCTGCCGATCCTTCGGCAACTGTCCTTATTTTCCCTTCGGATCATTTCATTTATCCCGAACAGCGGTTTCTCGAGCACGTGGAACGTGCAGCTCTGGTGGCAGAGAGGTTAAACGACAAGCTGGTGCTTCTAGGCGCCAACCCGGACCGGCCGGAGACAGACTACGGTTGGATTGAGCCTGGCGGGATCAATCACTCCTACACCTGGAGCTCTCGGCAGGCCCTGCGGCAGGTGCGCAGCTTCCATGAAAAGCCCTCCCGAATTAAGGCCGAAAACTACTTCTACGGAGGTCTCCTCTGGAACACGATGATCATGGCAGTTAAGGTTCGCACCCTCTGGAGCATTGGAAACCGACTCCTGCCTGACATTGTCAAGCGCTTCGAATCGCTGCGCCGTGTTCTGACGCTGGTCAACAGCGGCATCGTCGGCGAAGAGCATGCGCAAATAGCCCTCTCCTATGTTTATAATCGGCTCGGCTCAGCCAATTTTTCAACGGAGGTCCTCCAGCGTATTCCGGATCAAACGGTCGTCCTGCCGATGGTCGATACGAGCTGGAGTGATTGGGGAACTCCGCAGAGGATTCTTGAGACCATCGAGCAGTTCAAACTGGTGCCTGCTTTTCCAGTGAAAGAGGAAGAGGAGGTATTGGTGAAGACTGGCTGAAGAAAAGGCCTGAGGCC
>JBOGJG010000211.1:0-1004 GCA_050747825.1 Acidobacteriota bacterium | reverse complement strand
TACTGAATGGCGGCTGCATAGATGTCGCCCTCTTTTGTCACACCCGGCTGATGTTCATCACCATGGAATACAAAGTGAAATCTTTCTCCGTGTACATCGCCATAAGTCCAAAACCAGGTATCGGAATTAATCTCCGACAAAACAGCACCATAAGAAGTCCGTCGTTTCAGTGTTTTGCTTACCATTATCCGATGGATCGGATTGGAAACTGCCCCCAATCAGACCCGAGACTATTTTGTTTCCATCTTTATCAAATTTGATCCACCTACCCGGGTTTCACTTATCTCTCCGTACTTCCTACTGGCAAGCTAGAGATAGGTAGTCCGTCTTTTGTTCGAATGACAACCAGCGCAATAGCCCGGTCGCTTGAAACACGAATGTTGCCCTGGAAGTCTCCCTGCAAAACTTCCGGAAAGACCTCGCCCAGGAATTTTGCCCTGTGCTCTCCCGGTCCCAATTGGATTTCGACTCTAATCGATTGGCCGGATTCCGGTAGGAGAAGAACGAAAAGCTCGGCTGCTTCCGATGAAGTATTCACTAAAGCCAAGCCGCTATCGATGTCCTCATCAGCTATCCTATGGACGGCGCCAGATGACAATATCTTACCGGAGCTGGAGCCTATTCCGGCTTCCGTGATCACCTCCTCTGCGGAGTTCACAACCTGAAAAACGGCGTTGGCCTCGATCGGAGCGCTCGACTGAATTCGGGCATAGCCGGACGCCAGCGGTGTAGCCGTTCCACTTGTCCTAAATGTCCTTGATCTGTACGGAAGAATTGAGAAATCGAACTTATTTCCTACTACACCATTCACCTGAAGCGAAAACGGATCACCGCTACTGTCCATCAAGGCCAACGAGCCTTGAGCCGTAGACCCGGATAGATTCAAAACCGTTATTGTGGTTCGTAAAGAAACTCCGGAACCAATACCATCACCAATTTGCGGTAAATAGATAATAAATTCCGGCCTGGAGATGTAGTCCAAGAGTATGCTGTGGATTCCTTCT
>JBOGJG010000210.1:0-1587 GCA_050747825.1 Acidobacteriota bacterium | reverse complement strand
ATACACCCACTGAACCAGAGGCTTTCCTGCCAATTCCATCAAGGGTTTTCCAGGCAGGCGCGTCGAATTGAAACGAGCGGGAATGACTCCAACGAATCGCATACTTCAGTTGAGTTGAACTTTTTTCTCAGCCAAGAGCTGCTGATACACTTGATCGATCCGTTCGACCATTCTTCGGACTGAGAAGGCACGATTGACCCTACGCTCTCCTTCAAGTCCAAATTGCGTTCGCAAGTCTGGATTGGAAACCAGACATGCAACTCTCTCGATAAGCGCTTCGACATCGCTCGGAGCAACCAGGAATCCGTTTTGTCCTTCCCTGATTGTCTCCAGAGAGCCCGCCATCCTTGTTGCGACCACCGGGAGACGGCAAGCCATGGCCTCAGGAAAAATCCTTGGAAGCCCCTCCCAGAGTGAAGTCAATACAAAGACGTCCATGGATTTAAGAAGGGCCGGGACGTCCAGACGAAGACCTGTCAGATGGCAAAGGTTATGCAGCCCGTAGTCGTCGATTGCCCGTTCCACTTCAGGACGGAGCGGTCCATCTCCCACCATCAAGAACCTCGCTGAGGGGCATTTCGCAGCAACTCCTTTGGCCATCTTGACAAAATCGACAGGCGCCTTCTGCGGGGCGAGACGAGCCACTGTGCCGACCAACACAGAGGAGTCAGGCCATTCTGTCTGACGCAGAACTTGGTCGCGCACCGACTGGACTCGGCCCAACTCCTCCAGGTCGATTCCCGGACGAATAGTGAGGTATTTTTCAGGCGTGCCGATTCCATCCCTGAGGCCCTTTTGGGCATGGAAATCTGTTTCGACAAGCAGCATATCTGTCGACTTAGCAAGTAAACGCTCCAGCAGAATATAAGACCTCCGCTCCCAAACTGGCATGCGGTCATGATGACCCCATCCGTGCACGGTATGCACGACTACTGGAACTCGCACGAGCCTGGCAGCTAATCGACCCAGAATACCTGCCTTTGAGCTGTGGGTATGAACGATGTGGTAACGCTCCCGTTTCATAATTCGGGCCAGCGATGCCAGCGCCCTCAAATCGCAAATCGGATTTACCTCTCTCACGAGAGTCGGCAGCACGGTCAATTTCACACCAGTTCGTCGGGCCTCTGAAAGCAGCTCTCCTTCAGGACCGGTTTGGGGTCCGCAGATGACGTCCAGGTCGTACGTGCTTGCCGGCAGCAATTGCAGCGTGTCGAGGGTTGCCTTTTGTGCGCCTCCCACGATCATGCGCGTAATCACATGGGAGGTCTTCCACCTGTTGCCGTTTTGACTCAGGTTAGACATGGGAATTGAAAAGCGTTCGGACCTTTTTAAATCCTTCTTGCCAACTCGTGGTGGGCAGCCAGCCGAGAACCTGACCGATTTTGGCGACGTCCGCCACAAAGTCGTGAGTCTCCACCATCAGGTAATCTGCAGGCCAAGACTGGTACTGTACCGATCCAGAACCCACCAGTTGGACGATCGATTCAGCGGCGGAAGCCACGGAAACACCTTCACCCGAACCGACGTTGAAAATCTGGCCGATGGCTTGAGGCAAGGTCCCGGCCAGCAAAAATGCCTCAATCAGGT
>JBOGJG010000209.1:0-1204 GCA_050747825.1 Acidobacteriota bacterium | reverse complement strand
CCGATAGACGTGGCGGTGCAGGAAGAGGGTGAAGTTACGATTTCAGAGCTTCTCTATCGACTCGAAACCCGAGCGCCCCTCGAAGGGTTGAAGGGAGTCGCCTATCGCCACCAAATACAAAAGGGCGCCTGGACCGTCCGCAATAATGGACTCCGGCCGTCGGTACAAGGTCGCGAACGCGGGCTGGACTATCTGCCTTGGCCGTTACGTCAGAAATGGCCCCTCGATACCGTCTACAAGCTTAACCCTGTGGGCCATCTGAATTGGAAGACGAAATGGTTGGACGGCAGATCGGTTGAGACTGGCCAATACTCCGAGTCTATGATAGCTTCCCGCGGTTGTCCCTACGCGGTCAAGGCATGCGACTACTGCTATGCCTCTTACCTGGGCCAGCAATACCGGCTGCGCAGCCCACGGGACATCGTAGACGAAATGGAATATCTACAAGCGCGCTATGGCCTGACCTACGTTCATTTTTTGGACGACCTGATGATGACTGACTATCGTTGGGGCCTCGAGTTTTGTACAGAGCTGCGGGAGCGGCGAAAAAAATCAGGTTTCGAAATAACCTGGGGCTGCACTTGTCGCACGAATATTATCGCCGACGATGTGTTACGCGCAAAACGGGAAGGTCGGCCCAATATTCTCGAGCAGGCTTATGACGTCGGCATGCGTCAGGCGGGATACGGAGTCGAATCGGCCAGTCCAACTATTCTGAAAGCCATCGATAAAAGTGGCCAGACACTTGAAAAGATGGAGATCAGCATCAAAGAAACCCAACGTGTACTCGGGTATGCCGATTGTTCGTTCATGATCGGATCGCCGGGCGAAACTCGAGAAACCGTTCGCGAGACGGTCGAGTTTTGCAAGAAGGTAGGCCTGCGTCCTGAAGTCTTTTTCTTTACTACGGCTTACCCCGCAACGTCTTTCTGGCAACTGGCCCTGGAAAAGGGGTTGATCAGAAAGGCAGTCACTGGAAAGCCTGGCCCTGCAGATGAGGACATGATTGAAGAGTATTTCATCCGCCTGGGCGAGCAGGGTGAAGAGATCCGAACCAATTTCAGCGATCTGCCGGACGAAGAGATCGTAGAACTTTCCTGGTGGGCCATTCGCGAGTTGGGCGCGCAGAATACCGTTCGCCATCCTCATACCGGCGAAGAGCAATCGATCAAGAAAGCCGTCCGTGGCGCGACCAAAGCAGACC
>JBOGJG010000208.1:0-1482 GCA_050747825.1 Acidobacteriota bacterium | reverse complement strand
ATTATGGCGAGTATGGGCAGAACTTCTACAATCGAGGGGCTGATTATTCGGTGACTTCATTTCACGTGCCTCACGATTTCAAGCTGACCTGGATTTACGATCTGCCCTTCGGACCGCAAGGCCGCTGGCTGA
Organism: Acidobacteriota bacterium; assembly: GCA_050747825.1. Taxonomy (GTDB): domain Bacteria; phylum Acidobacteriota; class UBA6911; order RPQK01; family JBOGJG01; genus JBOGJG01. The sequence goes on along the minus strand of JBOGJG010000208.1, from coordinate 1,350 downwards.
ATGACGGCGTTGTGGCGAGCGTCCTGGGAGGATGGACCGTCAGCGCCATTCAGCGCTATCGATCCGGAAATCCCTTGAGGCTTACCGCTGGTGGATATGACGGCCAGGCGCTCTTTAACCGCCAATTTCGCGGCGCCGTCCTGCTGCCTCATGATGAGTGGTTTCTGGGGGATGCGCCCGACGACGTGAACCCCAGCACTGGTACGCCTTACTTGAATCCCGCCGCTTTCGGAAGGCCGCCGGCGACCGGCAACAATGTCCCGATTCGATTGGGCACTGCGCCTCGCTGGTTTTCGAACCTGAGAGGATTCCCGATCTCCAGCGAGGACTTGTCGCTCATCAAGCGAAGCGCTCTGGGTTTCCGGGAAGAAGCCAGCTTCGAGATCCGAATGGACGTGATCAATCTGTTCAATCGGGTTCGCCTGGGCAGTCCCAGCATGAACATCAACAATCTCAACCAATTTGGACGAATCTTCGGGAAAATAGGAGGTCCCCGGATCATCCAACTGGGTCTCAGAATTAACTTCTAACCTTCACATTGACAGGGGCGCGCGTTTCAGCGCGCCCCTGTCCTTTCCTGTTTGATCTGCTCGGCCCTTTAGCGGTATTTTCTTGGTCGTGGTTTTTCGATTTGCCTGCGCAACCTTGCTGCTGAGTATCGGACTGGGCAGCTGCTCCCCAGAACAGAGGCCTGGGCCTGCCGAGACGACTGGGCCGGCCCGGAAAACCAACGTTCTCCTGATCACGATCGATACGCTACGAGCCGATTACCTGGGCTGTTACGGCAGATCGGATATTGCCACTCCCGTGATCGACGGGCTGGCTGCGGGTGGAGTGCGCTTCGAGCAGGCCGTGGCACAGGCGCCGCTGACGACTCCCTCGCATGCCTCAATCCTCACGGGCACTTATCCTCCGCTGCACAAGATCCGCGACGTGGGAGGGTTTGTCTTGAATAAAGAAGTGCCCACTATGGCTGAGCTGATGAGCGCGGCCGGATTCGACACCGCCGCCTTCGTAGGCGCCGCCGTCCTCAACCGCCGCTACGGCCTGGACCGCGGATTTAAAATCTACAATGACGACATGGGAAGCCGGCAGGAGGATCAAAAGCTGCCGGGCGTCGTAGCCGAAGTCCGCGGCGACATCGTTACCCAGCGCGCCATCGACTGGCTCGAGAACAGGTCAGCAATCAGTGGTCAGCGCTCAGCGATCCCCTTCCTCCTCTGGGTCCACTACTACGACCCTCATTTCCCCTACGATCCCCCCGAGCCCTACCGGCAGCGCTACGCCAAGGACGGCTATGCCGGCGAGGTGGCCTACACGGACGAGCTGATCGGCCGCTTGCTCAAGTCT
>JBOGJG010000207.1:0-4602 GCA_050747825.1 Acidobacteriota bacterium | reverse complement strand
AGGGCACTAATATACTTGACACAGTAAGCCCCAACCCCTAGATTGGGGGTATGGCACACGAACCCAAGACCCTCATTGAAGCGATCAGATATTTTTCTGATCCGGATGTGGCCCTCAACACGCTGGTTGAGTTGCGCTGGCCAAGCGGCGTTCATTGCCCGACTTGTGGTCGTACCGATGTTCGCTTCATTGCCACGCGGCGCATTTGGGAGTGCAAAGAGAAGCATCCTAAGCGGCAGTTTTCGGCAAAGGTCGGAAGCATTTTCGAGGACAGCCCGATTGGCCTCGACAAGTGGTTCGCCGCGATCTGGATGGTTGCCAACTGCAAGAACGGGATCAGCTCGTACGAACTTCACCGCTCGCTTGGCGTTACCCAAAAAACTGGCTGGTTCATGTTGCATCGTATTCGGTTGGCGATGCAGGCCGGTTCATTTTTCAAGATGGATGGTGAGACCGAAGCCGACGAAACATTTGTCGGCGGACTCGCAAAAAACATGCACAAGAAGCGCCGTAAGAGCACCGTCACTGGAACAGGCGGTTCGGGCAAAACCGTCGTCATGGGTATCCTTGAACGCAAGGGCAAACGGAAGGCCAGCCGCGTCCGCGCCCGCGTCATGCCCAACACTCAGAAAGAGACCCTACAGCGTGAAATCCGAGAAGCAGTCGAACTCGGGTCGTGCATCAATACTGATGCGTGGGCAGGCTATCGCGGGCTGTCGCCGGACTACGTTCACGAGGTAGTCGATCATGCCGTCGAATATGCTCGCGGGACGGTCCATACCAACGGACTTGAGAACTTCTGGAGCCTACTGAAGCGGACCATCAAGGGGACCTACGTCAGCGTCGAGCCCTTCCATCTGTTCCGGTATTTGGACGAGCAGGCTTTCCGGTTCAACGAGCGTGAGGACAATGACGGCGGGCGGTTCCGTATTGTGCTATCTTCGGTTACTGGGAAGCGGCTGACCTATAGGCAACTGATTGGTGATGACGCGGAGCCAACGTCCCCGAACTGAAGGCCCCCGCGACGGCGGCGCGGCCGACAAAGAAGCGAGCCCGATGGAGAGATTCAAGTCTCTGGCCCGTCGGCTATTGAACGTCTCGCGCAAGGAACTCGGCCAAGAGCAGAAGCGCTTCGACGCGGCGAACGCCGCTCGCCGTCAGAAAAAAGACAGAGGCGTCTGACTTCGGGGGGAGAAGCGGCGCGCATGGACGATCTAAAGACAGAACGAGACGTGGAGGTAAAACTCCTTCACCCGCTTTTCAGCGACACCTTGGGCTATCCGCCCGATCAGCTTGATTGGGCGCACCGGGTGCCTATGCATCTCGGCCGCCAAGTTTTGAACAAAGAAGCCGATCTCGTCGCCAAGTTTCGCGGCAAGCCGGTGATCACCGTTGAAGCCAAGAGTCCGAATGAGCCTGTCCATTCTGGCCTCGGACAGCTCGACTCATACGCCTTTGCGCTCCAGACGCCTTACAGTGTCATCACGAACGGTAGGCGCTTTCTTCTGCGCGGCTATTACTCTTTCAATAGCCGGATTAATGTTATTGACGACACCGTTGACTCGCTCGTCGAGGGAAAGTGGAAGGCGCTTCGGAAGCTCATATCCTTCGCCAACATTCCGGCCACCATCCAAGAGAAACCAAATCCGGTCGTTGCTCCAGATGAAGAGAGGATCAAAGACTATCGTCGGTTCTTCCGGAAGATTCACAACGCGATCCGTGACCGCGACAAGCTCGACCCGGCCGCAGCCTTCGATGAATTAAGCAAGCTGCTCTTTTTGAAAGCAGCGGAGGATGAGTGGCGGCTGAAGGCACGATCTAGGCCCGTGCTGACTCCCGAAAAGATCGAGGAGTGGGAATCGCTCGGCAAAGGGAAGGCGAAGGCGTTTGTCAATGAATGGTTCCAGGCCGCCACGGAGGAATTGTTTCCGGGCGTCTTTGAGGATCACCCGCAGATCAATCTTTCGTCGGGCACGCTGGCAGCCGTGCTGAGGGATATGAAGCCCTTCCATGTCCGAAACGGGGATGTGGACGTGAAGGGCCGCGCCTTTGAGGAGTTTCTGCCATCGCAACTCCGCGGCGAGGGACTTGGCCAATTTTTCACCCCTCGGCCCATCGTCAATTTCATGGCGGATCTTGCGGAAATTTCTATCCACGATGTCGTGACAGATTTTGCGTGTGGCTCTGGAGGATTCCTAATCAAGGCGTTTGAGCAAATGCAGCGTGGTGTGGACGAGCTTCCATCGGGGACGCTGCGCCGGATGGGCACGACAAGAGCCGAAATTCTTGACGACATAAGAGCGCATCAAATTTTCGGGATTGATGCCGAGCCTCGCGCCGCAAAGACCGCGAAGATGAACATGCTCATGTGGGGCGATGGAAAGAACGTCGCGAGGGGCAACGCGCTTGACACGAAAGACATCACCGGGAAGCCCTACCAGCCCGCCGAATACAGCGAGAAAAACCAAGGATCAGGAGCCACTCTGATCCCGGCGAATCCGCCCTTCGGCAGCAAGGAGAAGGATCCCGATATACTCAACAAGTATGAGCTTGGCAGCAAACTTCAGGACAAGAAATCCGAGAAGACAGAAATCCTGTTTATCGAAAAGGGCCTTAAGCTTCTCCGTCCGGAAGGCAAGATGCTGATCGTTCTGCCACAGGGCATGATGAGCGGACAGTTGAACCAGCGCGTCCGCAGCTTCATTCATAGCCAAGCCGAAATTCGCGCGATAGTGAGCCTGCCAACCCATGCCTTCGTTCAGTCTGGCGTGCCTACGGTCAACACATGCATTCTCTACCTTCAGAAATTCACGAAGCAGAAAAAGGAACTCTACGATTCCAGAACGGCAGACATGGAGCCCGACGCGGTTCGTGAATTTCTCCGGACCGATCCGGATTTCGATTATCCAATTTTCATGGGAACCGCCGAGTTCATTGGCTACGAGCCAAGCGGGCGGATGATTGTCGGCGCAGGCGAAAAGACAGACCTCGACCTCTTGTTGGAGGACTTTGCAAATCAGTCAGAGATCACCCGTCCCGACACCGACCTTTTCGAGTTCGCCAACCGGTTCTACGGAGACAAATCGTTTAGGCGGAAGGACCAGACAATCCGAGGGACAACCAAGGGACTGAAAACAGCCTTCGTAGTGCCCTTCAACGAGACCGAAGGACGACTTGATCCACCATTCTATCTTTGGCGCTACCAAGCCAGTCGGTTGCTCGCAACACTTTTACCGCTGGGTGACTCAATTGAAGAGGCTGGAGAACGCTTCAGCCCCAAGACCGACGATGATCTTGACCGCGAGTATCCCATGATCAGCGTATCGAGCGACGGACGGGTCACACTGAACGAATACGTTCGTGGCGAAAGCTTCGGACCAAACTACCGACCCAAAAAGGTAAGACACAACGACTTTGTCTATAACCCGATGCGCGCCAATATCGGGAGCATCGGACTCGTCCCCAAAGAGCTGGACGGCAGTCTCGCCAGCCCCGACTACAAAGTCTTCAGATCCAAAAAGCTGAAGCCAGAGTTTCTCCTGAATCTTCTACGGGCACCTTTTTATCGGATGTACATTGATGTGGTTTCGACCGGCTCTATTCGAGATCGATTGCATCCCCGCGATCTCCGAAAGATGCGAGTCCCAGAGGTCAGCCGGAGCGAACAGGTCGTTGTTTCGGAGATTGTGCGTCGGACGGAGGACGAATTGCGCCGCCTCCAAGAGGACGCCGTGAACCAAAGAGCCGTCGCGACCGGCCGTCTCCACAAACTTGTTAATGCATCTGCCGCGCTTGCGTCTGACACCGAAAATCTGGAGGCGGCCTTTGCGACTCTCGCCGACCAATGGCGCCGGGAAACGGCGATGTATTCGTCGATCCAAAAGAAGGTCGAGCATCTTGCATATCAAAAGATTATTGCCATGGGTGAGGATGCCGTACCGCTAATTCTTCGGGAGCTAGAAGCTCGACCGGCCTACTGGTTTGCGGCGTTGAAGGCCATCACGAAAGCGTCTCCAACTGGAATTGGCAGTGGTCTAAAGCAGGCCACGACTACATGGCTGCGCTGGGGAAAAAAGCAGGGATATATTGATTGATGGCTGCGAAATTTCTTTCGGTTGATAAAGAAGCGCGCTTTCCCAATCTAGACCGGAGCGACTACCAAGTCACAAGTGACGAGACGGCTGACTACAATTGCATTGCCCACGCAGCGGGCAAAGATGACAATTGGTGGTGGCCTGACGATCCCCCCGCTTATTGGCCGGATGGGCACGACAGGACAGACACAATTGAAGCGTTCGTAAAGGCCTACGCGACTGTTGGCTTTTCCCTTATCGAAGACGACAACTACGAGCTTGAAGTGGGAATAGAGAAGATCGCCATATACGTGGATGGCGACGGCATTCCGACTCACGCCGCGCGACAGTTGGAAGATGGGTCATGGACAAGCAAGCTCGGCGAATGGGAAGACATTCAACATAAAACGCTGAACGCCGTGGAGGACAAGGGTGACCTCGGCCTTGGCTACGGGAAAGTCGCCGTTATCTTGCGAAAGCAGAGAACCCCATAGCTTGGGGCTCACTGAGCCAAGTATATTAGTGCCCT
>JBOGJG010000206.1:0-2751 GCA_050747825.1 Acidobacteriota bacterium | reverse complement strand
GTGTCATCCAAACGTGTACTCCTAGCATCCCTTTGCGGTCTGATAGCGAGCCTAAGCTTTGGCCCGGGTTTCGCGGCTTTTATCGGCCTTGGGGTGATATTGCTTTTGAGACGTCACTACGCCGGTGTCGTGATCGTCACGTTCATGTTGTTGACGGCGCTGGTTCTTCAACAGGTGCTTCCGGTTGGACAAGTTGTACGAGCTGCTCTCGTGTTTCGCCCGTTCGACAACGCGAATACAGCAGTGACCTGGCTGGCCTCCGTGTGGAATCACCTGCTGGCACCGTTTCGCGAGACCAGCGTCGGACAAGCGAATGTATGGCCTTTCACGATTCTCGGCTGGGTCGGTGTGGTTTGGCTGTCTCTTACGACTCTCCGCGCCTGGCGGAGCTCTAACCTTGGCGCAGCCCGATTACTGGGATTGGGTATTGCATGGTTTGCGTTAGCAGTTGCTCTACTAGGACCCCGTTGAACAAGTCGATCCAAGAATCCTGAGAAAGGCATCCGCTGGAATCCGCCAAGAATTTGGGGCTGAGGCGGGTGTTTTGAAGGCTCAATCCGGTCCAGTTGATAATCAGGGGGCTCCTGACGGTGTCAGATTGGCCGAAATCGGGGATTTATACGGGTTATGCGGGCAGTATCCAGGCCCCGTTGTGATCCAGGCCGAGGTTGACCAGCCTTCGAAGGTTGAGGGCGGCGACTCTGAGTGAGAGACCCAGCTCGTTTTTATTGATTCCCCGGTAGCGGACCCTGCGGTGACCATTGGCTACCAACCAAGAGATGGAGCGCTCAACCATCGGGCGGTACTGCCGGTAATCTTCTGCAACGGTCTGGTCCTTCCACTCCTTGCGTGCCTGCACCATCAGTTCGTCATTTTCGCCAATCAGGATTACCCGGCCTCGCTTCGAGGTGGTGCAGCGCTCGATCAAAGGGCATCCCCGGCAGTGCTTTTGAAACGATGCCCGGCCCTTGGTGTTGATCTGCACTTTGTGCTCGGCGGGGCAGACCACGGTGCCGGCCCGGTGGTCAACGATGAAGTCGTCCCGGTCAAATCCTCCGGGAACTGCCATGCGCAGAGGGAGCGGCTTGATCGCCTGGTGGTGCTTGGCTTCGGCAAGCTTGGACCTGGTGTCGGCAGATCCGTAGGCGGAGTCGGCAATTACCGTCAATCCGGGCTCCTCACCCTTTAGCAGCGCAACCCCGTTTGGTCCGTCGGCGGCGCTGGCGGCGGTGAGAGAGGAGTCGGTGATGATCCCGGTTTCCGGCTCGACCGCCAGATGAGCCTTATAGCCATCCCGGTAGACGCTGCGGCTCTTGTGCATGTGGCGGGATTCGGTGTCAACGGTGGAGATTGTTCGGTCGGGGGCAACCGCTTGAGCGATCTTCCAGCTACCCTCGGTCTCGCCAGGTTCGACATCTTGTCCTGCAACCAGGGCCAACAGACCTAAAGCGTCGTCCTGCTCGTCATTTAGCTCCTTGCCTTCAACTACTGCAGTGATCCGGTTGGCGTCATTGACCAGACCGCTCACCAGATCCTGTTTGGCTTGAGGGTCGTCCCAGGCGCACACCGGTTTGCCTGATGCATCGTAGTCGTGGGCACTCACCTCAACCCTCGCCGCTTCGGGGATCAGGCGGCGCACCTTGCGGATCGCCGAGACCAGCTGGGTCACCGTGTCCTGGGTGGCCACCGCATCGTCGAGCAGGGTGGAGTCCAGAGCCCGGCGCTTCTTGCCTTTGAGCACCCCGGTTTCATTGATGATCTGGCGGACCGCTTCGTTGATCCGCTTGGGACGCTGGCTGTTGTTCAGTCGGGTTCGGTAGTAGGTGAAGACGGTGTAATGGACTCCGGGATCATCCAGAGCCAAGCCGGTTGCCACCTTCCAGCGGATGTCACAACGGAGGGCATCGGCCGCCTCACGGTCGGAAAGGTTCTCAAGCTCTTTCAGCAACATGGCCGAAGCAATCACCTGCACCGGAACCGAGGGACGGCCCCGGTTGGAGGGAAACAGGTCTGAAAACAACTCGTCGGGGAAAACCACAGAGCGGTGGTCGGCCAACAAGGCGTAGACCGAACCATCCGGTACCAACTTGCGGCAATGTGCCTGAGCATCCAGCAGTTCTACGTTGGGATCATGTTTTCCTAGCATCCCCTCAGTCTGAAGAACCAGCCTTCAAATCGCGAGCACCTGGACGAGAATTTTTCAACGCCGTCCTAGTTTCTTTGTAGCTGTTCAGGTCGGAGCTTCGGAGGGAATGCTCCAGGGATTGCCGGCAAAGAGGCGGGCAAGGACATCGAGGGCTCGCACTCCGTGTTTTGAGGCGGTGCAGAGGTAGCTGCGCACCGCGCAGAATGACTTGGCTCCCTCCTCCGTGCGGAAGCACCCGCTCACTTTCTGCTGAAGCTTGGCCATTCGTAGATCCCGTTCAGCCTGGTTGTTGTCGAAGGGAACCTCGAGGTCATCGATGAAGCGCAGAATCTCATCTTTGTGGTCGCGCAGCGCCACCGCCAGGTTGTAGCCCTGACGTTCAAGAGTGGTTCGGCGTTTCCCCGGGGCCGGGGTGGGGTTGGCGGCGAGCCCCTCGGAGACCACCTGACTATAGCGTTGCCGAAGCTGGGTTTGTACTGCAGAAGAGATCTGCGGTTGCCCCGCTTCCCGGGCGGTGTCTGCTGCCTGCTTGGACGCCAGCAGTGTCTTGGCCATCGCCTCGGCCCACGGTTCCTGGGAGGGGGTTTCGGCCACCCCGGCAAGGT
>JBOGJG010000205.1:0-1610 GCA_050747825.1 Acidobacteriota bacterium | reverse complement strand
TTCCTCATCAGCTCGAGGCCTTCCTGACGACCCTCTCTCCTCAGCAGGCTCAGCCGGTCCGCGCCTCCACAGATTCTCTGTTCTGGGACGATGTCCCGGTCTGGCGCCAATGAAGAGTCACGGCTCTTCCTTGCCCATTCGATACCCGTGCGCCTCCTTTTTCCCTCTTTTCCCCACTCACTGCTGCTCTCCTACCCGCTCACCACCCTCAGGCCCAACTTGGCCTCTCCTGTTCCTGCCCAGACCCAACAAAACCCGCCCTTACCCTACTTCTTGATCCTTGATCAGCCTGGGAAAAAAGCAACTTCCTATCTGACTATCTGATATCTGACATCCAGGCGTTGTATGCGATCGGTCTTCATGAACTCCATTTCTTTAACATAACTGCCCCTGTTTTCAAAACTGCTTTTCGTCAGCTTGCATCAGGGCCTTGACACCCTGATTATACAGAATTATTATTTCGGTAACGAAACAACGTTCCAGTTCAGGTATTCCAGGCTTACGACTGAGTCCCTGTAAGGAGGGTAACATGAAGTTACAGAAATTCTATCGAGTATTTGTCATTTCAATCCTTTTTCTCTGGATGCTGTCGTTAACCGCGCATGGACAGGTGACCTTCGGAAAGATCACAGGAACCGTCCGGGATGAAAGCGAAGCCGTAGTTCCCGGAGTCTCGGTGACAGTTACCAGCCAGGAGACGAACGCCAGCAAGACCGTCATCACCGGAAACGAAGGCAACTATGAGGTGACTCATTTGGTCCCGGGACTTTATAGAGTTACAGCCGAATTGCCGGGTTTCGCCAGGTTTGTACATGAGGATATCGAGGTCGGGGCTCTGGAGACCGTTCGCATCAACGTCCAATTGGAGGTAGGCGAACTGGCGACCGACGTGGTTGTGGAGACGGGAACGCCCGTGGTGCAGTCGGAAACGCCGACCGTATCCCAGAGTCGCAGCTTTCGTGAATTGCGCGATTTACCGGTAAACATTCGGGGAAGAAGTCCGCTTTACCAGTTAACCTGGTTAACACCCACTGCCGTCCAGGGGAATGGCTCACGCCGATCTTACGGAGGCGGGCGCGCCAGTACCACCTACTTTAACGTAGACGGGGCAAGTTCCAACTCAGTGGCCTTTGGCAATCAATTGGGGCCTTTAAATCCTTCTTTTGAATCTGTCCGGGAAGTACGCTTCGATTATGTCAGTGCCAAGGCCGAGTTTTCAGAGTTGGCCAACGTGACCGCCATTACCAAATCAGGCGGCAATGAGTTCCATGGTACGGCCTTCTGGAACAACATCCACAGCGCTCTTTCCGCCCGCAGCTTTTTTGCTCCGACCCGGGGGCCGATCGATTCCCAGACGGGCGAGGAGCTTTTTACTCAGAACAACCAGCTCGGCGGGTCCTTAGGCGGACCCATCGTAGAAGACAAAGCGTTCTTTTTCGCCGCCTACGAGTACAATAGAGACACCAGGCCGGCGGTTGTCGTAGGGAACCTACCCTCCTTGAAAATGCGTCAGGGCGATTTTTCCGATTTGCTGGTGTTTAATCCGGACGGAACTCTGAACGAAGACAAGTCCATCATCATCACCGACCCCTTTACCGGAGAAGCTTTTC
>JBOGJG010000204.1:0-4370 GCA_050747825.1 Acidobacteriota bacterium | reverse complement strand
CAAGGGCATCGCCGGCGTCGCCGGGCCTTGCATCCGAGCCCTCGGCGCCCCTAACACGACCCCTCAGGACTTTTACCACAGGCTGTTAGGCTTGGTTCTTGGTTCCTTGGTGCTTTTAGCCCCGGATTTCACAGATTGATGCTGATTAGTCTGTGCCATCCGTGTAATCCGGGGCTAAAAGACACGTGACTGAATTTATGAACCAATGTACTAAGGAACCAAAGAACCAAAGAACCAAAGAGCCATGCGCTTAATCTATCGATTCTTACCCTACTGGAGCCTGGTCATCCTGATCATCTTCTTCACCCTGGCCTCGCCTCATTTCCTGACGACGTTCAACGTGGCCTCCATCCTGCGTCAATCGGCGGTGATCACGATCATGGCCATCGGCATGACTTTCGTGATCGTGTCGGGCTCCATCGACTTGTCCGTCGGTTCGATGATGGCGCTTACGGCCGTGTTGGGGACCATGCTGTTGTCGGCCTTGGTCGAGCCCGGGGGCCCGGCCGGTTTGGCCATCGCGGCGGGCATTCTGGCGGCCATACTGGCCGGCCTGGCCGCAGGTTGGACCAACGGCTTTGTCACCTCGGCTCTCAAGCTGCCTTCTTTTATCGTGACCCTGGGCACGCTGGGAGTCTTCCGAGGCCTGGCGCTCTATATCACTGACGGGATTCCAGTCGTCAACCTGCCGCGCAGCTTTGGCTGGCTGGCAGAAGGAGAAGTGCTGGGATACATCCCAGTGCCTGTAGTGATTCTAAGCATCATGGCGGTGGTCTTTGGACTCGTCCTGCGAAAGACGCGACTGGGCCGCTATGCTTTTGCCATAGGCAGCAATCCGGAGGCGGCTCTTTACAGCGGCATTCCCGTGCAGCGATACCGCACTTATTGCTTTCTGGTGGCCGGAGGCCTGACCGGTCTGGCCGGGATGATTGAGGCCTCGCGCCTGATTACGGGTCAGCCCACTGCCGGCGAAGCCTACGAGCTGCGGGTCATCGCCGCAGTGGTCATCGGCGGCGGCAGCCTGAGCGGCGGAGAGGGCTCAATCGCCGGGACCATTGTGGGGGCCTTTATCATGGGCATCCTCAGCAACGGCTTCAATCTCCTGGGAATCTCTCCATTCGTTCAGCAGATCGTGATCGGCATTATCATCGTCCTGGCCGTGAGCGTGGATAAATATCAGCGCCGGGTGGTATAGTTCTTTGGTTTCTTGGTTCTTTAGTTCCTGGGCTCAGCCGTCAACGATTGTATTTACGACAAACGAGCAACGAAGAAACTAAAGAACCGAAGAAGTAAACGACCACACCACCGCCAACGGCGGTGGCTTTAACGCCTGCCGCTGACCACTGACCGGCTTCGAACCGGTCAGTGGTCAGTAGGCGAGCGCAGCAAGCCGCGGTCGGCTTGTGATACGGGCACAGCCCACGGCACATTACCACCGTCACAGACGGTGGGTTTCCACGGGTGACTAAAGGACCAAAACAGGGAGGGAACACATGAGTGCAGCACTGCTGGCCGGCATCTTCAGCGTTTTTGTCTTCGGTATCCTGATTGCTTTTCTGGGAGGAATCAAACTCAAAATGGCGCCGCGGGTGGGCGCCGACGACGAACAGTTCGGAAAAATTGTGGCGGTCTTTCAGTGGACCATGGTGGTGATGGCCATCGTGAGCGGGATCGCCCTCGATACCTTCGGCTACCGGGCAATTATCATTGGGGGCTTTGTCTTGTCGGCACTCGCTATTTTTCTGGTAGGACGGGCGCAGAGCATCGGCACCGTGATGGCCGTCTGCGTGCTGCTGGGAATTGGAGGGCAATTCACCAATGTGGCCGGCAACACATTGATCCCGTCTCTTTTTCCCAACGATCCTTCGACGGGCAGTAATCTGGGAAACACTTTTTTTGGCTTGGGGGCATTGCTTCTTCCAATTATTACCTCTTCCCTCTTCCAGCGCACTCGATACGGCACCGCCCTCACGGTGGTGGCGCTCATTGCCGTTGCTCCCGTGATTTTCGGGCTTTCAGGCCAGTTTCCGGAGCAGCCTGAAACCTTCAACGCCGCATTGGCCGTCGGACTGCTGGGGCATCCGGTGACATGGTTAGCGGCTCTGACACTGTTCTGTTACATCGGTTTGGAAGTCTCCATGGCGGTCTGGATTACTACTTACGCCTCGGAACTGGGTGCAGACGATGTGAGCGCCGCCAGGACCCTTTCACTCTTTTATGTATCCATGATGATCAGCCGTTTGATTTTCGGACTCCAGGGTCAGGTGACCGGCCTCAATCTGACCGATGTGGGAGGCTGGGTGCTTACGGCAGCCGCCCTTGTCGCGGCCGTCGCTATTACCATGATGATGAAGGCTAATCAGTTGAGCGGAGCGCGCCAGGCCGTGGCCCTGGCCGGATTCGTTTTCGGACCTGTGTTCCCAACGACCGTGGGAGTGACCTTCCAGCACTTCGATCCATCCCAGTGGGGGACTCTGTTCGGCATCATCTTCGCCGTGGGCTTAATCGGCGCCAGCACTCTGCCGGTTTGGATCGGCAAGCTGGCCAAAGGCAAATCAGTAGGGGCCGGTCTCAACATTCTGCGGGTGACGGCGGTCATCCTGGCAGTCATTGCCTTCATCCTGGGAGCTGTATAAAAAAACAGGGTTGTAAAACTCCCAACACTCAGGCTAAATAATGGCGGGGCTTTGCCACCGGTCATTCGACCTGTGGCTCTTGGTAATAATTCAACTGCAGCCGAGGAGGACAACAGTCTATGGGTGCTAAAGAAGTAGTTAAGTGGATAAAGGATGGCGAGATTCAGGTGGTCGATTTTCGCTTCTGTGACTTGCCTGGACTGTGGCAGCACTTTACGGTCGTATCGGGTGAGGTGACTGAAGAAAGCATTAGAGATGGCTTCGGATTTGACGGGTCCAGCATCCGCGGATTTCAGCAGATCCAGGAAAGCGACATGCTTTTATTCCCCGATCCCGACACCGCTTTCGAAGATCCGTTCACCAAGGAACCGACTCTGAACATGATTTGCAATGTAGGGGATCCTGTCACCGGCGAAGCCTACAGCCGCGACCCACGCTACGTCGCCCAAAAGGCGGAAAAGTACCTGATTTCAACCGGCATTGCCGACACGGCCTACTTTGGTCCGGAGCCGGAATTCTTCGTACTGGACGATGTCCGCTTCGACCAGTCCTATAACAAGGGGTATTACTTCATTGACTCGGCTGAAGGCTTCTGGAACAGCGGGCGCGAGGAAAATCCGAATCTCGGCTACAAGCCCCGCTACAAGGAAGGCTATTTCCCTGTCCCTCCCATGGACAGCTTGCAGGATCTCCGAACCGAAATGGTGCTGACGCTGCAAAAGGTGGGCGTTCAGGTGGAAGTCCACCATCATGAGGTCGGTACGGCGGGGCAATGCGAGATTGATATGCGTTTTGACACTCTCACCCAAATGGGTGACAAGCTTCTAAAGTACAAGTACATCATTAAGAACGTTGCCCGCCGCTATAACAAGACCGTCACGCTGATGCCCAAGCCCCTCTTCATGGATAACGGCTCGGGAATGCACGTCCATCAAAGCCTCTGGAAAACCAACAAGAACACGTTTTTTCAGTCCGGCACTTATGCGGACCTCAGCCAGTCGGCCGTGCACTATATTGGCGGGCTGCTCAAGCATGCTCCGGCACTCCTGGCCTTCTGCGCGCCGACTACGAACTCCTATCGGCGCCTTGTCCCCGGCTATGAAGCACCCATTAACCTGATTTACTCACAGCGCAATCGCAGCGCCTGCGTTCGAATTCCGGCTTATTCCAGGAGCGAGAAGGCAAAACGACTGGAGTTTCGCTCGCCGGATCCCTCCTGCAACGGCTATCTGGCTTTTGCCGCCATGCTCATGGCCGGGCTGGACGGAATCCAGAACAAGATCATGCCTCCCGATCCCATGGACAAAGATCTCTATGATCTCGAACCCGAAGAAATGGCCAATGTGCAGATGGTGCCCGGTAGTCTGGAAGCAGTGCTTGATGCTCTGGAAGCCGATCACGAGTTCCTGCTCAAAGGAGATGTTTTTACCCAGGACGTGATCGACACCTGGCTGGACTATAAGCGCACTCGCGAAGTGGACGCCATTCGTCTGCGCCCGCATCCTTATGAGTTTGCGCTTTACTTCGACATCTAGCCCGCTGACCGCTGACCAAGCTTCGAATCGGTCAGTGGTCAGTAGGCGCGCGAGCGCAGCGAGCCGATGTCCGCGGTCAGCTTGTGATACGGGCACAGCCCACGGTACATCACCACTGCCACAAACGGTTGGTTTCCACGGGTGACTAAAAAATCTCTTGGTAAACGTGCCGCACGGCCGAGGTGGCTGCGAGATATTC
>JBOGJG010000203.1:0-3283 GCA_050747825.1 Acidobacteriota bacterium | reverse complement strand
GGGTGCGCTTTCACCTGAACGGCACCGATCACGAGATGGAACCGGGTAGCGCGCTCACCGTAAACCCGGGCGACATCCACCGCATGGAGGCGCTGGAGGACGCGGTTTTCCTGGAGGTGAGCACCCCAGAGCTAGACGACGTGGTGCGGCTCGAAGATCGTTACGGCCGGGCGTAACGCGGCCGCGTAGTTGCCCTCCGGCGATCGGGCGCTCTACCTTGCCCCACCATGAGCCAGGAGGTCTCCACCAAGCGGATTGCATGCTGAACAAGGCATTAAAATAGCTCAATCAGGACCGCATGGCACACCGCTGATGTATGTATGGCGAGTATTACCGTTGGCAGTCGCGAACGACTTCTACAACCCGGACGAGGTCGGCCTCGGTTAGGTTGGAACCGGAGGGAAGGCACAGACCTCGCTCGAAAAGCTCCTCTGCCACTCGTCCGCCCACAGACTCAAAACCGCGGAAAATTGGCTGGAGATGCATCGGCTTCCATATCGGCCGGGCCTCGATGTTCTTCGCCTCGAGCGCCAGCCGAACCACCTCGCGGTCGGCGCCGAACGCTTCAGGATCGATGGTAAGCGTGGTTAGCCAGCGGGTATGGCGGCCCCATTCTGCCTCGGGCATGAACTTGATGCCTGGCAGGTCTTTCAGGGCCTCGCAGTAGAATTCGAAATTCGCTCGCCGCTTGCTGATCCGATCTTCCAGAACCCGTAGCTGCGCCCGCCCAATCGCGGCCAGCACGTTGGACATCCGGTAGTTGTACCCGACTTCCGAATGCTCGTAGTGCGGCGCTGGGTCGCGCGCCTGCGTGGCCAGCTTACGGGCGCGAGCGATCAGGCTCTCCTGCTTGGAGACAAGCATCCCGCCGGCCGATGTCGTGATGATCTTGTTCCCGTTGAACGAGAAGATTCCCATTCGGCCGATCGTGCCCAGCGATTCGCCCTGATATGTGGCGCCAAGGGCCTCGGCCGCGTCCTCGATCATAACGATACCGTGCTCCTCGCACAGCGTGATGATCGCGGCAAGGTCGGCTGATTGGCCGTACAGGTGAACGACCACCACCGCCTTGGGTGTTCGCCCCTGCCGCACGCGGGCCTCGATCGCCTCAGCGAGCAGTTCCGGAGCCATGTTCCATGATCGCAGTTCGCTATCCACGAAGACGGGCACCGCGTTCTGGTACAGGATCGGATTGACGCTGGCCGAAAAGGTCAAGGTCGAGACCAGCACCTCATCTCCCCCTTCTACCCCGCAGAGCACTAGAGCCAGATGCAGCGCTGCCGTACCAGAGCTCAGCGCGCACGCATGCGAAGCTCCCACAATTTCGGAGAACTCGCGCTCGAAGGCGTCGACATGAGGTCCAAGGGGAGCGATCCAGTTCGTGTCGAACGCCTCCTCGACGAGGAGGCGTTCCTCCCCGCTCATGTGGGGCGTGGACAGGTAAACCCGGTCTATCATCGACTGAGGATGAGCCGAAAAGCTTCGGCGAATCGATAACCCACCTCCGTACCGTAGACCGCGGCACGCTCCCGAAGGGCCCGTATGCTCCGCGGGTGCGGATACGGCCTCAGCTCGTCCTTGTACGCAGCCATCGCTGCAAGCTTGGTCTCGATCGTCTCATCGATCTGGATGTAGAGATTTGGGGCGAAGGTCCGTCCCATAGCCTGACCGCCCCATTCGGTAGACGAATTGACCTGGTAAGTGAGGACCGTTCGCACTGGCTGGGCAGGATGAGGACGTGCCGCGACCATCAGCGAACGATAGATGATCTGGTGGTCCAGATTGATGTCGATGTCTCCGTGGACGAACACCGTGTCGAACCCTCTGGTGTGTAGAAATTCGTTGAAAGCGGAGTTCAGCTGTTGATGCTCGACCGTGTCGAGTCGCATGTCAGGGAAGTCCCACTCGGCTAACTCGTCAGTCCCGATGATTCGGTTCGCCTCTTTCATCTGGCTCCGTTTCGCAGTGGCTGCGCCGTCGTCTCCCTTGTATTGTGTCGAGCTTCCCTCCGTCACCATGAGCACGGTCACCCTCGCTCCCTTGGAGCGCAGGATAGGAATCGTCCCGCCCACCCCCAGCACCTCGTCGTCCGGGTGCGCAGCGATTACAAGGACATTATTCGGATATGAGAGCATCAAGGCGATCGCTAAGGGATCGAAGTGCTTTCTTCAGAGCAACCAATTCGTCTTCGACCCGAAGCCCGAATCGGCTCCCGACGCGAAACTCCGATCCTTCCATGGGTTGCCCCGTGGCATCATCTGACAAGTCCTCGAGCCACAGCGCGTCGTCTCCGCATTGCACCAGAAGGCGATCGCCATCCCGAACGAGAATCTGCCCTGCCGTCCCCACATACCGATTCTCTGAGGGGATCCCTGCACGTTGGATCACGATCTTCTGTTCACCGTAGTAGGTGTAGGCGCCAGGATAAGGCCGTGAAACCGCCCGAATGAGCCTCTCAAGATCTCTGGCAGGGAGCGAGAAATCTAAGTGGCCATCTAGGGGGCTTCGTTTGGCACGATACGTTGCGAGGGCCTCATCCTGAGCTACCGCTTCCACGGCATCGCGGCAGATCCGCTCGTACAGATCAATATAGCCCGCAGCCAGATGTTCCGCAGTAAGCCGGTACAAATCGAGAGCATAAATACTGTCAGCGACATGAAACCACCGCTGGATTAGAATCGGGCCCGTATCCGCGCCAGGATCCATCCGAAATAGAGTCACAGCGGACACAGCCATCCTCTGCAGTATCGTCCATGGGACGGGCGCGCGGCCGCGACCGCGGGGTAGCGGAGAAGGATGACTCCCGACGACAAAGCCAGAAGGGATCTCCAATAGGGGTTGTCCGAAGATCTGGCTCCAACCGAGGGCAAAGATATAATCCGGTGCAAGCGCCCGAATTCTCGCCAGTGTTTCTTCGGAATTAACGTCAATCGTATCGATTACCGTGATGCCTGCCTTTTCGGCGATCGGATGAAGATCCAAAAAATCGGACGGGCGTTGAGAATCTTCCATGACCGGAAGCGTGACTAGGCCGCTGACCGCTGCTCCGGCATCCGACAGAGCGCGCAGAGCAACCTCACTTTCCATATTGGAACCGACGCAGACGATCTTTGGCAAGTCTGTTATGGCTCGCTCCATTCGTTGCTCCCGGGAGGATGGCTTTCAATGCGATTCGTAAGGATCATCCAGGCCGTCTCTCCAATGATTCGCAAATCAACCAGCAGCCTCTGCTTTTCAATGTAGAGAAGGTCAAGTTCGATCCGCCGCGGCCAGCCTAGTGCCG
>JBOGJG010000202.1:0-1401 GCA_050747825.1 Acidobacteriota bacterium | reverse complement strand
TATTCAGCCCGCCGGCTACGATGACGCTTACAGTTTCAATAACCTGCGCTACTCCGGCTCAGCCCTCAAAACGTACACGGAGCGAGGTGACACCATTCTCTACGATCATCACGGCGGGACTCCTCCGAGTGTTTTGCGCTACAACATCACATCTTCTCGCAGAATCAAGCGGCTGACCGTTTTCTATCAAATCTATAACAGCGGCGCGTTCTCGCTGGCAATCAATTCCAATCAGGGCGTACTCAGACTGGCGGAAGCAAAACCCGGCCAGGTTGAAGAATCAATTGTACTCG
Source organism: Acidobacteriota bacterium (assembly GCA_050747825.1). Lineage (GTDB taxonomy): Bacteria > Acidobacteriota > UBA6911 > RPQK01 > JBOGJG01 > JBOGJG01. The sequence continues at coordinate 1,108 of JBOGJG010000202.1, read as the reverse complement.
TCGAACCGCCGACCAAGGACCTGGATTTGGCATTCACGTTTTATGGCAAGCCTGAAAAAGGCTGGACGAGATTCAGCAGGTGGGCTTACGTCCTGGAATTCCCTGGCAACAGTTAGCCGAACAGGTTGTATCTAACAGTACACCAGACGCCGTTAAAGGCGTCCTTCCAAAGACAACGGCGTCGCGCAGTTTTTCTTTATAAGGCCGTGAGCCCATAACAAGAAGACCAAGAGCACCTGTCAAGACCAGCGCGTTCCCCGCGTATCGTGTGGCAAAGGCCAGTCCCACGGCCCCCGATCCCGCTAACAGTATTCGCCAGTCAGGCTTCTCGATGTGCTTGGCCAGAAGCCAGAGGCCAAGAAGCGCAAAAAAAATAAAGGGCGGTTCGGTCCAGGCCATCGAGTGAATTTCGATCATGTCAATGGACCCGAGCATTAGAAGCAACGCGAGCGCTGTAGCCCAGACAGAACCTTGGCTCAGTCGATTGACCAGACAACCGACCAGCAAAATGTTGGCGCCGAAGGTTACTGCGCTGAGCCATCGTGCTGCTTCGAGCGTCTCAGGGCCAAGATAGCTAACGAGTGCGAGCAAAATGGGATAAAGAGGTGGAACAGCCGTGATGGGACCCATCGCGCCGTTCGCTGTACGCGAGGACGAGTAGGCATATAACCCATGTCCTGCCAGGAAGCTTCGGGCTCCTGCCATGTAGCCGGTTGAATCCGGCGAAAGTCCAATACCAAAACGGGTCGCGTAGAGTAAAAGTACCGTGCCGCTGATCGCAACAGCAGCAATGAAAAGGAAATGATCTTTTCTCATAAGAGAAGGTAAGTCCTAACGGATTGCCTGAGGATTGGGAAAGTTTTCCAGAAGCACTTTAACTCGTTCGAGGTCTTCCAGCGTATCAACGCCGATACTGTCCTCATCCACCAGGACAACCTCAATAGGGATTCCATTGTCGAGAAACCGGAGCTGTTCCAAGCCTTCGATCTTTTCCAGCGTCGACAGGTTCAGGGCGGGAAGATTCAGGAGGAATTGCCTGCGATAGGCGTAGACACCCAAATGCTTATAATTATAGTAAGGGAGTAAGAGCGATCTGGGGTAAGGGATC
>JBOGJG010000201.1:0-1751 GCA_050747825.1 Acidobacteriota bacterium | reverse complement strand
ATCCTTTTCTCCCTCTCCTCGAGCCGTTAGACAGCTCGAATGCTGAGGGGTTCAGGGCGCAGGGTGGGGCCAATTCAAGCGATCACTTCACGCCTGGGGTGGGGCCAAATCAAACTGGCAGACCTAGCCTCGAGAAGACGCTGCTCCCGTAGGCGGTCGAGCGCTTTATACAGAGTTCCGTGGCCGACCAGCCGGCTAGCCTCTTGCTCCGAAGCCATGCGCGTGGCAAGAGCGAACCCGTAGACCTCCCCGCTTTCCTTCGCGGCAATCGACAGGATCAGCTCTTCGAGGGGGAGCAACTGGCCCGGCTTTCGTCTCATGACAGAAATCTAGGGCCGTCAGCACTCCAGTGGAAGATGCTTCGACGGCTCAGAAAGCGCGCAATCCTCTACGATCCGTCGACGGAGCAGCTCCGCCAATTACTTTGCCTTGCGTTGGACGTGGTGGTCGCTGGAGCAGTTGTCTAGACCCGGACGAGCGCTGTGCTAGATGCCATTTTCGCAGGTCGCGCTTGAGCGAAGTGCCGATGTTTATCAGTACTAGCCAGGGGCCGCTAACTGGCGGACTTTCTTCTTCGGCCGGTTTCGCACAAGATCGTGGTTCGACTGGAGACTGATCCAGAACTCAGGCGTCGTCCCTAGTGCGCCAGCGAGCAGCCACGCCGTCTCTGGGGTGACGCCTCGCTTGCCGCGGACGAGCTCGTTGATGCGCTGGACGGGGATGTCGAGATGCTCGGCAAGAGCCACCTGACTCACGCCCAACGGCTTCAGGAAATCCTCGAGCAGGATCTCGCCGGGGTGAGTGGGAATCCGGTTCTTAGGCAGCATGGCTACTCCTCAGTGGTAATCGTCGATCTCGACCTCGTGGGCATCTCCATCCTGCCAGCGGAAGATGATCCTCCACTGGTTATTGATACGGATGCTGTGTTTGCCACGCAGTTTTCCCTTCAAAGGCTCTAGGCGATTTCCGGGAGTGGCCTTGAGGTCTTCCAGTTGCCGAGCCGCATTAACAAGGTCCAGCTTCCTAATAGCGACGCCTCGAATGTCCGACGGTATCTGCCGGACAGCCTTTTTACCTTCACCATGAAAGAGCGCCTCACTCGCTTTGTCGGCAAACGAAGCGATCAAGCGATGTCCCTTGACATCTCAAACACTATACATGCTTACACGGATATCATGCACGTCCGCTCCCAAAAGTCTAGTTGGGAGCTAGAACCACTTCGACCCAGAGGCCGAAGTTTCGGGGCCAGTCGGATATGGCCGCAAGCGCCTCCTTCAACCCGTCACCGAGATGCCCTCGCCAAAGTCCGTTAGGTAGTCCAGCCTTGGATGCACCTCGCGATCATGCACAGTGAAAGAATCAAAGCCCAGGACACCGTAGTCGTTCGCGAGCTCTTCGAGCACGAGAGAAAGACCCTCAAGTTCGATCATGAGCACACCAGGAGTTCCATGAAACCGAACTCGATGTGCCAAGCAAGCTTTGACTAATTCAAGGGTCTTGTTGTCGACATCTCGCCTGGAGGAGTCGGCCATCTTCTTCAGACTATTCGAATGGACCGCGTCAATCTTGCAGTAGGTCCGCGAGTTCCCGCGCGTTTCGTTGTGCGTAGTCACGGAAACAGTTGTCTAGTGCAGCGGCGCGAAACGTTCGCGGTGTAATTCGTTAGCTTCCGTCATCGCGGACCGATTCGCCAAGCAGTGGGGTCGTTGAGATATAAGCCGCACGCGCAGTCGAGAGCCTCTTCCGGAGTC
>JBOGJG010000200.1:0-2536 GCA_050747825.1 Acidobacteriota bacterium | reverse complement strand
TCCCCGGAAAACCTACGAACTCAGCTGGCACCAGGGGATGGTCGAGGAGGGTGAGCAACGCTATCGTTGGTCGCCAGGATGGCAGCCAGAGGGAAGCGGGTGAGAATCCCGCACGGTCGCGCCACTGATTGGCCTTGTCCTTCTTTCAGCCCGCCGAGCCTTTTGATGTTGTACCGCCCGGTGTAGTTGTGAGGGTCTTGTTCGAGGATTTTGATCAGCTTCTCCAAGGCAGGCGCTCACGGGAAGGTTACTTTTTCTCCAGCTCGGCCAAAAAATCAGGGGCAGATCTGGAATTCTTGCCTGAGCGTATAGGTAAAATAAGCGCCTTTTGGACCTCAAAGTACCGCTACGTTGTCTGCCTCCGCTTCTGGGGCCTTGCTTCTTCTGACTTGTGAACCTAAAAACGGCAGTTCCTTAGCGCCGTTCACCGCAAAACCCCTGAAAGACGTATTTTGTCGAGACTGCTCGTCTCACCATTTTGGTGATGGCCAACTGCCCCGCATCTGGCAGATTTGCCAGACATTGTAGATCGCGAATCCGGTCAACTGCCGTTTTTAGGGTGAAGTAGGTTTGGAAAGTTTCATTCCCGCAGCATACGCGCTGCGATCAGGAGGCGAAAGATGTACCGCGCTTACCGCTTACGGAAAAATAAGACAGCTTTTCGGACTCGGTGCCGCTCCATGGGTGGACTCTATATAGGTGCGCATAAATAGATCGACATGCTGATCAAATGTACGCGCGTAAATTTAACCAGTATGTCGATTTATTTATGCGCGATTATATAGTTCTCAGAAGGTCGCACAAGAATAGATTATGTCAAGTAGGTGAGGCCGCTGCGCGGATGAGGCGGCGGGAAGCAGGCCGGCGGTGTGCCACCTCAAAACCGGCCAGTGCTTGCGAAACAGTTGCGCAGGCAAAATCATTACAGAAAGGAGAGACGAGATGATGTGGATCAACTAAAGTGGAGCCATTAGGTTGGTGAGGGGGTGGGGAAATAAACAAAAAAGTGAGCGCAAGTTCCAAAATCCACTTAGCATGGACGAACGTCCAATTCATCCATTCGGCGTGGATCTTGAGAGCGGCAAGTGCAGAAATGATCGATATAGTCGATTACGTTTGTCAAAATGTTCGATATGGTTTTCTCTCAAAGAGCGCGTTAGTTATAGTTAAGTTAGGGAGTTCCAAGAGGTTCAGTGAGTACGAGATCAGGAGAACAGGGAAAAGGAGGAAGAATGTACCGCCGTCTGTTGCCTGATCTTTTTCAGGTAAGCGACAGACAAAAGCCACCACGTCTTCCCGGTCATGGCGATTTGATCCAAGTTATGGAAGGCGTCCTGTTCGCTCATGAGTGCCAGGATAAGACACGCTCAAAATTCCAAATGGTTACCGCACACCATGTCCTTGACTTTGAAATCGGCCATCAGAGATTTCTTGCTGACCGGTATCTCCAAAGTAACCTTTCGATCATCTGGTGTAAGGATAGGCTTTCCTTTAATTTGCCGCGGAAAAACTAAGAGAACACAGCTTACATAGTGGTTCTTAGGAAACTCGTCTTCGAAAACCAGCTTCGTAGGAGGCTGTTTCTCTACATTCCATCCTCGGTTTCGATTCTGTCTTAGGTCTTCTAAGCGAACTCGGGCATCAGAAACGCCCAGGTCTGAGCGGGCGTATGATGGCTTGTCAATTCCAAAAAAAACCTGGGCGGCTTTGACAATTCTTCCTCCCGACGTGCGCATAAATGCCTCTTCAAGACGATGGCCACTGTCGTTTTCGATGATATCCGGAAGAACGGATCCAGTCACAAGGATGTAGACGGAGCTTTTATCAAATGGAGGCCCATCCGGATGCTCCCTCCACGGCAAGTGCCGGAAAGCTATCAGAAAGTCATTAATCTCGGAACCGAGGGACACCGAGGAGTGCTTCCAGGCACGCTCAGAAGCATATCTAACAGGTCCTGCAAGCCATGTAAAACGAACCCAACTCAAATAAGAACTGACCGTAGGAAGCGGCTTGCCGGCCATGTCTTTCGGTTGGTCCAGAACTCGGATGCTTCGTCGGCTCACCCAGGGAGAGTATTGAAGAACTTCCCAAATCTCCCGCTCGCTCCACTCTCTCTCAGCAGGCTTGCATTTCCAGGAACCTGTCCCGATACACAGTTCGAAGGTGATAAGCAGAACGGCGACAAATCCGAATATTCTGCTCATTGTGATTTCCCTCAAAAGATCGTCGTCAATATCGGGCAGAAACTTGGGCTGACGATCAATCCGATTCCCTGTCTTTCTTTCTAGCCTGAGTGGGTTAAAAGTGTCAAGAGACACTGATGTTGCTAATGGTCGATTTGCTGACACCTTGACTCTTAGCCATCGTTCGGCAACTCCAATGCGTCATCCCTGGCGGCTTGCTTTGCAAGTGTCAATCACCAAGGTTATTCCCCACCCGCTTTACCACGGTAATGTTCCCATTTTGATAGTCAACATCATCTCGTCTCTCCTTTTTTGGGCGTTTTTGCCTGCGCAAACTTTTCGCAAGCACTCTT
>JBOGJG010000199.1:0-1136 GCA_050747825.1 Acidobacteriota bacterium | reverse complement strand
AAAACCATAAATCCACGCCCCAACCAAGAAAGAACCTGCAAGCCAAAGAACTCTCACGTCTTGTTTCCTCCCCCGTCTTTGCAAGACAAGATTAACTCGCTCACCCAAGACCACGAGTGCCATCCTTGGCCCCCTTTTCGCAGTTCCTTACACAGGGCCCCTCCTGAGCGGAAAGGCCCGCGGTTGGTGGAGCGGTCCACGTCCAACCGCGCTGGCGGAGGCGCTATCGTTTCGAGCGAGCCTTCATGGCGAGGGCGACGGCTCCCAAGATCAAACCGGCGCCCAGTAAGGCAACTATCAGCTGACGAACCGGCCCAAGAGGATGGTTGTCACTAACCTGTCGTCGCGCTATGGCATCATCGTATTGCTTTGAGGGGTTTATCGTGATGCTTGCCCATAGTCTTTGAACCGCGGCTTCAGCAGATGACAGGCCTTCTGGATATCCGTAATGAGTGATAGCTAGGAGGCCTCCCCTTATTGGCCTCATTGCCGTTACGGTGAGCACTAGGTCACCCTCAGGTCTTTCAAAGCCAGCATATAGCCAGGCAAGGGAATCGGCACGATCAATGCGCGCCTTGGTCTCTTCGAGAGTAACCCCCAGATCTCCGAGCTTCTTTTCCATGTGTGGGGGTAAGCGCAGGTCCGCCTTTGAGGCCTCGAGCTCGTTCCATGACGTCGGAATCGTGTCGAGGCTAAGGACTAGATGTGGAAGGGAATTCCACTCGGAGGTTGAGTCGGCAGCGAAGCCAGCTAGGATTCTGTATTGGCCCCCTGACGACTTTCGGGCCTCCTCGTAAAGGCTTCTAAAATCCTCGGGCCAAAGCTCCCAACCTTGAGGTACGGAAAAGCGCACACCGACGCCAGTATCAACCGTTTGGCCAGAGATCGGCGTGACGAGACATACCACTAGCACAATCCCTGAAACCGCTCTAAGCACCCGGCTCTCAGCTCTTCGAGACATACAGCCTTCCGGTTGCGGTAGTCTTGGCCATCCACAGCGCCGTCCCACCCACGCCGCCTCCCAGCATCGCCAATGGGCTGATGGCAGGGCTAACGTCATAGTTTCCTGCCGCGAGGAAGATGGTGAGGCGAATTGTGACAGCTGCTACGGCACCGACCACGACAGCAAAATCCAA
>JBOGJG010000198.1:0-1027 GCA_050747825.1 Acidobacteriota bacterium | reverse complement strand
CGTAGTTCCTTGGGGATGGTTACCTGGCCCTTTTCAGTGATTCTCATGGTAGGAATCTTACCAGTAATACTACGTGCTTTCCACTCGGCAGGAGTATAGAACTGGCCCTTGCTCTTGCCGCTTTCGGTGGCGAAGTGGCGCATCAGGTACTCGTAGGCGTCGCCCAGGATGTCGTCGCCGTCGGCCCGGTTCCTGGAAAAGTTGAGCGCGGGCCTCTCGAAGATTGCAATCAGGTTGGTGAGCCGGTCCACCATCTCCTTGCCGCTGCCGAGCTTGGAGGCATCGTTAAAGTCGGGAAAATCCGAAAGCTCCCAACGAAGCACTATGACCCGGCGCGTGGTTCGGAACAGAACAGCTCCGGTGTTCAGTAGCAAGCGAGGGCCGCCCACTAGGAACGCTATGCTGGTTGGGATGCACAGACGCTAAAACGTCTGGAAAACCGCGCAAGACCTATGCCTTCGCCATAGGATGCCCTAAAGTCCGAGAGGAATTGATAAATCCCCAGGTCCTGGTCGAGTCAAGCCAAACCACACTATCTCCTGATCCTGAGAAACCCCTTCGAGAACAAGTTATCGACCTGATCGCCAGGAAGGGATACTCACGCCGTGAAGAACCCTTCCAACTCTCCTCTGGCGAATTGAGCCACGACTACATCGATTGCAGGTACGCAGTCGAGCATGGCGCCGACCTGCGCTTGGTAGCCGAAGCGGTTATCGAACTAACCGAGTCACTGGGAATTCCGTTTGACGCGGTCGGTGGCTTGACCCTGGGAGCGGATTCAACCGCCCATGCCGTTGCGCTGATTGCCGGGAAGCGATGGTTTTCGGTTCGTAAGGAAGCCAAGAGGCACGGTAAGCAGAAGATGATTGAGGGAGCTGTATTAACCTCCGAAGATCGAATTCTCCTCGTTGAAGACGTTGCGACCACGGGTGACTCGACAATGAAGGCTGTCTTTGCTCTGGAGGAAATCGGAGCCAGCATAGTTCTGACGGTTCCCATCGTCGATCGAGGGGAACTAACGCGCAGC
>JBOGJG010000197.1:0-4412 GCA_050747825.1 Acidobacteriota bacterium | reverse complement strand
ATGGATTTTTGATCAGTGGATCGGGCAAGGCTAAAAGTCTTTTAATCGAGCGGTAGCGATAGCTATCAACTATCAGCGGTCAGTGGTCAGCGGCCAGCGGTCAGCGGTCAGTGGTCAGCGGTCAGCGGTCAGCGGTCAGTGGTCAGCGGTTGTCAGCGGTCAGTGGTCAGCGGTCAGTGGTCAGCGGTCAGTGGTCAGCGGTAATCTAGGAGTTCTAAATGCAACAGTATCTCGATCTCCTGCAGCACGTCCTCGATCAGGGAATCAAAAAGGCTGACCGCACTGGCACCGGGACTGTGAGTGTGTTCGGCTATCAAATGCGATTTGATCTATCCAAAGGGTTTCCTTTGCTGACCACCAAGAAGCTGCACGTGCGTTCGATCATTTACGAGCTGCTGTGGTTTCTATCCGGCAGTACCACCATCCGGTATTTAAAGGAGCACGGAGTTTCGATCTGGGACGAATGGGCCGACTCAAGGGGCGAGTTGGGACCGGTTTATGGCTACCAGTGGCGCTCCTGGCCCACTCCGGATGGAGGACGGATAGACCAGATCTCCGGCGTCATCGAGCAGATCAAGAGAAATCCTGATTCTCGCCGTCATATTGTGAGTGCCTGGAACGTGGCCGATATCGAGCGCATGAAATTGCCTCCCTGCCATTCACTTTTCCAGTTCTATGTGGCAGAGGGGCGCCTCTCCTGCCAGCTTTATCAGCGCAGTGCCGATATTTTTCTGGGAGTGCCCTTCAACATTGCCTCCTATGCTCTTTTGACCCTGATGGTCGCTCAAGTCTGCGACCTGGAGCCAGCAGAGTTTATTCATACTTTCGGTGACGCTCACCTTTACCTGAACCACCAGGATCAGGCCCATCTCCAACTCACTCGTGAGCCGAGACCTCTCCCGCGGATGAAGATCAATCCGGCAGTAACGAACATTTTTGACTTCAAATACGAGGATTTTGCTCTCGTGGATTACGATCCTCACCCACACATTAAGGCGCCCATTGCAGTTTGAAGCCTCCGGCCTGGTTTCCATCATAGCGGCCGTTTCGGCCAACCGCGTCATTGGACGCGACAATACTCTTCCCTGGAGGCTTCCCGCCGATTTGAAGCGCTTTAAGGATCTGACTATGGGGCATCATCTCCTGATGGGGCGCAAGACATTCGAGTCCATCGGCCGGCCTCTGCGCGGACGCAAGCTCGTGGTGATTACAAGAAGGTGCGAGTATGTCTTCAAAGGCGTCCAGGTTGCCGGTTCCCTCGAGCAGGCTCTTCAGTTGGCAGCCGGAGATGACGAGGTGTTTATAGCTGGAGGCGCCGAAATTTATCGCCGGGCACTTGAACTGGCCGACCGGCTCTATCTCACCCGTATTGAGCACCACTTTGACGGCGACACCTACTTTCCGGGCTACGACGAGTCTCAATGGCGGCTCATATCTCGAGAAACGCACCAGCCTGATCAGCGGAATCTATATCCCTATTCCTTCGAGTTTTACGAGAAGGTCCGGTAGCATCGCATCAGTGAGTGTACTAAACTGAGCGCTATGGCAGAGGCCTCGCGAGAAGCTGATGTAGTCGTTATTGGGGGAGGGCCTGGAGGCTACGTTGCAGCTTTTCACGCGGCCGACCTGGGACTCAAGACGATCATGGTGGACGAGCGCGAGAAGCCCGGAGGTGTCTGTCTCTTCGTGGGCTGCATCCCTTCCAAGGCCCTGCTATTCGTGTCCGAGATCCTGGGAGAGAGTCAGCACGCCAGCGAATTTGGCATCCACTTTGAAAAGCCTGAGATCGACCTGGCCGGCTTGCGTAAGTGGAAGCAGGGGGTCGTCAACAAGCTGACCAGTGGTCTGGCGGAGTTGGCTAAACTTCGCGGCGTTGAGTTCATTCAGGGGCGCGCCGCTTTCGATTCTTCTGAGTCACTGCGCCTGGAAAACAGCGAAATCTCTACGATTCGGTTCAAGCATGCCATTCTAGCCAGCGGGGCGCGTCCCATGCCGCTTCCTAGAAGCGAGGCTGCAAGCTCGCGGCTTCTCGATTCAACCGGAGCACTGGAGCTGGAGGAAGTCCCCAAGACCCTGCTGGTGATCGGTGGCGGTTACATCGGTCTGGAGTTGGGGACTGTCTATGCCGCGCTGGGCTCCCGTGTCACGGTCGTGGAGATGCTGGACGGGCTTCTACCGGGAGTCGATCGGGACCTGGTGCGCCCCCTGGAGAAAAGAATCCGCGCCCTTTTTGAAAACGTCTACCTGAAGACCAAAGTCTCTGGTATGAAAGAAACCAAGAGAGGGATCGAGGTCCAGTTCCAGGGAGAGGTCGAGGAGAAGAAGATTTTTCAGCAGGTACTCGTGTCCATCGGCAGAAAGCCCAATTCCGAGAATCTGGGACTGGAGAATACAGGCGTCGAGTTAGATAAAAAGGGCTTTGTTCGAATCGACCGCCAATGCCGCACCAAGGATAAACGGATTTTTGCCATTGGCGATGTTGCCGGGCAACCCATGCTGGCCCATAAGGCGATGCGCGAGGGAAAAATCGCCGCCGAGGTGATTGCCGGCCGGCGCTCGGCTTTCGACAACGTGGCCATTCCCGCGGTGGTCTTTACCGATCCGGAGGTCGCCTGGTGCGGGCTGACCGAAACCAAAGCCAAAGAGCAGGGGAGGGAAGTCAAAGTGACTCGATTCCCCTGGGGCGCCCTGGGGCGCTCACTGGCCATGGGCCGCTCCGATGGAATGACGAAGATGCTGTTTGACCCTGAAACCGGCCGGGTCCTGGGCGTGGGAATCGTGGGCGCCCGAGCCGGAGAGCTCATTGCCGAAGGAGTTCTGGCCGTCGAAATGGCGGCGGTCGCCGAGGACCTGGCCGCCACTATCCACACCCATCCCACTCTCTCCGAATCCATGGGAGAAGCCGCCGAAGCGTTCCTCGGCCACGCTGTCCACGTGTACAGGAAATAGGGCTATAATTAGCTCGATGGCGCACAAGATCGATCCCGAGCTCAAATTGGCTCTGATAGAGTTGGTTCGATGAGCGAGTCAGGAAAGTTGAAGTACGCCGCGAGGACTTTCTCGAGCTAAAGGACCTCGTCCGCGAGCTGGTGGGTTACTGGTTAGCCTGAGGCTTCTTTGAGACCTTGACGTTCAGCCTCCACATTACGCTACAAAGCATTAATAATGGCGTCCGTGAATTCGCTGGTGCTGGCGGTGCCGCCCAGGTCACGGGTGCGAACTTGGGCGGCGGTGGTGATCTTTTCAACCGCCGCGGAAATCCGGTCGGCGATCTCGCCCATGCCCAGGTGGCGCAGCATCAGGACACTGCTGAAGATCACGGCGAGTGGGTTGGCGATGTCCTTGCCGGCGATATCAGGCGCGCTGCCGTGCACGGCTTCGAATACGGCGCATTTGTCGCCGAAGTTGGCGCCCGGCACGATGCCCAATCCGCCGATCAGGCCCGCGCACAGATCCGAGACAATATCGCCATAAAGATTAGTCAGTAGGAGAATGTCGAACTGGCTCGGGTTCAGGACGAGCTGCATGGCCAGGTTGTCCACGATGATTTCCTGGTATTCGATTTCTCCGTAGTCCTGAGCCACGCCCTGGCAGGTCTCCAGAAACAGCCCATCACTCACTTTCATGATGTTGGCCTTATGGACCGCCGTCACGTTCTTGCGCTTCCACTTGCGCGCATATTCAAAGGCAAAGCGGGCGATCTTGCGGGAGGCCTCTCGCGTAATGATTTTCAGGCTCTGCGTGACGCCGGGGGCGATGGTATGTTCAAGGCCTGAATAGAGATCTTCCGTATTTTCCCGGACCACCACGACGTCCACATCTGAAAAGCGGGAGCGGATTCCCGGCACGTTTTTGACCGGACGCAGGTTGGCGTAAAGATCCAGCCTCTTTCGAAGCTCCACGTTTACGCTCGGAAACCCTTTGGCGACGACGGTAGTGAGAGGTCCCTTCAAGGCGATTCGGTTCTTCTTGATGGCATTCAGCGCCTCATCCGGAAGAGGCTTGCCGTACTTGGAGACAAACTCCAGGCCGGCTTCCACCGGTTCCCACTCAAGTTCCGCCCCAGCCGCGTCCAGCAGCCGTACAGCCGCTCCCGTGACCTCGGGTCCGATGCCATCCCCCCGGATGAGTGATACTTTTACAGCCATTAATTCAGCATTTTAGCCATGGATTACACGGATTACACAGATTAATCCGCATCAATCCGTGAAATCCGTGGCTTAACAGCCTGTGGTGAAAGTCCTGAGGGGCCGTGCGCCAGGAAAGTGGCGGCGGCAATCCCCTGGCGCCCTTTGGGGTTAGGGGCGGCGAGGACCCGTCTGCGGCGTTGCGGCTCCTGGACGATGCAAGGGCATCGCCGGCCTCGCCGGGCCTTGCATCCGAGCCCTCGGCGCCTCTAACACGACCCCTCA
>JBOGJG010000196.1:0-2653 GCA_050747825.1 Acidobacteriota bacterium | reverse complement strand
CTGTGGAGATATTCGACTGCTTGTTCAGCGAAAAAGCCACATCCAGGTTAAAGGATCGTACGATGGACATTGGTTGTTCTCCTTAAAATGTGCGGACTGAAAATCATTTATTTGCCCCGGGTCAGGTACTGAGCCGGGAGGTCCGGCCAGTGCTCCTCAGGGATATCCTGAGCGACTCCGGCCTTGAAAGCGTAGGTGAAGGCCTGCGTGCGAACGGTGAGGTCGCAGGAGGATACCACCCGGAAATGGCCCTTGGGCAGAGGCGGTTTTCGTGAACTTTTGCTTTTACTCATAAGCTTTTTCCTCTAGCTGGAATAAAAATCGTAGGCGCCGCAGATGATGGGGATCCCGGCGGCCGTCCAGGCCCCGTTTTCCTTGCGGTCATACTGGACTTCTCCGCAGTGGCAGTAAAAATCCAACCCCGCCGTGGCGGTAAGCGACTTGACTTGGTTTTTGACAAGCTGTGCTTTTCGGGCGATCTCGAGGATCGGATGATCGGCGGATGCGCTGATGTAGACCAGTGCCATCAGCTCAGCACTCGTCCCGCTCGGGTTGATTTTCTTGAGATCCGAGTCTTCGAAGATCGGGGCCTCGGAGGCCAGCGACAGGTAGACCGCCGGCCATGACAGTTTACCGTCGGCCACGAGCTGGGCGTGGATCTCCGGATGAACCGGCGACAAGCTGAAATCGGGCAGACCCGCGATCGTATTGAGCGAGTCTCTGACCTGGACGATCACGCTCTCGAGTGTTGTGGGCATCAGATAACGATCTTTTTGTCCTTGAAGCTGGTATCGATGGCCTTTTGGGTAAGCCTGCCGGCCAGCTTGTGCAGGGGCAGCGTCACGTCCTTCAGGCCCGGAGCCAGAAAGGGACGCGGCGCGAAGAATTTGCCGTGCCGGATGAAGCCCTGCTCCCAACCGATTCCGTAGGCCACGTTGGTTCCCACCGCGAAGCCGTCCTGAGAGGGCAGCACCCGGCTGACAATGCCGATGCTGCCGAACAGCTTGCCGCTTCGCTTGTGAAGCGATCCCTCGGCGAAGCCCTGCTTGAACAGATACGGCTTACGAACCCGGGCGACCGCGAGCGACATGCCCTGGAACGACCAGGCGGCAACTGCCAGTCCCCACTCCCGGCGAAAGATGCCCATTAAAAGAACACCTTCGTCAGGTAGGGATTTCCAGCCTCGTCCAGGATCCCCTCCACCGCCATGATCTCGGGCTTCGAGCCATCGGGAAGCGTGATTCTGTCCATCATGTCTACGCTCGCGTCCAGTACGACCTGCGTCTTGCTGAGTTGCGTAGTGTTGGTCAGGTCCCGATTCAGGGCATTGGCCTGCACCCACTCATGCTTGTGCTTGATCAGTGCCTTTCGGGCCACCCCAGCCCCGTAAGCGCGATTGTCGTTGGCGTCAAATCCGGTATGGACCTCGTGGGTGATGGTAGGTAGAGATTCACCCAGCAGATTAAAGGCCAGATCGACGCCGCTGCGGATCAGATCCGATAGCGCCATGTCAGGTCCTCACCAAAGGCACGGAGGTGCGTCCCCGGCTGCGCAGGCTGCCCCAGGAATTCGGAATCATGAAAAACACCGAGTCAGGAATCGGCTTGGCCCTGGGGTGATCCCACTCCAGCTCGATCTCGCCGGCTTTAAGTCCCGCCAGCCCCTCTGTCTCGGCCTGAGATCCGGCGGTCAGATCCGAAATGATCAGTTTCCTGGCCAGCTCGGCGGTGATGTCCCTGAGCAGTTGCGGCAGCTCCGTGCCGGCGATCTCGTTTCCGTTGGTGTCGAGAAGCCCGGTGCGGGGCCAGGCCAAAGCTTGAACCTCGTCGGCCGGATCTCCCTTCCACTGGATATAGAGATCGAGCATACGGGTGGCCGAGACCAGGGCGCGGCACTTTTGATCGGCCGTGGCTCCGGTCCAGTCTGCCGAGTACAGGTGCGTCTCGTGGTAGGCGTCTGACTCGGCGACGGTGGAGTAGGAGTTGGCGTTGGCGCCGCCTACGGCTGCATCAATGGAGCAGGCCATTAGCCTTCAGCAGCCTCCAGGGCGGCGACCAGATCGGCCTTGGTGACGGAACCGCCCGATCCCGTGCCTTGGATCTCTTCGATGCCCCGCTCCTTAGCCAGCGCGATCAGCTCGGCTTTGGTCAGATCCGACAGATTGTCTTTCTCCAGTACCGGATTGGCCTGATCGAACAGATGAACATGGGACTCCCGCTCCCGATAGCACTTGATCACATACCGGTATCGGGAATGGATCACAATGTCATCGGCCTTCTCATGCTGGTGGGAGTCGTAAAAATCCGGGTTTCTCACCAGGAGTTTGGCTTCCGGAAACTTCTCGGCGGCGTAGATATGCGCCTCCTCCAAATACTCCCGGTCCTCGTTGGGCGCGTAGATAATGACAGTGGACACAAGTCCTCCTCTTGATAAAAAGGGGGAGGGGGCGAAGCACCCCCTCCCTGGTGGCTTACTACTGGGTTTTGATGCGGATTCCAGCCAGGGACTTGTCCGCCGTAGCGGCCTTGTCCCAGTTGGTCGAGGTCCCCAGTGCCGAATCCGTGGGATTAGCGCCGCCGTTGGTCACATCCCAGGCGAACCCTCTCAACCGCAGGTTGTAGGCATACTCGCCCTGGATGCGCATGACCAGGTT
>JBOGJG010000195.1:0-1775 GCA_050747825.1 Acidobacteriota bacterium | reverse complement strand
TTGCGTCCGGTTGACCGAGATGTTAGGCGCAAACTTCTCACGATTTTGCCTCCTTGCTGTATGGCCTCAAGCTTGCCCAACCGCGACCGTATGACCTTGTGTGAGACGCGAAAGGCTCCCGCTGGTGAACTTCCCAAAATCCCGTTGAAAACGAGAAGCCACAGCAAGTTGCTTTGTAGTTTTCGACATTCAATGGCTTGCCACAATGGGGCACGGAACCTGCAAACCCGGCCAATACGGATGCTTAAGGACTGTTTTGCCACTGGTGTTGTCATAAAGACACCATATTGGCCGTTTCACTATGTCCCGTGGAAAGCTACTCATGAGACTTCCAGCTTGCGCCTAACGCCATGCCGCTCAGCCGCGAGCGGCGCGGCACTCAAGTTCAATCATCCCGGTCCAGCCTGCGCCGCGCGGCGGCTGCAGCGGCTTGTTGGGCTGCCCGGTGTTGGCTTAGAATAAGCCCATGAGCGACCGAGCGCAAGCCTTACTCCGTGAAGCACTGACCCTTCCACCGGACGAACGCGCCGACGTCGCCGCTGAACTGTTGGCGAGCCTTGACGAACCACCCGCCGAGGACCTGGCGGCTGTGCAAGCTGCCTGGGCGAAGGAAATCGAACGGCGAGCCCGTCGCGTTCTGGCGGGTGAATCGGCAGGCGAGCCATGGGAAGAGGTGCGCGACCAAATCGCCCGACGTCTGAGCGAGCGGTGAGACTTCGGTTCCGCACCGAAGTCGAAGCCTCTGCCGAACTCGGTGAAGCGGCTCTCTGGTACGAACAACAACAGAGCGGCCTTGGGAGTGAGTTCCTTGAAGCTATCGATGCCGCTCTGGAGTTCATCGCGCGCTTTCCCCACGCTGGGACTCCCGTTCCAGACCTTCCGCCGGAATTGCCGGTCCGTCGGGTGCCCGTAAGGCGATTCCCCTTCCACATCGTGTATCTCGAATTGTCCGACGTCATCCGAGTTCTTGCATTCGCGCATGACCGGCGATCACCAGGTTATTGGTATTCACGTATTAAGAAGTAGCTCGCTTTACGTCAGCCTAACGCTCCGGTTCAGCGGCGGCGCGGAGCGCCGTCCGCTGCAACCGGTTGTTGGGCGGCGCCTCTCGATCGCCCGGAAACCATCGCTCTTCGACGCACAGCCACGCGCCGCAAAACGATCACGCGATCCCTCGGGGTTGCACGACCCTTCCGCTCCTCACCCCATACTCTGGTTGTCTTTGCCGTCTGATCGTATGCATCCACTTCGATCTGCAGCAATTCGAACGGCACGAGCCCCCGCATTTCCTCCCATACGCGTTCAGCCAGAGGCACATGCTGTCCTTGTTCCTCCACGTCACCTATCACCAGCGCTACGACTCCTCCAGGCCGCAACACACGAGCCGCAGCACTGAGGAACGACGCCATGAATGATAGGTAAACCTCTAGTGAATCCGTTGTCTGGAGAGAGCGATCTATCGCGTACTGGTCGTAGCCGAGGAACCACAACCGAATCCAATTGAAGGCTCCGTAACGCAGGATTCCGAGGTATGGGGGCGAGGTAATGATCGCTCCGACGGACCGCACTTCGAGGGCGTCAAGAAGCTCATCAAGGCTACCGGCGTCTCCCTGCTGGACAGCGCTGCTCGGAGCCCCAGAAAGCGCACTCGACCTCAGGATCCAGGCGGCGCGCTCTCGGAGTTTGGAGAAGACATCGACCGGGGGCTGGACGAGGCCATTGCGTTCCACAAATTGGCGGACATACTCTGGCGACATGCTGAAGGTGTTCGGCAT
>JBOGJG010000194.1:0-12550 GCA_050747825.1 Acidobacteriota bacterium | reverse complement strand
CCTCGGTAAGGAGCGGCCTGCGCTTGCGTGTCGCCCAAGAACCCACCGTGGATCTGGTGCTGGAGCTGGGCGAAGTCACGCAGGAGGTGACGGTCCAGGGCGAGGCCTCCATGCTCGAAAAACGGAGCCACGCCATGGGCAAGGTCATCGATAACCAGAAGATCGAGGAGCTTCCTCTGATCAGCCGCGACTACAAGGATCTTGGGCTCCTGGTGGCAGGCTCTCTTCCTCTCGGCCGGTTCGGAGGGCTGGAGGCGGGCACCATCCAGGAGGGGCACGGATTCTTCGTCAATGGTCTGCGTTCCAGCTTCAACAACTTCCTTCTCGATGGGGGCTCGAACAACAACTCCAACGAAGGAGGCGGGTTGATCACCCCCGCGCCCGAGACGATCCAGGAGTTCAAGATGCTCACGAACTCCTACAGCGCCGAGTTCAACGGGGCCTCCACCATCGTCAACGTGGTCACCAAGTCGGGCACCAACCAGTTCCACGGCAGCCTCTACGAGTACTTCCGCAACGATGTTCTGGACGCCCGGGGGTTCTTCGAAACGGAAAAGGCGCCGCTGCGCCGCAATCAGTTCGGAGGGACCTTCGGCGGACCCATCGTGCGCGACCGGACATTCTTTTTCGGCGCCTACGAAGGGCTGCGGGTGCGCGACGGCGTCACCCGCAGGCTGACGGTTCCCCCGCCCGAGTGGCGGGAGGGAGACTTCTCCGGCCAGAACCGCGTCATCCGCGATCCGGTCAGCGGAGATCCTTTTCCAGGCAAAATCATTCCCGCGGACCGCATCAATCCCATCTCGCACACGCTCTTGGACCGATTCTATCCCCTGCCCAATGATCCGAGCGGATTCTTTGTGCTGCAGCAGTCGGTTTCGACCGACGGCGACAAGGCGATGATCCGCCTGGACCAGGTGATCAGCGACTCCAACACTCTTTACGGACGTTACATTTACCAGGACAGCGACCGGCTGGATCCTGACCCCTTCGGCAACACGTTTTCATTGAATGCCACGCGCCATCAGACCGCCATGCTCTCCGACACCCACGTCTTTTCGCCGAGCATGGTGAATCAGGCTCGTCTGTCCTATCTGCGGCGTCACACCCTGAACTCCAATCCGCCCATCCCGGGAGATTCGAGGGAGCTGGGGTTCGAGTTCGACGTCTTCGTGCCGGGCTTCGAGGGGGTTCCCGTGGTCAACATCAACGGCGTCACCAACCTGAGTCAGACCAACGGTCAGATCAAGACCGACAACACGTGGCAGCTTTACGACGTGCTGGCCTGGGATGCAGGGCGGCATTCGGTGAAGGTGGGAGGCGAGTACAACTGGTTCCAGGTGCGCGCCGTGGTCCGATTCCGTCTGAGCGGGATCTACACCTTCAACGGGCAGCTTTCGGGTCTCGGCTTTTCCGACTTCCTGCTGGGCGCACCGCGCCGTTTCGACCAGAGCAAGTTCATCTCGGACCGAAGCTTCTGGGGCAAGGGAGCGGGCTTCTTCATTCAGGACGACTGGCGCATGCACCCGCGCTTCACGCTCAACCTGGGCATGCGCTACGACGTCGTCCTTCCGCCGGTGGACAAGAACTTCGGAATGCTCGTGAGCTTCTGGGAGGGGGAGCAGTCCTCTGTCTTCCCGGACGCGCCCACCGGTCTGCTTTACTCGGGAGACCCCCAGCTCCCGAAGGGGATGATCCAGACCGACACCAACAACATCGCCCCGCGCATCGGCTTCGCCTGGCAGGCGGCCGACAGGTGGACCCTGCGCTCCGGCTACGGCCTCTTCTTCGACACCAAGGTCTTCGCCAACTATCAGACTCAACTCGGCATCGCTCCGCCCTTCGAGATCCGCCGAACCATTGAATTTCCGAACTCCTTCGCCGACCCGGTGGCCGGCGTTGACGATCCTTTCGACCTGCCGCCCGGCCAGCGTTTTCCCACTCTGCTGCCCGCGGTGCGCACGCTCGACCGTCACAACGAGACGCCCTACGCCCAACAGTGGAACCTGAACCTACAGTACGAGCCCTTCAAAGACTATCTTTTCGAAATCGGCTACGTCGGGACCAAGGGAACCCACCTGATGCGCTTCAACCAGATCAACGACGCCGTTCCCAGTCCCGAGGGCACGCGCGGAAACATTCAACAGCGGCGCCCCTACGCGCGCTTCCGCAACATCCTGAACTTCCAGGGAAGTTCCAGCTCCAGCTATCACGGACTGCAGGTGAGCGCCAACAAGCGCTTCAGCGACGGCTTCACCTTCCTTTCCTCCTACACCTTCTCCAAAGCCATCGACGACGCCATAGGGGCCAATATCGCCGGGGATCCGCAATTTCCTCAGAACAGCCGTGATCTGCGGGCTGAAAGAGCCCTCAGCTCCTCGCATATTCCGCAGCGCTGGGTCAACAGTTTCATCTGGCGCCTTCCGTTTCTGGCCGACCAGAGCGGCCTCGTCGGCCAGGTCTTCGGCGGCTGGCAGCTCAACGGCATCGTGGCTTTCCAGAGCGGCTATTTTTCGACAGTGCAGGAGGCTCAGGACATCGCCCTGGTTGGCCGGGGAGGCCAGCGTCCCAACCTGGTGAGCGATCCCAATGACGCGCCCCGCACTCCCGAGCAGTGGTTCAACTCCGACGCCTTTGAGCGCCTCGATCCGGTGGAAGACGTCGGCAAGTTCGGCAACGCCGGCAGAAACGTGGTTCAGAACCCGGGCGACATCCATACGGACATTTCCCTTTTCAAGCACTTTCGGGTCACCGAAGACTCGCGACTGCAGTTCAGGGCCGAGTTCTTCAACATCTTCAATCACCGAAACCTCAACAACCCGGTGCTGAACCTGGATTCGCCCAACTTCGGAAAGATCACCGGCGCCGGCGCCGGGCGGCGCGTCCAACTGGCGCTTAAGCTGCTCTTCTAGCAGCCGCTTACAATAGCCCAAAATGGAGAAAACCAATGAGTAGATCAAACTGGCCACGAAGGAATTTTCTGTGGACAAGCTTCAAGACCGCGGGCGGATTGTCTGCGCTGACCGCAATCTTTTGGCTGCTGCCTTGGATTGCCGCTCTCGGGCAAAATCCTGAGGCTCAACCGGCAAAGCAGCCCAACATTGTCCTCATTTTTGCCGACGATCTGGGATACGGCGATCTGGGAAGCTATGGAGCAATCCAATACAAAACCCCCAACCTGGACCGCCTGGCCGGCGAAGGAATTCGCTTTACCAACTTTTATGTATCACAGGCAGTATGCAGCGCTTCAAGGGCGGCTCTGTTAACCGGTTGCTATTCCAACAGGGTGGGGATAAGCGGTGCGCTCAATCCAAATGCGGAAATCGGCCTAAATCCAGAAGAAGAGACCATCGCTGAAGTACTAAAGAAACAAAACTATAAAAGTGCAGCCATTGGGAAATGGCACCTTGGCCATCACCGGCCGTTTCTACCCCTTCAGCAGGGGTTCGATCAATACCTGGGGATTCCATATTCCAACGATATGTGGCCTATTGATTACGATGGGACCCGGGCCACTCCGCAAACCCATGCCCGGAAAGCAGGCTATCCGGAATTGCCCTTAATAAGAAACAATGACACGATCAGAGAATTAAGGACATTGGACGATCAGGCAGAGTTGACCACGCTCTATACTGAAACGGCAGTCCACTTTATAAAAGAGAACAAAAGTAGACCGTTTTTCCTGTACCTGGCCCATTCCATGCCTCATGTTCCACTGGCTGTTTCAAAAAAATTCAAAGGAAAAAGTGATCAGGGACGCTATGGCGACGTGATCATGGAAATCGACTGGTCGGTGGGACAGATCATGGAGACACTGGAGGAAAATGGCCTTGCGGAAAATACACTGGTCATTTTCACTTCCGATAATGGTCCCTGGCTGAACTTTGGCAACCACGCCGGCTCAACAGGTGGCTTGCGCGAAGGAAAAGGAACCAGTTGGGAGGGGGGACAGCGGGTGCCTTGTATCATGAAATGGCCGGGAGTGATCCCCAAAGGCCGTATCTGCAACAAAATAGCTTCAACCCTTGACATCCTTCCGACTTTGGCCGCCATTACAGGAGCTCCGTTGCCCGAGAAAAAAATTGACGGAGTGAATATTCTTCCTTTAATGCAGGGAGATCCCAATGCCGACCCCCGGGAATTCTTTTATTACTATTACCAGAAAAATAGCCTGGAGGCCGTGCGCAAAGGACACTGGAAGCTTGTGCTTCCGCACCGGCACCGGTCGTATGAAGGGGTACCGCCTGGGAAAGACGGGTTGCCAGGCAAATATGGGGAAGGCGAAACTAGTTATGCCCTTTATGACCTGCGCCGCGACCCGGGGGAACGTTACGACGTCAGGGTGCTTTACCCGGATATTTTTGAAGAACTGATGAAACTGGCGGAACAGGCCCGGGAAGACCTTGGGGATGAATTGACCAACAATCCGGGAAAAAACAGAAGAGAGCCTGGACGTTTATAAGCCTCAATTCTAGCGCGGCGGCACTACCGGCAACGAACTTCTGAAAAGCTCGGCTCCACCCGCCCTATGAGCATCATCGATTTCATCATCCTGATCGGATACATGGCCGGCATCGTTTATATCGGCCTGCGGAAGGCCGGCAAGGTGCAGGATAGCGATGATTACCTGGTCGCCGGGCGAAATCTGGGTTTTCTGGTCCTGACCGGAACCCTGGCCATGACCGAGTTCAACACCACAACCATGATCAGCTACTCAGCCTTCGGATACACCGCCGGCCTGTACGCCACCATGCTGCCCCTGGGCCTGATGATTGCCATGTGGATCTATGGTTTGGTGTTCGCCAGGCGCTGGAAAAGGATTGACGCCACTTCGATTGCCGACTTCTTTGAATTGAGGTACGGAAAGAGATTCCGGCATGTGGCTGCCTTCCTTTTTCTGATCAGCTTGATCCTGATCTCGGCGACCTACCTGAAAGCCGCTGCCAAGGTGTTCGGCCTCGCTCTGGGCCTGTCCGAATTTTGGACGGCAGTCATCCTTTACCTGGTCGTTCTTATCTTCACACTGTGGGGCGGCCTGGTCTCGGTGGCCTGGACGGACCTTGCCTCCGCCGTTATCGCCACCTTCGGGATACCTCTACTGCTCGTCTTTGCTTACTTCAACGGCGGAGGCTACAGCGGCCTGAGCCAGGTTTTTGAACCGAAATACCTGTCATGGCAAACCACTTCCATGATGGGAGATCCTTTCCTTCCCTTCTCGCTCGTCCTGGGAATCGTTTTAGGCAACGTCCTTAACTGGCAGGGAAATCCCTGGAATGCGCAGCGCATGTTTGCCGCCAGGGACGAGCAAACGGCTTTTCGCTCCGTGTTGACTGCGGCGGCGCTGGTGAGCCTGCTCTATATGATGCCCATCGCCACCTCTGCCTTCGTGCGGGTCCGGTTTGCGAACATTCGCGATCCCGAACTGGCCTTTGCCTATGCCTTGGTGGAATGGCTGCCCGTGGGGCTGGTCGGTCTAATGCTGGCGGTGATCTTTGCCATTGCCCAGTCCACAGTGAGCTCTATCTGGAATACGACCGCCTCGATGCTTTCTCACGACATCTATCGGGGAATTTTCAAACCGGCTGCTTCGTCTAGAGACCTGCTCCGAGTGGGACGATGGAGCACCTTTCTCATTGCCGCCTTCAGCTTTCTGGTCTCCCTCTGGGTGACCCAGGTGTTAAGTGGACTTTACCTGGCGGTCATTTTCCGCCTTTGTCTGAACTTCACCATTTGGGCCGGCTTCTTGTGGTACCGGGCCAATCGAGTCTCTGCCTGGGTTTCGACTACGATAGGCGTTACATTGGGCCTTTACTTCAGCGCAACGATTCCGGGCAATGCCTGGATCACTTATATGAATCTGGCAGGCAACGGACTGCTGTTTTTAGGAGGGATACTGGCTTGCTTTCTGGTCCGGCCGTCTCCGCAAGAAGAGCGAGAGCGAGTCGAATTTTATGATAAAGTGGGAGCGCCCTTCATTGGGAAAACCCGCTATCTGGAGCAGCGAGAAGCCCTGCACTAATAGGGATACGGCGACCTGGGAAGCTATGGAGCAATCCAATACAAAACCTCCAACCTGGACCACCTGGCCGGCGAAGGAATTCGCTTTACCAACTTTTATGGAGCCAATCAACATGTCGTTTAAAAATGTAAGAGATGCCATTTCTATTCTTCTTCCAGTTATCATCTCTATCCTGAGCTTGCCGGGGTGTTCGCAAGTTCCACAGGAGTCTCAGGCGCAGGCCGAAAAATTGAATGTGCTGTTCATTGCCACGGATGACCTCAATAACGACTTGGGGTGCTACGGGCATCCTCTGGTCCAGTCGCCAAACATCGACCGTTTGGCTGCGCGCGGGGTGCGCTTCGACCGTGCCTATAACCAGTATCCGCTGTGCAGTCCCAGCCGTGTGTCGATGCTCACAGGGCTTCGTCCCGATACGACTCGGATTTTCGATCTCAGGACCGATTTTCGCGAAATCATTCCGGACGCGGTTACGCTGCCCCAGCTTTTTAAACAGCACGGATATTTTACGGCACGCGTGGGCAAACTGTTCCACTATGGCGTCCCTCGACACATCGGCACCAGTGGACTGGACGATCCCGCTTCCTGGGACCAGGTGGTCAATCCCCGGGGTCGCGACAAGGAGGAAGAGGATCAGATCATCAACCATACGCCCGACCGCGGGCTGGGAAGCTCGCTGAGTCTTCTGGCGGCTGAAGGCACGGACGAAGAACAAACGGACGGCATGGTTGCGCTGGAGGCAATCCGTCTGATGGAAGAAAATCGGGAGAAGCCCTTCTTTCTGGGAGTCGGATTTTTCCGTCCTCACTCCCCCTACATCGCTCCCCGTAAATACTTTGACTTGTATCCGCTGGAGAGGATCAAACTGCCTGAGGGTCCTGCAGATGACCGGGACGATATTCCCGAAGCCGGCCTGTGGGTTAATCCGCCCCACTGGGGCGTCAGTGAAGACAAGCTCATTGAGGCAATCCAGGCTTATTACGCCGCTGTTACGTTCATGGACGCGCAGGTGGGCAAATTACTGGACGCTCTGGACCGGCTGGGACTGGCCGACCATACGATCGTGGTCTTCTGGAGCGATCACGGTTATCACCTGGGCGAACATGGCCTATGGATGAAGCAAAGCCTGTTTGAAGAATCGGCGCGCGTGCCGCTGATCATGGCCGCTCCCAATCTCCAGGGAAACGGCCGGGCCAGCGCGGCTACGGTGGAGCTGTTGGACGTCTACCCGACCCTGGCTGCGTTGTGCGGCTTAGCCGCCCCTCAGAACCTGCAGGGCACCAGCCTGCGTCCGCTGCTGGATAATCCGGCCGCTGAATGGACCGAGCCGGCCTACACGCAAGTGCGCCGGCAAGGCAACTTCATGGGCTATTCGGTGCGCACCGATCGCTGGCGCTATACCGAATGGGACGGAGGCAAACGAGGCGTCGAGCTCTACGATCACCAGACCGACCCGCGCGAATTCACCAACCTCGCCCGTGATCCCCGCTATGCTGAAACGATTGCCGAGCTGGAAAAACTGCTTCCGCCGCCGGGCTATTGAATGGCCGCGCCCGGGCCGAGCAGGATTCGGCCGGGACGGGCGTTGGTGTGGACGGAAGAGTCGATGACGGGGGCGCCGTTCACAAGGACATAGTGGAAGCCTTCGGAATAGGCGTGGGGTTTTCCAAACTCGGCGCGGTCAATAACCTTATTTTCATCGAAGATGACCAGGTCGGCCCACATGCCGGGCCGCACCAGACCACGGTCCTGCAGGGCGAAGCGCTGAGCCGGAAGCGAGGTCATCTTGCGGATGGCCTCCTCCAGTCGCAAGAGCTTCTTCTCTCGAACAAAACGCCCCAGAACCCGGGCATTGGTTCCGTAGCTGCGAGGGTGCGGCAACCCGACTCCAAACTCAACGACTCCTCCATCAGAGGCCACCATGGCATACGGAAAACGCATCACTCGCTCGACGTCCTCTTCGCTCATGGAATGGTACACCATCTGGGCGCTTCCTTTTTCCATGATCTCCAGGACAGTTTCGATTTCATTGTCGAGCGTGTTCGCGCGGCCTTTCTGGCTGGTGATCTGAGCAATGCTTTTCCCTTCAAGGGAATCATCCCACTCACAGCGCGCCACCACCGCATAGTCCAGGCTGTCTCGGCCGCTGCGCTTGCGCAGATGCTCCTTCATGTCAAGGGCGATTTCGTGGCGGACACCTGGGTTGGCCAGGCGCTTTTGCAGCTCCTCTCCCCCTCCGGCGTGGGCCCAGTCCGGAAGCAGTATTCCGAGGGTCGTGCTGGAGACTGCATACGGATATTGATCGACCGTCACATCAATACCCGCAGCCCGAGCCTCTTCGACCATGCGAATGGTCTCAGTCGTATTGCCCCAGAACAGCTTGTTGGAGATCTTGAAATGAGAAACCTCAACCGGGATCTCGGCCGCGCGGCCAATCTCGACAGCCTCGGCAATGGCAGCGGCAATCTGATCCCCTTCGTTGCGCATGTGCGAGGCGTAGCAGCCGCCAAATCGTGAGGCTACGCGCGCCAACCCGATAATCTCATCCGTCTTCGCGTAGGTGCCCGGAATGTAAATCAATCCCGTGGACAGACCGACCGCGCCGGCTCGCATCGCCTCAGCCACCAGGGCTTCCATTTGCGCCTGCTCCTGGGGCGTGGGATCTCGCTGCTCGCTGCCCATCACACTCCGGCGGACGCTGTTATGGCCAATTAGCGTGGCCAGATTCAGGGAAATACCGGACTGGCGCAACTCCGAAAAAAAAGCCGCCAAATCGGTTTTTGAGCCGCCGCAGTTGCCCGTGACGATGCTGGTCACCCCATCAAAGAGAAAATTCTCGGCGCTGGGGATGCGGGCGATAGTGCCCTCGACATGCGTATGGACATCGATGAACCCCGGAGCGACCACCAGATTGCGCGCGTCGATCACGCGCCCGGCCGCGGCGTCATCCAGTTGACCAATGGCCGCAATGCGCCCGTGGCGGATTCCGACGTCGCCGAGATACCAGGGATTCCCGGACCCATCGACAATCTTGCCGTCCTGGATCACCACGTCGAATCGAGGAACTGGCATTTGTGCCCCGACCGATTGCCTCCAGTCCTGAAGCTGCTTGCGAAGCCTGGCCGTTTCCGACGGCAGACTGTGCGCCAGGTCTGTTGTCTCGCCAATGTCTTCTTTCAGGTTGTACAATTCGACGCGCCCCTCTTCAAAGAACTCAATCAGCTTGTAATCGCCGCTGCGGACGGCGCCGGCGGGCGTGGTACGCCAGATGCCGCGGTCTCGATCGGCTTCGAGGTAGGCTGGAAAATGCCAGAAGAGGGCCTGGCGGCCCAGGCCTGAGGCCTGAGGCCCGAGGCCCGAGGCGGCGGGCGAGGCCGCTGAAAACAGCGGTACGAGGCTGACGCCGTCCAGATGATGATCTGGAGCGGCTTCCGCTCCGGTTATCTCGAGCAGAGTGGGATAAAAATCGATGGTGATGACCGGCTCGTCACTGCTGGAGCCGGGCTCGACGATGCCAGGCCACCGGACGATCAGGGGGACGCGGATGCCGCCTTCGTAAAGCATCCCTTTGCCCCCGTGCAGCGGAGCGTTGGAGGTGATATCCCTGGACCCGTAGGCGCCGGCGGCTTCATATCCCCCCAGGCCACCGTTGTCGGACGTAAAGATCACGACTGTGCGGCCCGTTAGATTCAGTTGATCCAGTTCGGCCAAGACTCGTCCGACGCTCTGGTCCACGCTGTCTACCATGGCGGCGTAAACCGGGTCCTTGTGCCCTCCGGCCGGCTCTTTGCGCCTGTACTTGGCAATCAGCTCCCGCTGGGCCTGAATCGGCGTGTGAACTGCGAAATGGCTTAGATAGAGGAAGAACGGTTTCTGTCGATTCTGCGCAATGAAATCGACGGCTTCATCAGTCAGGCGGTCGGTCAGATATTCCCCATCGGGTCCATCTTCGAGATGCTGATTTCCATAGGGACTGAAGTACGTCGGCGGATGGCCGCGCTGATAGCCGCCAAGATTGATGTCGAAACCCTGCTGTTGCGGTCCGGCCTGAGGCGGATTCCCAAGGTGCCATTTGCCCAGGCTGGCCGTGACGTATCCTGCTGCCTTCAGCCTTTCCGCGATGGTTGGAATATCGGCGTCAAGCCTTCGCCTGTTCTCAGGCGGCTCCAGCTTGCGAAATTCCTCCTGCCCCCGCTTTGCGCTGCCCACGGTATAGATCCCATGGCGGGGGGTGTACTGGCCGCTCATCAGGCTGGCCCGGGTTGGAGCACAGTTGGGACCGTTGGTGTAAGCGGAGGTGAACTTCAGGCCCTCGCGGCACAGCCGATCGATGTTGGGAGTCTCGTAGTAGGAGCTGCCAAAGCAGCCTACGTCGGTCCAGCCCAGGTCGTCGATCAGGATGAAGACAATGTTGGGGGGCTGCTCGGGCGCGGAAAAAGCCGCCGAAGAGATGAAAAGCAGCAGAACACTTACAATGGCCGCCGGGTACCGGGTGCCCCTTGGACGGGATGTACGGTCGCGGCTCGGACCAATCCCAACCGAGCGGCGACCGTCAGGGAGCGACCCTTGCACAGAACCACCCCAAAGCCGCCAGCCGTATGTCCTCATCCCGTCACCTCAAAAGCGGCGGTCACCTCGGAACTGTCCTTATATCCCAGCCTGCAGGCCTTCACCCGCAGCGTGCTATTTCCTGAAACCCGAAGGCCCCCCGCATAAAACCGCCAGTGCGGGTTCTCGCCGGCGTCAGTCGTGTAGGCGATGGAAGCTCCTTCCGTCGGGCAGGTGATCTTCACCTCTAGAGCAGCGTCAAAAGCGCCTCCACCTGGCGAGAGGCGGGGCTCGGCTGTCCTCTCCCATTTGCCTCCCGGCCTCATCCGCTCCAGAAGCTGGTCCTCGGGGATCAGGGCCAGATCGTCGATCTCATCCATCCAGTTTTGAAGCACGCGGCGCATCTCCAACAAGATCTCCTGGTGCTGCGGAGATTCAGCCAGACTGTTGATTTCATGGGGGTCAGCAGCCGTATCGTACAGTTCCTCAGCCGGTTTGGTCTGGCGGAAGAACAGCTCTTCTGGTCCGCTGAGCTTCCCTTCAGCGTGCAGCCTGCGCATCTCCTGCATCGTCGGCATTTCATCCATGTAAGAGATGCGCTGCGCGTAGGTTTTCTCCGGCTCGAAGTTCCGGATGTACTTGTACCTCTGGTCGCGCACGCAGCGAATGATGTCATAAGCCTCATCCATGCGGTCGCGAGCGGCGAAGATATGCCGGCGCGGCTCTGCCGCCGCTGCCCCCAGGAAAGCCTGGCCCTGAAAATGGGACGGAACATCGATGCCGGCAATGGAAAGCAGAGTCGGAGCAAAGTCAATGAAGCTCACCAACTGATCGTTCCGGCCCCCGGGGGCGATCTTTCCCGGCCAGCGAATGATCAGCGGCGCGTGAATGCCGGAGTCATAGATCCAGCGTTTGGCACGGGGCAGGCCGCGCCCGTGATCTCCCCAGAAGAAGACAACCGTATTCTCGGCCAGGCCGTCATCCTCGAGCTGCTGAAGAATCTCAGCCACCTGCAAGTCCATGGCCGTGCCCAGGTCATAGTAGCGGGCCCAGTCTCTGCGCACGAGTGGCGTATCAGGATAGTAGGGAGGCAGCTCAGCTTTCGTGGGATCGTGCCGGTCCTCAGGTCTCAGGGGGGCCGTGAGCTGGTTAAACTGCTGGTCGTCGATGCGGATGCGGCTCTCATGCGTAGTGTTGATGTTAAAGACTGCAAAGAAGGGCTGGCTCTGAGCGCGATTCCTCCAATGGGCTCTTGCGCTGCTCTCATCCCAGGCGGTATCCGGCGAGTCGAAGTTGTAGTCCGTTTTGGCGTTGTTCGTGCAATAGTATCCGGCCCCCCGCAGATATTCGGTAAAGCATTTCACATAGGGCGGAGGGACTCCCTGAGAGCGCATGTGGCCGGTGCCGATAGAACACGGGTACATGCCCGTGATGATGCCGGATCGGCTGGGGGCGCAGACTCCGGCGACGGTGAAGGCGCGGGTGAAGAGAGCGCTCTCTTTGGAGAACTTGTCAATATTGGGAGTCCTCGCGTAGCGGTCGCCGTAACAACCCAAATCGGGACTCAAGTCTTCGGCGCTGATCCAGAGAAAATTCGGTCGGGCATTGGCTCTGCTGCGGCCCAGGGCAGGACCGAGCATGGATGCAGCCACGCCCATGCCGCTGCTGTAAAGAAAATCGCGGCGGGTCAGGGAAGACTTCCGAAGTTGATGCATGATGAAATTCTAACTCTTTAAGCCACGGATTTCACGGATTCTGCGGATTTGCACAAATTCATCAGAGAAAGCTGATGTCCATCTCCGGAGCCGGTTCGATCGCCGGAGCGCTTCTTGACGCGACGCATTCCGGCGTCAAGCAACTCTAAGCTATTACCGGAAGCTTGAGTTTTCGGCTCTCATCAGGTAAAACCAGGCAATGCGACTTCTTAAGCTTCTGTGCCTGCTCCTTCTAAGCGCTTGCATGGCTGATCCTTCGGACGGAGTCGAT
>JBOGJG010000193.1:0-21551 GCA_050747825.1 Acidobacteriota bacterium | reverse complement strand
GGCTAGACATGGGGCGGGTTACATGGTCTTCGAGCATAACAGTCATGGCATCGAGCAGGAACTGACAGTCTTCGTTCCCGTGGATGATCGGGGGGGCGAGCCGATCAAGCTGCAACGGTTAATCTTGCGCAACGACTCCGCCCGGCGGCGCAAGCTATCGCTCACCTATTATGTGGAGTGGACACTAGGCGAGGCTCGCGAATCATCCCAGATGCACGTCGTGACCACCTGGGACGACGAAGTCCAGGCCCTGCTTGCGCGCAATTGCTACCATCCCGATTATGGGGACCGCGTGGCCTTCGCGGCCCTGAGCTCGCCTGCACGGTCCTACACGGCTGACCGCACGGCTTTCCTGGGACGCAACCGCTCGATGGGGAATCCGGCGGCGATGGAACACCCCAGGCTCTCCCGCCGAACGGGAGCGGGCCTGGACCCGTGCGCCGCGTTGCAGGTCACCTTGCAACTGGCTCCAGGTGAGCGGGCTGAAATAACCTGCATGCTCGGTCAGGTTCAGTCGCTGGAGCAGGTCCACGCCCTGGTTCTGGCCTACCGTAACAGCCTGGCTCTGGAGACCGCTTTGCGGCAAACGCAAGCGTGGTGGGATGATCGGCTCGGCATCATCCAGGTGCACACTCCCGAGCTTGCCGCCGACTTCCTGGTCAACCGCTGGTTGCAGTATCAAAACCTCGGCTGCCGGATCTGGGGGCGTTCCGCCTCTTATCAGTCCGGCGGTGCATTTGGCTTCCGCGATCAATTACAGGACGTGATGGCGCTGCTTTACGCGTATCCCAAACTGGCGCGTGAACACATCCTGCTGGCGGCAAGCCGGCAATTCAAGGAGGGCGATGTCCAGCACTGGTGGCATCCGCCGAGTGGCGCGGGAATCCGCTCTCGCATCTCCGACGATCTGCTGTGGCTCCCCTACGTCGTCGCGCAATACGTCAGGGTCACTGCCGACGTGAATATTCTGAACGAGATGGTCCTCTTCCTGGAGGCCCCCACGCTGAACGACGATCAAGACGAGAGTTTCCAGTCACCGGAGGTCTCGTCGGAACGCGCCACACTCTTTGAGCACTGCCGGCGCGCGCTGGCGCACAGCCAACGCTTTGGCGCCCAGGGGTTGCCCCTGATGGGAACCGGGGACTGGAACGATGGGATGAACCTGGTGGGAGCCGAGGGCAGGGGCCAGAGCATTTGGCTGGCGTGGTTCATGTTGGATGTTCTCAAGGCCATGGTCGAGTTGTCCGACCTGCTGGGCCGGCCCGATCTGAGCCGGAGCTATCATCAGGACAGGGAAGTGCTGATCCAGCGCGTTGAAAAGTTCGCCTGGGATGGGGAATGGTATCTTCGCGCGACCTTTGACGATGGCACGCCTCTGGGTTCCTCGGTGAATTCAGAAGCGCGGATTGATTCGCTGCCGCAATCCTGGGCTTGGCTCAGCGGCGCCGCCGATCCGGATCGCGCCGAGCAGGCGCTCGAATCGGCATGGCGCCATCTCGTCCGCGAGGATGAGGGATTGGTGCTGCTCCTGGAGCCTCCTTTTGATCAATCTGAACCCTCACCCGGATACATCCAGGGTTACCCTCCGGGAGTG
Source organism: Acidobacteriota bacterium (assembly GCA_050747825.1). Lineage (GTDB taxonomy): Bacteria > Acidobacteriota > UBA6911 > RPQK01 > JBOGJG01 > JBOGJG01. Next base: position 19,957 of record JBOGJG010000193.1, on the reverse strand, counting down.
CGGGAGAACGGCGGCCAGTATACCCACGCCGCCCTCTGGCTGGCCATCGCGATGGCACGGCGCGGCGACGGCACCCGTGCGGCGAAAATCCTGCGCATGCTCAATCCGATTGAGCACGCGCGCGAACCGGAATCGGTTTGGCGCTACGGTGTTGAGCCCTACGTGGTCGCCGCCGACATCTATCGCTTGCCCGGGCGGATCGGTCAAGGCGGATGGTCCTGGTATACGGGCTCGGCGGCCTGGATGTACCGCGCCTGGGTGGAAGAGATCCTGGGCCTGAAAGTGTGCGGAGAGACCCTGCGGCTGGCCCCGGTCATTCCCGGCTGGTGGGATGGCTTCCAGATGAACTATCGCCACGGCGAAGCGATCTACGAGATCCACGTCCAGAACCCGGAACACCGCGAACAAGGCGTCGCCTGGGTGGAGCTGGATGGTCAACGCCTGGAGGGTGGCGTGATCCCGCTGGGCCGGGATCTGGTCAAGCACCGGGTCCACGTCCGCATGGGCCAACCGGCTTCCACATATCGTTAATCCATCCGCTGATCCGCTGACCGCCGGGAACCTCGTCGCCTCAATACGGCTCTGCCCTTCGGGGTGTCCTTTGGGCCGCCTCGCAACGAGAACCTATGAATTATCCCCGCGCGGAATGGCAAGGAGAGCCCAGTTTCCTGCGGCTTTCCAGCTTTTCTCAAAGTGAGCGCGATCTCTTTTGGCGAGCTTGCGCAAGGCGGGATCGTTGAAAAGGATCGTATCCTCCTCCCAATTGACTCCTACAACCACCGCGTAGTGGAGCGGGGCCCCCTCGCCGCCTTCGCGCAGCGCCACGACTAGAGGGCGTCCTTTGGAAATGTGGTGTTTTAAATCCACCCATTTACCGGCGAAAGTGAACGTGCGAAAACCCTGCTCCTGGAAATATCGCTCTATGTCGGAAGCAAGGATTCCCTTCGCGTCCTGGCGATAAAGCAGCTTCTGGATCGCTCCAGCGTCGCGCCGGCCGGCCGGGCGAATGCCGGTCTCGCGATCCCAGTACTGCAGGACCATGGAAATACTGGCCGAGCCGCAGCCATATTTTTCCTGCCGGACCAAGGGAACGTCCAACCAGATTCCTGAGGCATCTTCACCCGACCCCTGGGCGAAGAGCCCCGGAAACGCGCCGAGACTCAATACGATGAGATAAAAAGCAAAATCGTTTTGCACGTTTTCCGCCTGAGCGGCAAGTCTGGCCAGTTCCTCATCGCTCAGAAGGGGGCTACCTTCCTTTTTTCGATTGTAACAAACTGGGGTATGCCCAGGCAATGGAGGGTGCCTACTCCGCCTGCTCCGCTTTATCCTCTGAAAGACCCGCGGGAAGGATCATTGTGACCCGTGTCCCTTTGCCGGGAGCGCCGTCGATTTCTAGTTGTCCACCCATAATGCCCAACCGCTCGCGCAGACTGAACAATCCGAAGTGTTTGGTCGGCTCGTCGCGGGGCTTGAGCTTCGGATCGATTCCCTTGCCCCCATCACTGACCGCCACTCTCAATTGATCCCCGTCCTGGCGAGTGATCTCGACCCGGGCCTGATCCACACCGGAGTGCTTGACCACGTTCAACAGGAGCTCGCGCACTGAATGAAAGATAAAAACGCCCAGACCCTCATTAAGCGTCTCGGCCTTTCTATCAATATCCAACTCCACAGTAAGCCCGTGATTTTCTTTGTTCCATCGTACCAGCCAGTTGAGTGTCGTGGCCAGTCCTCCCTCGTGCAGGATGAGCGGGCTGAGTTCAACGGTCAGGGAGCGCGAAGCGTCGAGCGCCTGATCCAGCAATCTCGATACAGCCTGAAGTGACGGGCCCGGATCTTTGCCCTTCGCCTCCTCCTTCCTGCTCAGGCTCAAACGAGACATGGCGGCCACCAGGAACTGCTGGAGATGGTCGTGCAGGACGAGCGCCAGCCGCCGGCGCTCACGCTGCTCGACAGTGATCAACTTCGTGGTAAGCGCCTGAAGCTGCATCGCCCGCTGCTCGGCTTGCGCCGTGCGCTTTCTAACCCGTTCCTCCAGTTCCTGGGTAAGCGCTATCAGAGCCTTCTCCCCCTGCTTACGCTCCGTCACATCTTCAATAGCCAGAAGGATCATCGACTCATGGTCCAGGCGGCGGGCGTTGAGCAGCATGTGCCTCCAGCCGATATTGTCAAATTCGTGCTCTACTTCAAAGTCGTTGAAAAGGCTGTTTTGGGGGATGATTTCCTCCAGCAAAGTTCGCAGGCGGGGGATATCCCACTGGCGCTCACCCAACTCGTATATCAGGCGGCCTTTCGTCTCACCCGCAGAGACCTCAAACCCGCTGTAAAACGCTCTATTGGCCGACTCGATGCGCAAATCCCCATTCAGGACCAACAGCGGTTGCCGGATGGTTTCCACTATCGATTCCGCGTAAAGGCGCGCCTGGTTGATGGCGTCCTGATCCCGCTTCCGCTCGGTAATGTCGGTGAAAGTCACTACCACGCCTTCGATTCGGTTGTCCTGGGTACGATAGGGGAGGATGCGCAGGATGTACCAGCGGCCGTCGTCACTTTGCACCTCGCTCTGGATGGGCTGAAGCTTCTCCATAACAGTCTCGGCGCCACTGATGAGATCTCCACCGGCAAATTTCTGGGCAAAATGTTGGATGGGCCGGCCTACGTCTGACGAAAGCATGTCCAACAGGTCCTTTATGGCCGGCGTAAACCACTTGATGCGCAAGCGAGTATCCAAAAAGACGGTCGCGATCTGAGTGCTGTTGATGAGATTAATCAGATCGTTATTAACCTGTTCCAGTTGTCCGACCTTGTTCTGAAGCTGCGCGTTCATGGTGTTTAGCTCTTCATTGAGCGACTGCAGCTCTTCTTTGGAAGCCTGCAGCTCCTCATTGGTCGACTGAAGTTCCTCGTTCATGGAAGTGATTTCTTCATTGGTGGCCTTCAGCTCTTCATTGGCGATTTCCAACTCCTCGACGGTGCTGCTCAGTTCCTGACGGATTTGCTGCAGCATCTGTTCAAGCTGCCGCTCGACGGTGGTTGCCTCCGGGCTCTCCTGTACGGCCGGGGCGGAGGCAGCCGGCTCGATCTCCTCCTCAAAACTGACCAGCAGCAAGCCTTCCGTCTCGGGATCCGCAAGTGGGGTGACCGTTACGGCAACCGTTTGGGATTGATCGCCCTGCTTAACAGGCGCGCTCCTGACGGTTACGCTTCGGTTCTCTGTGAGGGCGCCACGCATGGCGATTCGTACTTTCGTGGTCAGCCTTTTGCTCAGCATGCTCAGCAGATCCCGGGTCGGCTCGCCGGCCGGCTGGGCCAGATACCTTTCGGTAGGACCGTGAAAATAGAGGATCTGGTGCTTGCCATCGATCAGCACGGAGGCGGGGGCATAGCGAGCGGCCAAAACTTTTTGAGCCAGGTCCGAGAAACCGGGCTTACGCCGGGGGGCGTGGTGCAACAAATCCTCATAGTTGTGCTTTCCCTGCAGTCCAATCACCGGAAAATCGACGATGTCGTGCCGGGTCGGTCCGATGCGGCAATAGATACTCCACTTCTTGGAGACCGGCTTAAACAGTTGCTCCTGCTCGCCCACCGATTCCGTCGTCCCCAGAAAAAGGAACCCCCCTTCGCGCAGGGCAAAGTGCAGCAGCACGATGACCTTTTTTTGCGCTTCCGGTTCCAGATAAATCAACAGGTTTCGGCAACTGACCAGGTCGAGCCGGGAAAAGGGCGGATCGTGAAGCAGGTTTTGGGGGGCAAAGGTCACCATATCCCGAATGTGTCTTTTGATCCGAAAGGAATCATCCTCCTTATCAAAAAAACGTTCCAGCCGCTGAGACGATATGTCGGAGACGGCTGCCGTCGGGAAAAGGCCTCCCCTGGCCGAGTTCAACCTATCCTCACCGACATCCGTGGCAAAGATCTTGATATCGAATTGCTTGTGGACCGCCTCGGCCTGTTCGGCCAGCAACATAGCGAGGCAATAAGCTTCCTCGCCACTGGAAACGGCGGGCACCCACGCCCGGATCGAGGAGTGCGCCTCCCGATTCTTAAGCAGAGGCGCGATCGCCTTTTCCTCCAGAGCCTTCCAGGCTTCCGGGTCCCGAAAGAAACTGGTTACCGGGATCAGCAGATCCCTGCTTAATGCCTGAACCTCGTCGGGATGTTCCCTCAGAAAACGGGCATAATCGGCCATTTCCTCCATATGCCGGATTCCCATCCGACGGTAAATGCGGCGCACCAGTGTGGGCTTTTTATAATTGCCGAATTCATGACCGAATTGGGCGCGCAGCAGCGCCAGGATACTGTTGAGTTGGCGGAGGCCGTTTGGCGGCCCTGCTTCGGACTTTTCCCTGCTGTTCCGGACATAGGAATGCCCGACATACTTGAGCAGGGCCTCAGGCAGCTTCTCGGGAGACAGGACGTAATCGATTTCCCCCGAGTCGATGGCGCTGTTCGGCATTCCGTCGTACTTAGCGGTTTTGGGGTCCTGCGCCATGGTCATCCCGCCGACGGCTTTAACCGCCTTCGCCCCGACTGTGCCGTTGGTGCCTGTGCCGGAAAGGATGATGCAGATGGCTTTTTCCTGCCGGTCTTCGGCCAGGGAACGGAAGAAGTCGTCGATGGGCTTGCGGTGGCCGCGCGGTTCCTTCGGCTCCCTCAGACGCAACACGCCTTTCTCCAAGCTGAGCGTCCGGTTGGGTAGGATGGTGTAAACACAATTGGGCTCAACCCGGATCCCATCCTCCACCTCCGTAACCTTCATTTCAGTATGCTGGGCCAGCAACTCGGCTAAGTGGCTCCCCATTGTGGGGTCCAGGTGCTGGACGAGGACAAAGCCCATGCCGCTGTCGGCGGCCATGGCGTCAAAGAAGGTGGTAAACGCCTCCAGGCCTCCGGCGGATGCGCCGATGCCGATAACGGGGAAGTCGGCCCGGCTGGGCTTCGCCTCCGGCAATTGCCCCTTCAACGTGTCCCCTCCTGCAGATTTGCCTGTTTTCCTGACTTTTGAGCCATTTGCTTCGGCTTGCTTGTTAAATTTTAGGCCCGGCGGGTTGGGGCTTTGTCTTCCTTTCTTTTTTTCTTTAGCCATCCTAATGCTCTCCTATTGTCCCCCGGGAAATTCCACGCTCCTTCCCTTTCCAAGTGGACAAATTTATTCCAGAACTCGCCCTCGTCCACTTATTCACCAACTGTCCGGCAGATTTCAAAGACTTTGGATCGTTCGAAATTGCATTGCGCGCGGAATTAAAAACATCTGACCTGGCTGAATGAGGTCGAAAGCTTGCCGGCATTGCCTTATTTTATCGACTGGCGTATGAATTTTCAACAACGCCGCGTGAAACCCTCCTCAACGCCCACCAGTACCTCACTGGGCGCCCCTCGGACGGTCGAGGTGATGGGAGCCACCATCACCGTTAGTGAGTAACTCGATCACAGGCTGACGAGTCAAGATAACGACCGGACGTGTCGGGAGATTTAAAGGAATAAAGCCAGATCTCTCCCCGGGCTATTCTTTCGGCCATTCTCCCTCTTCCTCCCAGCCCGTGAATTCCGATCCCAGCCCTGGCGAATCACCGTAGGCACGTCGGTATTGATCATTCAGATCCTCCTTTTGCCGGCGGCGCAGGTAGTCTTGAAGGACGCGCCGAAAAACGGCGGAGCGGCCGAACTTGCGGACCTCCTCACGCCCATCCAGTTCTGCTAACAACCGTTCGTCCATCATAATCTGCACAGGTTTCATGTGGATAAATTATCATCATAATTGCTATGCTGTTAACGCCGCAATCTTGAAGCATCAATCGAGATATTGTGCCACTACGTAGCCTACGGTAGGATACATCCATTAACGGGGGGTTCATGAAACGTGCAGCGATCTGGGGAACATGTTTTTCACTGGTGTTGGTCTATGCAATCAGCACCGATCAAGAGACGGTCGAGGTCATAGAAATCGGGCGGCACAACACCGAAGCGCTGCCGGGAGGCAAGGAAGCCGACGGCATCATCGGGGATTTTGTCCTGCGTAACGGCCGGATCGAGGCCTTGATCTCTGGAGCCCAGCCCGGACGCAAGGCCAACATGAGTACCGAGTACGGCTTTGTCACACAGGGATGTCTATACGACCTGGACCTCAGAGATGCGGACAACGATCAGATCACCGTCTTTCGTCCGGGGCAGCTTGGAGGAGAGGTTTCCTATGTTCGCATCCCCAAGACCGAAGCTGGAGCAGCGGTCCTTGAAGTAGTGCGCACGGCTGCCAAAGGGGATGGACTCTATACGCGCCATGAGTATCGCCTGGGAGACGATTGGCAGTACATCCTGGTGACTTCCACTTACCGTAACGAATCGCAAACCCTTCAGAAGATTAGTCCGCTCCCGGCCGGGAAGCAGTTCTCGCAGGACTGGAAGGTTGCCGGCATTCATATCGGAGACAGCATCGACCGCTTTGACAAGCGCGCCTATGCCTGGGGTCCGGCAGGAACACAGGAATTAGAGGCGCAGGTTGACCTTGAGCCTGGCCAAGAGCGCACCTACGCGCTGGCTCTTGCTGTAGCTGACTCACCCCTGGCCGCCTACGGCGTGATCTCCAGGCTGTCGAACCCTACCGGACAGGTTTCCGGTTCGGCTAAAGATTCAGCGGGTTCCGCTGCTCTTCAGGCGGGCCTGTTTGTTTCCGTTCAGGGGACGGAGCTTCCCGCCTATCCGGACGCCCAGGGACGTTTTTCCTTCGATCTTGCGCCGGGGGACTACCAGCTTCGGGTGGCGGACACGGGCCGGGACGAGGTCCTCAAAGAGTTCACGGTCTCTGAGAATGAGACCTCCGAGTTGCCTCTGGAGCTACCTGTGGCTGCTGCCGTCAAGCTCGAAGTCCGGGACGAATCAGGTCGGTCCTCTCCCTGCAAGGTGCAGTTTATCGGAATTGACGGCACTCCGACTCCGGATTTTGGCACCCCCTTCCGGGCCCATGGCGCCGATCACCAGTATTTTTCCCACGACGGCCGGTTCACGCAGCAGGTCGCTCCGGGCCGGTACTTGCTGCGGATCACCCGCGGGATTGAATTTGACCTGATGGAACGCGAGATCGAAGTCGCTCCGGGAGAGACAGAGTCCGTGGGGGCCACGCTGCGGCGGACGGTAGACACGTCAGGCTGGGTCAGCACCGATTACCACTCTCATTCCACCCCCAGCGGCGACAATTACTGTAAGACTGACGACCGGATCATTAATCTGGCGGCCGAGCAGATTGAGTTTGCCCCAACGACGGAGCATAACCGCATCTACGACTGGGCTCCCCATATCGAGCGGCTTGGCTTGAGCGATCTGATTAAAACCGTTCAGGGCATCGAGCTGACCGGCCCAGGCCAGCACTTGAACTCTTTTCCGCTGCGGCGCACGCCTTTTGCCCAGGACGGCGGGGCGCCCACCTGGGAGTTCGACCCGAGGATCAATGCGATCGTGCTGCGCCATGTCTTCGAAGGCGGAGCCGACCGCTGGGTACAGGCGAATCATCCCATCGTGGGCACAGTTTTCAATGATCGAGACCGGGATGGGGTTGCCGATGGCGGATTCATCGGCTTTGAGAAGCTAATCGATGCCGGCGAGTTCTGGAGCACCGAGATTTTGAATCTGAATCCCTGGTACGAGCGCAGGCGAGGGGAACAGGTCCAGAGACTGGAAAATCGCACTTTCGGATGGCTGCAAATGCTGAACCAGGGGCGCCTGGTCTGGTGCGTGTCGGTCAGCGATGCCCATCGTGTCTTCGGCAACGGCGTGGGCGGATGGCGGAGCTATGTCCCCAGCTCGACCGATGAGCCCAGCGCGATCGATCACACTGAGATCATTCGCAACTCCAAAGCCGGCCGCATGATGATCACCAACGGTCCTTTCCTCCAAGTGACCACCGGCGATGGACTGCCTATCGGGTCTACCGTGGTTTCTCCGGGGTTTGTCGATCTTCACGTCCGCGTGCAGACTCCGAACTGGATAGACATCGATCGAGTCCAGGTTCTGGTGAACGGGCGCCAGCCCCAGGAATACAACTTTACCCGCCGTACTCATCCGTCTTTCTTCCAGCAGGGTGTGCTTCGCTTCGATCAGGAGATCAGGATCGACCTGCAGCAGGATGCCCACCTGATCGTCGTCGCCACCGGTGACGACTCGGACCTCAGCAAAGGCTGGGGACGCAGTTGGGAGTCCACCATGCACCCACTGGCATATACGAATCCTATCTTCGTGGATATCGACCGGAACGGCTTTCAACCCAACGGCGACACCCTCGGCCACCCCTTGCTGGTGAGGCCGCAGACGAATTAGACGCCGCTTTAGCGCAGCTCAGACTGCTGAGCAAAGCGACAGGAGATGCTGAATGACGCAGGAGAGGGTGCAATTTGCGCCCGTAGATGGAGCTGAAGAGCTGTTTACGCCTGAATTTCAAGAGTATCTGGCGTTCTTACACGACCAATTCACGGCCAGGATCCATGCTCTGCGCCAGAAGCGGGCGGAAGTTCTGAAGAAGGCTCACCAAGGAAGCCTGCCGGCGCCTTTACCGCCCAGCGAGGCCACGACGGGCGACTGGAAGGTCGCTTCCCTGCCCTCCGATCTTCAGGAGCCCGGCATCGAGATTTCGGGTCCGGCGTCGGTTACCGGCATGTTCATCAACGCACTCAATCCGGGTCCGGATGGCAACCGGGCCGAAGGAGACCTGGACGATGATGAAGACTCCGCCGGGCATCGGTTGATCGACACCGTGACGGCCGCCTGGAATCGGCTGAGAGCCATTCGGGGTGAGTTCAGTTATGACGATCCCGAGAAAGGCAAGCGATACGAGCTGCAGAGCGGAGACATTCCCTTTTTCATGCACCGCGAGCGGGGGCTGCACCTGGATGAGCCGGATGTCACAGTGGACGGGTCCCCGATTCCGGCCAGTACGTTGGGGACGGCGCTAACGCTCTTTTACGCCGGGAAGGCCCACGTGGAGCGTGGACAGGGGATTTACTTTTATCTTCCCAAGCTGGAGTCAGCGGAAGAGTGCGCGTTCTGGAAAGATTTTTTCGACGCCGGCCGCCAGCGCCTCGGCCATCTCGAAAATGCAAGCATCCGAGCCATCCCCCTGATTGAATCGCTGCCGGCGGCATTTCAAATGGAGGAGATGCTTTATGCCCTGGGCCCCTACGGAGCCGGGCTGAACGCAGCCCGGTGGGATTTCAAGGCCAGCATTCTGGAGTTCATCATGGCCGATCCTGAGGCCGTGTGGCCCGACCGATTCGGAGTGGATATCAAGACCACAGATTTTCTATCGAATATCTTCAGGCGCCTGGTGGCGGTTTGCCTCAAGAGAGGCGGCGTTCCGATTGGAGGCATGGCCACGGCGCTTCCCAGCAAGGATCCGGAAGTGAACAAGGCGGCGGCAGCGGCCATTCGGGCCGACAAGCAGTGGGAGGCGAGACAGGGCTTTATCCGGGGTTGGGTGGCGCATATTTTTCATATGACGGCAGCGGGCGCGCCTTTTAAGGAGCTCCGCGGCTCAGGATGGAAGCCTACTGCCGAGATGGCTGATCCGGCCAATTACCCGCTGGAGATCAAGGTGCCCAAAGGGCCAATTACACTGGAGGGAACCCGGCGCAATGCACGCACGCTGCTCGAGTATCTGGAGGGCTGGTTGAACGGACGGGGCGCCAAGGGCATCGATAGCCTGGCCGGAAAGCCGGGAATTCATCCCGCGCTGATGGAAGACCTGGCCACCGCTCGCATCTCGGTGGCCCAGATCGCGCAGAGGGTCCGCCATCATGCCCGGGCTGATGACAGCGGCGAAAAGCATGATTTCCCGCTGGTGAAGCGGCTGCTTCAGGAGGAACTGGAGAGCATCCTGAATGAGGTTTCCGACGCCCGGACATCCGAGAAATACCGCAAATCACTCAAGCTTGCCTGCCGCTGGATCAGGAACTACACCGAGCTGAACTTCCGCAGCCTCGGCTCCTACACCCGTGCCGACCTTGACCGGATCGGCTTGGAAGCAGACGCATTTTGATGACTTATTTAAAAGGGTGACGCCACCGCAGACCGGAAAAACGAGCGTAGTCGCGATCGGTCGTGATCCACGTACTGCCCGATTCGATGGCCAGCGCTGCCAGATAGGCGTCGGAGACCAGATTGCCCCTGGCCCCGCTGTCACGGCAAAGCCGCGTAAAGATCCGCCAGTGGCGTTCTCCAGGATTGACCGCGACGGCGTTGGGACGATCCCTGAACCGGGCAGTGAAATTGAGCGCCAATTTGAGAGGACTGGGGTCCTGGAAGATCTTCGGGTGTGTCACAATTCTGAGGAATCCGCTTAGCACCAGTTCAGATACGCCGTAGGCTTCCTCAGAGTTGATAAGCCTCTCGATCCAGCGAAGGTACTCTACGTGCTGATCAGCGTCCTCTCGATGGGCATAGACGAGAACGTTAACGTCGATCAGAAACATCCGCCGCTTCCATCAAATCAATTAGTGAAGCCGTGTCCTCCAGGTCAACTCCCGGCTGCAAGCCGCTGCCGGAAAACGTCGGCAGCCGGACTCTTTGGCGCTTGGCAGCCTTTTGGCGCCGAGCAAAGGACTCTCTTAAAGCTTCTTCGATGACCTTAGTCAACGTTCGATTTGTCTCGGCAGACACCTTCTTGGCCTGGGCCATCAATTCGTCGGGAAGCCGAACAGTCGTTCTCATACATCAAAGCATGCTCTGCTGACATAAATATGTCAAACTAAAAGAAAGCGCTACTCGTAGCGCAGGGCTTCGATGGGGGAGATGCGGGCGGCCTTGCGGGCCGGGTAAATGCCGAAGATGAGACCCACCGAGGCGGAAACACCCACGCCCAGCAAGAGTGAATAGGGCGTGACGATGGTCGGCCATCCCGAATAGCCGGCCACCAGCAGAGAGGTGCCGTAGCCGAGCGCAATCCCCAACAAGGCTCCGCTGAGGCTGATGGCGACTGCTTCCAGGACGAACTGGCGGCTGATATCGCGGCGGCGGGCGCCCAGGGCCCGGCGCAGGCCGATCTCGTTGGTCCTTTCCAGGACCGAGGCCAGCATGATGTTCATGATGCCGATTCCGCCCACGACCAGCGAAATTGAAGCGATAGCTCCCATGACGATATTGAAAATGCGCTGCGTCTGCCGGTTTTGCGCCAGTAGTTTTTCGGGCACGACCAGAGAAAAGTCGTCGATGTTGCGGTGCATGCTGGCCACCATCCCGGAAATCAGGGAGGCCTGCTCGGCCAATTCTGCTCTTTCCGGCACCTGCACGACGATTTCGTCCAGCTCATTATCAATAGGACTGAACTCAAACTTGGTCAGCAGCGTCTCAAGCGGGATATAAATGTCGTTATTGGGGTTCTCGATTTTGATGCCTTCAAATTCCGTCTGCTCAATCATCTGATCGGTGAGCACACCGATGACCGCAAACCATTCCTGATTGATCTTGATGAGCTTACCAATAGCTTCATTCAAGCCGAAAAGCTTGCGCCGGGCGGTCGTGCCCAGGACGCAGACCTGATGAGACAAAGTCTGGTCAATGGGTAGAAAGAAGGAGCCTTCCAGAAGATCCAGATTCATGGTGCGGGGGTAAAGTGTCCCTACGCCCAGGACTCGGGAATCGGACTTGCCGAAGGAGGAGGCGATCTGGTAGGTCCTGAGCACTTTTTTGCCCGTGACGATACTGCCCTCCGGAAGAGCTGCCTGCAGGGCCTTTGCGTCCTCCAGCGTCAAGCCGGGCGAGTCCTGGCGCAGGATAGCCATTTCGTTGGCCTCGAACTGCTTGGCCTGGACGATAATGTTTCGCAGTCCCATCTTTTGGATGACGGAAAGAGCTTCCTTTTCCGCTCCGGCGCCGATCGACAGCATGGCCAGAACAGCGGCCACGCCGAAGATCATACCCAGCATGGTCAGGCCCGTACGCAGTTTGTGGCGAGCTAAATTGACGGAAGCGACTTTGAAGGATTCAACGATCAGCATGGTGAATCAATTAAAAATGATGAAGCCTCGTCCTCGGGTATTGGTGGAGGATGGCGCATTGAAATCGGGAAGCATCAATTTTTGCTCCTCAAAGGGGTGCTGCAGGCAAACCCGGCTGCCTGGGTCAATTCCGTCAATGACGTAAAAGCCGTGATCGGAATCTATGATACGAATCTTCTTCTCCACGTAATCATCTCCCTCTTTCAAGAAGACGATGAAGTCCGGTGCTTTTTTGATGACGGCGCTCTTGGGCAGGACCAGCGCCTCTTTGCGCATGGAGACTTCAATGATTCCGGTTAGTTTCATCCCAGGCTTCAGGACTTCCATCAGGTCCAGCGGGACGTCCAGAAGCACGCGGCACTCAAAATACTTGCGCGGGTCATTGCGGGAATACTGCTGTGGAATTTTGGCGATCTGAGTGACCACGCCTGGAAAAGCCTGCTCAGGGAGAGAGTTGAGCCGGACGGCCACTTTCTTGCCCTCTTCAATTCCCGCAATGTCACTTTCAGGAACCTGCAACTGTCCCTGGAACTGGCCGAGGTCGGCAATTTCAATGAGCTGCTGTCCCGACCAGACCTCCTGTCCCACTTCCAGCTTCGCCATGCGATAACGCTTGTAGAGGACCACTCCGTTGGTCGGCGCCTGGACCTGCATTGAGGACAGCGTCTGCTGGGCCTGCTCGATTTCCGACTGGGCTTTGCGGCGCTCGATGCCCAGGATCCTCAGGTCGGCCTGACTCAAGGTTTTATTGAGATGCCCTTTCTCTTCCAGCGTCTCCCGGCGGTAGCCGGCTAGGGCGGCGCTCATGATCGATTCCTGAATTTCCCACTGGGAGAAGATCTCCTCGTCCTTGCGGATTTGATTCTCAGCGTAGTCAAGCTCCTCATCGGCAGCCAGAAAGTTCATACCCAAGACCGTCTCCTCGGTCTGGGCGTTCTGGCGCGTCTGCTTGATCCTGTGGCCGTAGCTCGTAAAAGTATTCTCATTGGTTTCCAGAGTGAGCTGCGCTTCGGTACTGTCGAAAAGCACGACCGGATCTCCCTGACGGACCAGAGCGCCTTCGGGAGCCAGCCAGGCGATCTTGAGCGAGCCTCGCACCCGCGGCGTAACAGCAGGCGTGGTCTTGAGGCCGGTCAGCTCTCCATCGGCGGTGACGCTCACCTGATAGTCTCGCTTGTTTAAAAGAATGGTCGGGACGGGCTCCTTCTGCTCCGGCTGGATGTAGCCGGAGAGCCATTCTCGAGCTTCATCCTTGAGGAAGAAGCCACTTGCTCCGACCATCAACAAGAGAAGTATCAGTGCAATTTTTCGTTTCATAGCTTTATCGGGCCTCGGGTCTAACTCAACGGCCGGCTGGCGACCTGTTCTCCTACTTCCAGCCCGGATTCGACGATGGCCACGATGCCGTTGTCTTTCCCTACGCGGATGGCGCGGCGCACGGGGCGACCATTTTCATTGACCCAAACACTTGTACCATTTTCATCCACCTCGATCACTGAGAGGGGGACGGCGATCACGTCTCTAAAATCATCAATCACGACTTGCAGGCGGGCCACCATATCTGGGCGCATGCGTCTGGGGTCCAGGCGGTCCAGTTGGACCTTGATTTCGAGCACCTTGATGGGACGCTCCTGGGACGCTTTCTTGAACATGGTATCGATCCGGACCACCTGTCCATTAAAAGTCTGCTCCGGCAGAGCGTCCAGTGTGACCCTGACCGCCTGGCCCAGCTTAATCTTGCCGGCGTCCACTTCTGAAACCTGGCCGCGAATCATCAGAGTTGAAAGGTCGGGGATGGAAAGAATCTTATCGGCCACCCAGACATCATCTCCGACCTGTCTTTTTTCATTATTCCAGTTGGCCTTGTAAATAACGGTGCCGACAATAGGGGCCTTGACCTCCATTCGAGCCAGACCTTCCTGATTGGCCTTCACGCGCTTCTGATAAAAGACCTCGGATTCCTCCAGCATGCGCAGTTGAAGCTCGGCGTTTCTTTTTAAAGACACGAGCTTCTGTTGCAGCATTTCCACGCGCTGACGGGCCAGAATCGCTTCGTACTCGGCTTGCCGCACTTCGATAGCCGATGCAAACTCCTTTGACTCGATGAGTTTATTGTCAGCTTTCTCCCTCTGGACCTTGGCCTCCTCTAATTCCAACTCCAGGTCTTTCTGTTGCGTCTTTAAACTGGATTCGGTCTTTTCATACTCCTGCTTGACCTTTTGGAGGTTGGCCTGCTCATCCCTGAGGCGTCTGCGGACCTCAGTGGGATCGAAGGCCAATAGAAAATCGCCTTCAGCAACGTTCGTGCCCTCGGGTATCATGCGCATAATCTTGAATCGACTGTGATTCGGCACTGCAGGAGGACCGATGTCGCGAGCGATTTCAGCTTCAAGCATGCCGCTCCCGGAGACGGCAAAGGTCAGATCTTCCCTTTTGATCGGCATCCAATCCACCTGAGTCGAAGCCTGCTGCTGATCTCCGTTGACTTTGCTCAAGAGGACATCGCCCGGCTGGAGGTCGCCGGCTACAGCAGCGCTGAGGAAGTTGGCGTCCATAACAGAAACCAGGACAGGGTCGGCTGGGGCCTCTTTTCGCAGGATATACACCTCACCCCTTTCATTTACATGCAGCGCCTCTCGAGGCACGATTAAACTCTCCATGCTGACGACTGGAATCTGCACGCGGGCGGTCATTCCCGGCTTCATGATATTCAAATCCTGCTCCAGGAGATCCACGTAGATTGAAAAGGTATTCAGTGAAGAATCCCGGCGGACGGGCTGGGCGACCTGGGCTATGCTTTCGATGCGAGCCTTGAAGGTGCGGTCAGGCTCAGAATCCAGAGTCACTTCCGCCTGCATTCCGGGTTCCAGGTGGGTAAAGTCAACATCATAGACAGAGGCCAACACGCGCAGGCGTTCCAGATTGGGGAGGCGCATGAGCGGCCGGCCCTGGAAGACGGTATCCCCGACCTGTATCTTTCGGTCCTGCCGGCGATCTTCCTCGTAAACCACCAGTCCCTCAGCAGGCGCGCGGATTTCCAGCCTTTCCAAATCGGTCAGGACGCGCTGCAGTTCCAGTTCGGCCTTTTGCAGGTCAAGCCGCAGCACTTGCAGTTCTTCTTCGGCGCTTTCTTCGAGAGCAGCCAGCCGTTCATCGGCAATCTGCAGATCGATTTTGGCCTTCTCATAATCAAACTCATATTTTTCCGCATCGGCGCGAGGGATCAGTTGCGGTTCGATGTCAATGAAAAGCGCAGCCACATTGGCGGTCTTTTCGGCGGCGGCCTTGGTGAGCAGCAGATCCTGGCGGCCAGTATCGATTTCCGCCTCCTTCTGAGCGATGGTCATCAGGGACTCTTCTTTTGTCTTTTCCAGGTCCAGGCGCTTCATTTCCATTTCCGAAGTGTCGAAACGAACCAGCAGATCTCCAGGCTGGACCACCGAGCCTTCGGGCGCCAGATAGGTAATGCGGTTATCCCAGGTGGACACCCTGGGAACGCTGATCAAAAATGACTCGGCCGCTTCCAACTCTCCGGAAAAAATCAGATGTTTGGTAAAGGATCCCTTTTCGACCCGGGTTTCATCTCCGGAAGGCGCATCCGCCGCCTGCAACGTAAGCGTCAGCAACGCCGCAATCAGAGCAAATTTTCGCATAGGCCGCATTTCCCTGTTCAATCCCCGAGTCATCTCTTTAGATGCATTACTCTTACGCCCGGTTTAATCAAATGTTTCGACGCCTTGTCTGGAGAAGCTTTGGGGGCGCCTGCAACACCAGGTTGCCCTGCTTATCAATAGGCTCAAAGGATCCCACCTGCTGCCGGCGAGACGCTGGTTTGCAGGAGGTTGCGCGGATGATGATGGAACACGACTGCGGCGAGATCCCGGTTTGCGATCAAGAGGACAAGCCCATCGGCGCCATCACGGACCGCGATATCACCTGTCGCACAGTCGCCCAGGGAAAAAACCCTCTGGAAATGACTGCAGGAGATGTCATGTCCAGTCCCTGTGTCACAGTCACGGAAGAGACCAGTCTCGAGGAATGCTGTGATGTGATGGAAGACCATCAGATCCGGCGTGTCCCCGTCCTTGACAGGCAGGGGCGCTGCTGCGGAATCGTAGCTCAAGCCGATGTGGCCAGAAGGGCCGAAGGCGTACAGACGGTCGAGCTTGTGCGGGAGGTCTCGAGTTGAGCGTGTCCATGGCTTAAAAAGATCGCCGTTTCAGCTTTTGCAAGATCGTCAGTGCCCGTGGCCGTATGTTTTCTCCCCTGCTTCGACCCGAAGCTCCAGACGATTCTGCACGGGCGGGAGCGGACAGGTGGCATACTCGCTGAAAACACAGGGAGGATTATAAGCTTTGTTGAAGTCCATGAGCACCTTGCCTTCGTTCGGATATGGGACATAGAGGTAGCGGCCGGCGCCGTAGGTTTCCTTGCCCGTAGTCTCATCGGCAAACATGATAAAAAGCTCGTCTCCCTGCTCTTTGACCGGGTCCAGCCGGTATTCCCGTCCATCGAGCTCAAAGGTCAGGGCCCCCGGCGATTCCATTTCGGTAGCCAGCCCCAGGACATTGGCAATCGGAACTTTCTTCGGTGGATCGTAAGGCACAAAGTCCGCCTGCACGCGCCATTTCAGATCGACTGGAAAGTATTCCAGGCCGGTAAAATTCAGGCGCGCGGGCGCCTGGCTGTCCTTAAGGCGGACGCCCAGACGGCCCTCACGCTCGATAATGAAAAAACTGAGGCGGCCGACTTCCAATATCGCCGGGTCACCTGAGCTGTCCGGCGACATGACGATGCTTTCGACAGCTTGGCCCTGGTGAGTAATGGTGGTGTCCCGGGCCGCTTGAAAGCGAACCTCTCCCTTTTCAAGCAGGAACGTCCCCGCACGGGCAGGCAGGTTTGAGTTGTCGAGACTGATGTCGTTTGAATCCGCCCGGCCGAAGCTGTTGGCGCCCGGCTCAAGCCAGAAAAGCCCTACCAGAGTCAACCAGCCGTCTTTGCCCGTCAGGCGCTCGACCCGATCCTTCCGGTAAGCTTCAATCTCGGCTCGGTAAGCAGACATATCGAGCGGCGATTGCGCAGGTCCACAGGCCATCACGGCTGATAACAGTATTGCCTGAAAAACAGACGCCATCCGAATAAGGACCATTTATACCACAGCCGCCTTCATCGTAACATCGGATGAGTGAAAGGGGGTCAGATCCTGTATTTTGCGTTTTTTGCTAAAATACAGAATCTGACCCCAGTGTAGGAGGAAAATGGAAAAAGCGGATGCGGTAATTATTGGGAGCGGACAGGGGGGTATTCCCCTGGCGGTCGAACTGGCCCGGAGGGGCCAAAGGGTAATCCTCTTTGAGCGAGCCGGCCTGGGAGGGAGTTGTGTCAATTACGGATGCATCCCCTCCAAAGCTTTCCTGGCCTCGGCGCACGCCGCCGCTCATGCCCGTTACTCGGCCAGTCTGGGCGTACACGCTCAGGTGAAAGTCGATTTCCAGGCGGTTATGGAGCGCGTGCGCTCGATTATCCGCTCGCATAATGAAAGCCTCGAAAGAACTCTGGACAAGACAGGTGTAAGGCTGGTCCGAGCTGAGGCCTCATTCCGGGATGAACACAGCCTCAGCGGCGGAGGTGTCACAGTCCAGGCGCCGCTAGTGGTAATCAATAGCGGAAAATCTCCTTTCGTGCCCGGCATTTCAGGACTCGAAGGTACACCTTACCTGACCTACACCAAATTTTGGGATGTGCACACCCTTCCCCGCCGCACTCTGATCATGGGCGGAGGCTATGTCGGCCTGGAACTGGGGCAGGGGCTGGCGCGTTTGGGCAGCCAGGTGCAGATCATTGAAAGCAATGATCGCATTGCCGTAAAAGAGGAAGTCGAGGTAAGCCAGGCTCTGGCCGAGGCCCTGAAGAAGGATGACGTTCAACTTCACCTTGGCGTGGAGGCGATCCAAGTCGATCACGCCGAGGAGGGCTTTACGCTGACTCTCAGTAAGGGCGGCAAGCTCGAGGGCGATGCCCTGCTGGTGAGCACGGGACAACGGTCCAACACGGCAGCGCTCAATGCTGCGGCAGCCGGCATTGAGCTGGATGATCAGGGCAATATCATAGTGGACAAGCACTTCAGGACCACGAATGCGGCGGTTTACGCCATTGGAGATGTCACTGGACAGCCTGCCTTCACGCATGTTTCCTGGGAGGACTATCGGCGCCTGATCGAAATTCTGGATGGCAACGGCCGGACTCAAGGCGACCGGGTACTGGGCTACGGCTTTTTGACGGAGCCTCAGGTTGGGCGCGCCGGACTCACGCTGGCGCAAGCTCGAGAAAAGGGATTCAACGCCAGGGAGGTCACTTTACCTTTGGAGAGAGTGGCACGGGCTGAAGTTTCCAATCGCACCCTTGGTTTTTACCGAATGGTCATCGATCAGGATACGGACAAGATCCTCGGGGCAACACTGGTAGGCGCCGAGGCAGCCGAGTTGATTCACGTCTTTATCGCCCATATGGAAGCCGGATCCACCTGGCAGACGCTGGATCGATCCGTGCATATTCATCCTACTTATGCCGAAGGATTGCCCAGCCTGGCGCGATTATTGAGAGAAGAGATCTGAATTGACACCCCCCTCCCAACGCTGAGCACAACCGTATCAGCGTATCTGGACTTAGGAAGCCCGTCAGTCCAACAGGTGATCGGGCGGCAGCGGCGAGGGCTTGCGCGCCGGGCGCCCGCCGGCCGGCAATTGCCAGGTGGCACGCTGCTCCCCGAAGGGCATCTCCATGAGCCTCGGCAGAGTCACTTCATGCGGATCGCGATAAGCCGGCACGCCGATCTCGATCTCATCGTGCGCAATGTTCAGGCGCAGGGTCCCGTGAATCCGGTCCCAAACCATCAAGCCGCTCGACCAGTTGGAATCCGTCTCCTCGGCAACGATAGAGTGATGGATCCCATGCATTCGCGGAGTCACGATGAGGCGGCACAGCCAGCGTTCCACCCGGAGCGGCAGTTTCACGTTCGAGTGGTGAAACATGATGAAAAAAATCGTCAGGGTCTGCCACAGTGACAGTGACCGTTGCGAGACGCCCAGGCCCAGGACCTGTGCGGCCCGCCATAGGGTCGAAATGGCCAACTCACCGAAGTGAAAGCGCAAGCCGGTAGTCGCATCCATATCCAGGTCCACATGATGCACCTGATGAAAGCGCCACAAAAAAGACACGCGGTGCGTGAGCACGTGCCAGATGTACAGCGTGTAGTCGAGCAGTAGAACGGCCAGGGCGCCTTCCAGCCAGCGCGGCAGCCGCGCCTGCTGAAGCAAGCCCCACCTTCGTCTTTCGACCAGAGCGGCCAAAGGATCCGTGACCGGCTTCTCGGCCACCTGAATGGCCAGTGCCCCAATAGCCGCAACGCTTAGATTGCGGGTGCCCCGCGTGAGCTTCGATTCCGTGGCATTACGCAAAGGACGACGCCGCTCCAGATAGATGAGAAGGCCAAATATGCTGCAGCCCACGGCTGCTCCAATCCAGCCGGACTTTTGTTTCGACATAGTTCTATTGTGCAGTCGAGCCGGCTGGCTGTCCACCGCGATGACTGTAGGTAAGATCCTACAAGGATCAGAGTCCTGGACGAAAAAAGATTGGAGATCGACCCGCCGGCCAGGACAGACGGGACAGCCTCCTACTCGATCGGCCGAAGGTCCTACTACCATATGCGGATTGCCAATTGCGACTTCTTCGTTCTCGATACGCGCGGCCAGCGCGAGATGCATGATACAGCCGACCCATACAAACGCGGCCTTTCCATGCTGGGAAAGGAACAGTTCGACTGGCTGGTGAACGGCACTCAGCAAAGCGACGCCGATTTCATCTTCGTGGTCTCTTCCGTAAACTTCATGGTCCCTCACGTGGGGGGAGGCGCCGTCCGGGCCGAGAACAAGGACGATGCCTGGACCGTCTTTTTCGACGGACCGGAAGGGCAA
>JBOGJG010000192.1:0-1163 GCA_050747825.1 Acidobacteriota bacterium | reverse complement strand
GTACACCGGGCCTTGCATTGGCCCTCACATCCCGGACCGGGCCGCTCCGAGTGAGCACTTATGGCTACCGGGACGTCGAGGAGGGTACGCCAGTCACGTCTGAGACTCTATTCCAGATCGGATCGATATCGAAGACGTTTACTGCTATTGCGCTGCTACGGCTACACGAAGACGGCAGACTCGATCTGCATAGCCCGATCGTGGAATATCTACCATGGCTTCGGATCAATCCGCATCTAAGCCGGATTACAGCGCATCATCTCCTCACGCATACTTCTGGCCTACCTCGGGATGGCGACCTTCTGGGATTGCCAGAAATGCTGAGGAACTGGAGGGCCGAATACGAGCCAGGTGTGAGATCGATCTACTCGAACGTAGGTTACCAGCTACTTGGATATGTGCTGGAGCAATTGACTGGCCTCGAGTATGGTGCGGCGATCCAGAATCTCGTCTTCCAGCCGCTAGGATTCGTGGCCAGTGAGCCCGTGATCACTTATGGCATCCGAACCCGTGCTGCCAGCGGATACTTGAGATTTACCGACGATAGTGGCAAGCCTGAATTCGTCCGGGCGCCATGGTTCGAATACCGTCTTGGCGATGGCAGCATCGCGGCCACCCCTGAGGATCTTGCTACATTTGTCCAGATGCTACTTAATCGTGGCGGCATGCCATCCAACCGCCTGATTTCGGATGAGACTTTCTCAAAGTTTGCTCAAAAGACCGTGCCGGCGCATGGGCCGCATGATGGGCTGTATTCCGGCTATGGCATTGCCGTGCAGAATCAGGATGACCGGACGATTCTCTGGCACGCGGGCGGCATGCCGGGGTTCACCTCGATGCTCATGGGTGACATGACAACCGGATTAGGGGTTGTGGTGCTCGCTAATGGACCCGGTGATACCAGTCGTCACGTTGCCGATTTTGCATTATCCACCCTACGCCTCGCGCTACAAGAGCAGGACGTGCGTCGATCACAAGAGTAGGCCGGCTCCGGTGCTGAACCGCAAATGCGTGGAACCAACGCAATATGGCCTTCCCCTGAACACTCGGGACATGGTTTACAGAACGTACTGGGGACATGGTTTACAGTGATTGGCTTCTTTTCTTTCGTCCCCTCACGTCCATGATGCGAAAGTCGGCCTCGTCCAGCCAGCCCAGGTGGG
>JBOGJG010000191.1:0-2745 GCA_050747825.1 Acidobacteriota bacterium | reverse complement strand
GGCGAACGGCGATGGCGCAGATGCCAAGCCTGGCGTAACTTCCTTCATGGCGTGGGTTCCTTCTCGATCTTGCCGATCGGAACCTACGCCACCTCAGCCAATTTCCACCAACCTCGCGACACGACCATGATGGCTCGACCGACGGCCGTCTGCGCATCATCAACACGCCGATGGGCCAGGAGCTGATCGCGGAGCTGAACAGCTTCGAGGTCGACTTCACGTCGGCCGGGAACATGCGGGTGGACGTGCGCTCGAAGAACCACCACGGCGACCTCGTGATCGCGACGGCGCGGGCGTTGTGGTCGGCGGTTGGCCGGCCATCGCGCAAGGTGGAGGTCGGTTTCCTCGAAAAATTACTGGTGACCCGTGTCAAGAGAACCGGGCAAGCAGCAACGATCGGCACCCAAACCCCTATGTCGACACCCGCTGACCCACAGCGCCCGGCGCTGACCGGTTTTCTTGTCAGCAACGAGGCTAGAGCGAGTCCCCTCGCGGTGCGCAGACAAGGGTTGTGAGAGGCTCGCTAGCTTGATAAGCTATAAATGGCTCGATCAGGCATTGCACAATTCCGCTTTCCATCAAGCACTTAACTCCGGACGAGCTTGGACCTTTCGATTGAGCTATTCTCCATTACAAGACGCGACCGCGCCCGCTTATCGATGTGACTGTGATGCTACTCGCACGCAATAGAAGCCGCACAACCGCGGCCTCCGGGCGAACTCGATTTGCATCGGAAATGCATGCCATTTAAGGCATGCATGGACCGCCCCACTGCGTAAAGAACGGCCTGCCCTGCCCTCATGACTACTGTCCATGGCGTAGTATGACGCGATGAGGCTGATTAGCCGGCGATTTTACCGTGCAGACCCGAAGAACTGAAACCGAAATTCCTCAGCCGCTTATCCGATGCCATTCACGCTCTGCTGATACACCCTCCATCGATATCCATGCATCGCGCTGTTACAGGCCTTGACCTCAACGATCCAGCTACCCAAGTAGGGCAGATGGGAACCGAGCTCGGAGATCACGTGGATGCAAGAACAGGAGTTGGAGACCTACAGCCTCAAGCTGGAGGGGCGGGGGATCAGTGTCAGTCGGGACGTGGGGCAGGACGTGGCTCGTGCCATTCTCGATATTGTCATGGGCGGCAACGTGCGAGCACGTCCGGGAAAAGCCGCCCCAGAGCCAGATGACGTCCGCGAGGACCGAGGGCGCCCATCACTGTCGTTGCACGAGTTTCTAGAGAACTCGGGCGCGAAGCGGAATCCGGACAAAATCGCTGTATTCGGCCAATACCTCATGGAGCACGAAGGGCGGCGAGAATTTAGCCGAGACGAACTGAGGGGGCGGTTTCGAGAAGCCGGCGAGGCGGTGCCTGCCAACTTTCCGCGAGACTTCAGTTGGGCTTTGAAGAATGGATGGATAGCAGAGGATTCAGAGAATCGGGGCTCGTATTATGTAACAAAGAAGGGCAAAGAAGCAATCGAGCAAAAGTTTCCACTTGAAATTAGAAAGAAGACTTATCAGAAGAAGGGCGTGAACAGAAGGAGGACGAAAAAAGGAGAGACTCAGTTGGACGGAAAAGGCTAGGATGAATAATGACCGCATCTAACCTCGTGTCGGAGTTCGCGTGTGTCGATGCGACGAAGCGGTCCGGTATCCATCACTTGCAGCAAGAGCGAGAGCAAATTCTGTGGGTGCTAGCGACTGGCAAGAACGAGGTTGGGGTCGATTCCATGACCTCGGCGCAGATATCTGTCGTGCTACAAGATTCTTATCACATTGCCGTGCCGCGCCAGCGTGTTTCCGCCCTCCTTGAAAAAGAGAAAGGTACCGTCGCCAAACGACGCACCAATGGCAAGTTACACTTCAAAATCATGAAGAAAGGAGAAGAAAAAGTATCATCGTCCATCATAGCCCCGATTTTCATCGATCCTGAGGCTGCGTTGTCTCAGATCCGTAAAATCGAGGCCGTTTTCGGAAAACTCAAAGGTAGCCTGAGAGTCTGCGACCCGTACATCGACAATCGCACTCTTGACTTTTTGGCAGAGTGCCGCGGTGCGGAACGGATTAATCTACTTACAGTTAAGATCTATAAGGAAGGATTATTCCGACGCGATCTGTCCGCCTTCGTGAAGGAACATGGCGACATTCTGGAGACACGTGTGCTTGAGCAAGGCAACCTGCATGACCGCTATATCATAGATGAGGACGGGATGATTCTTCTAGGTACCAGTTTGAATGGTTTGGGTAAAAAGCAGAGTTTTCTCGTATCTCTTGGAAAGGATCTGCGGCGGATCGTTTCACCTGCCTTCGATCGGTCTTGGGCCTCGGCGAAGAAATTTGGCTGAGGGCTGAGCCCTCACGAGCAACGCCCGGGCGTTACTTCTTGGCGCCCTTATTCGCTGCCGCGCGCATCGGCGCCGGTTCGACGTGCCTCAGCGGGGCCTCGACGCCCTTGGGCAGGGACGAGGTGATACCCCTGCGTGCCGTCCTCCGAGTCTCGGTGCGGACGCCGTACCCCTTGACCTTCGCAACGTCCCCAGTAGAGCGCGCTCTTGTCGCTGCTCTCGCTCCACGGCTTCAGGGCGGCGACGAGTTGGCCGAGGCTCGCGCCTTTGGCGAGGTGATCAATCAGGATTGGCTGCTTCGAGTCGGCACAGCAGCCCCCGCCGGACGAGCCTACTCGGCGGCGGCGGGCTGGCGCGCCTCGGCCTCGCGGATCAGCGCGCGCAGGCGGGCGGG
>JBOGJG010000190.1:0-2204 GCA_050747825.1 Acidobacteriota bacterium | reverse complement strand
CTTTGACGTCGCGGGTCCTTACGCAGGGAACGGCCGTGATCCATGGGACGGTTTACGATTCTACAGGGGCAACAGTACCTGGAGTCGAAGTCGTGGCGCGAAACACCAGCACGAATTTTCAAAGGGTCTCTGTTACGGGCGAAGAGGGAAATTTCGTGATTTCAAATCTACCCGTGGGAGTTTATGAGCTTTCCGGCGCTCTGCCCGGGTTCAAACGATACGTCGAGCAGAACATCCGCCTCCAGGTCGATGAGAACCGGCGGGTGAGCGTAATCCTCCAGGTTGGTGAAATTGCCGATTCGGTGACCGTCTCCTCAGAAGCCATTCAGGTGGACACACGCAGCGGCGCACTAAAAGAGGTAGTGGACGCTGAACGGATCACGGGTCTTCCCCTTGATGGTCGCAACGTGCTGCAACTGCAGCGTCTGGTTCCCGGTTCCGGAGGGATCACAGGTCAGGGTCAGGCCCAAAACTCGAGCGTATCCATTAATGGATCCCGGACCAACTCCAATAATTATCTGCTTGACGGCGCTGATAACCATGACCCCTACTTCAACACACCGGCGGTTTTCCCAAATCCTGACGCCCTGCAGGAGTTCAGCATTCAAACCAGCTCCTACAGCGCAGCCAGCGGTCGCAACGCGGGGGCCATGATGAACGCCGTCACCCGGTCAGGAACCAACAAATTTCATGGAAGTCTGTTTGAGTTCCTTCGCAATGAGAAGTTCAACGCGCGCAATTTCTTTGCCGTCGAGACCCCTCCCTTCAAGCGAAATCAGTTCGGCGGAACGATAGGCGGGCCGATCCTGCGCGACAAGACATTCTTCTTTTTCGCATACCAGGGCTGGAGGGAGCGCAGTGCCCCCGGCTCAATCACTGCAACGGTCCCGACGGAAGAGCAGCGAAAAGGCGATCTATCGGGCTTGGACAAACAAATCACCGATCCAGCAACAGGTGAACCTTTCCCGGGAAACATTATTCCCTCTGATCGGCTTCATCCAGCCATCCAGAATTTTTTGGAGGCGTTTGTCCCTTTGCCCAACCGTCCCGATGGTCTGCTTAGTTTCTCCAGCGGTGAACAGTTTGACCAGGATCAAATCATCATCAAAGTAGACCACAATTTTGACGAGTCAAACACGCTCACAGGCAGGCTGCTTTGGAATAAGGATGTTTTCCAGGAGGCGACCGGAAACATCCCCAACTTTTTTGCTGCCATCGACTATGACAACTGGAATCTCACGGTCAGCGATACGCACGTCTTCTCGCCCAGCCTGCTGAATGTTTTCCGCTTCACCTTTAACGATATCGACCGAGTCCAATCAACGATTGTTCCGGGAGAGAACACCTGGAACGATTTCGGCGCCGGATTCACCCGCACCTTTACGGCCGAAGCCACCCCGGGCTGGAATACCAATGTAGCGGGGTACTTTCGAGCGTTTTCGCGCTTTCCCTTAAACCATTTTCGGCAGAATTATAAATTTTCCGATGACTTCAACTGGACCGTGGGCGCTCATCAACTGCAGTTCGGCGGCGCGGTCACGCGATCCATACTGGATCTTCAAGAGTTTTTTCTGGGTGATCCTATGGTGCGCTTTCGCAGTACCTTTACGGGCGATGCTCTCGGAGACTTTTTGCTGGGCCGCCCCGATCTGGTACGTCAGATTGCGGAAGATTCCAATAATCCCCGAACTAATGAGATGGCCTTTTTCCTGCAAGACGACTGGAGTATGTCGCGGCGCTTAACGTTGAACCTGGGAGTGCGTTGGGAGCCTTATTTTCCGTTCATAGATACCGACGATCGATTCGGCCAGTTCCGGCCCGCTGTGCAATCAACGGTGTTTCCTACCGCGCCGACAGGAGCGGTGTTTCCCGGAGACGCCGGGATCAGCAGATCGATGCTTAGAAAACGATGGGCTAATCTGGGGCCGCGCTTCGGTTTCGCATTTGATCCCTTTGGAACCGGAAAAACCAGCATCCGCGGGGGATATGGGATCTTCTATTCCCAGATCCGACAGCAGGCCCATAACCAGATCTCAACCAATCAGCCATTCTCTTTGAAGCTTGATATCATAAATCCGCCACAAGGGCTTGATAACCCTTATTCCGAAACCGGCAACCCTTTTCCCTTCTCTCCTCCCCGGGGCGAAGAAGCTGAGAACTACCAATTCGTTACGCCGATGAACATAACGATGTGGGATCCGGAC
>JBOGJG010000189.1:0-2633 GCA_050747825.1 Acidobacteriota bacterium | reverse complement strand
CTGGACACGATTTCGGGCCCGAAGCAGCCCAGACCCGGCGAGCCGCGGCGCAGGTGGACGGAATTTTGGGAGATATCCTGCGCGGAATAGAAGAGCGGGGAGTGCAGGATGAAGTGAATCTGATGGTGGTGTCCGACCATGGCATGGCTGAAGTCGAGCCCCGCCAGGTCATCTTCCTGGAAGACTATCTCAATCCCAACTGCTGCAGGATCCTCGGATCCGGCGCCAATCTGCAAATTTTCCCTCCGGATGGAGCAGAGGAGCGTGTTTTTGACTCCATTTCAAAGGCGCACCCCCACATGCGGGCATACCGCAAGTCGGAAATTCCGGCCAGGCTGCATTTCTCCAGTCATCGGCGGATTCCGCCGATTCTGGTCACTGCCGATGAGGGCTGGTTCCTTCGAGCCCGCAAGTCCAACCTGCGTCCACCCCGGGGATATCACGGCTACGACAACCGCTACCGCTCCATGCACGGCATTTTTGCCGGGCGGGGGCCGGACTTTGCGGAAGGCGTGGTGATCGACTCCGTTCAGGCGATCGACCTCTACAATCTCATGGCGGCTGTCCTCTCGATCTCCCCGGCCCCCAACCGGGGAGACATCAACCGCGTGCGCTCACTTCTGTCCCCCGCCGCTCGCGCAGTCACCGGACGACGCGATGCCTCGCGTCACCGCAGCTACCGGCCGGCCTCATAGAGGACGCGGCCGCCCACAATGGTGGTGTGGGCTCGAATGTTTTTGATGGCTTCGGCATCGCAGGTCATCAGGTCATCGGAGAGGAGGGCCAGATCGGCCAGCTTCCCGACTTCGATGGAACCCTTCCGTGACTCATCGAAACCCAGGTAGGCCGCGTCGATGGTCAGCATGCGCAGCGCGTCCGGCCGCGAGATCCGCTGGTCCTTGCCCAAGACCTGTCCGTATTCGGTCTTACGAGTGACGGCCGTATACAGGGTGAGAAACGGGTTATAGGGATTCAGCGATTTGTCCGGGTCGAAGCCCTGCATGTGATCGGAGTTGAGCGCGACTTTGACGCCTTCCTCCCGCCATTGGGCGAGGCCGATAAATTTGTTCAAACGGGCCGGGCCCAGGGCCTGGGCGAGCGCGTCTCCGTCCTTGTAGTACCAGGCCGGCTGGGTATCCACGCACACGCCCAGCCTGGCGGCACGCCGCGCCGCTTGGGGATTGGCAAAGTAAGCGTGAATCAGCGTATAGCGACGCGAGGAAATCGGGTTCTCCTGGTGGATGGCTTCCACAGCATCCAGCACGGCGTCTACACCGGCATCCCCCGTCACGTGTGAGCTCATCTGCCAGCCCAGGCGGTGGCCCGTCCCGATTATGTTCTTCAATTGATCCGGGCTGAGGCGCAGGCTGCCCCGGTGCTCGGGGTCGGAAATGCGGTACAGCTCGAAGGAGTCCCTACCGTAGGGTTCCCGCATAAAGGCGGTGCCGTAGAGGATGCCCCCGTCCACGCCGATCTTCAAGGGCCCGACCCGCAGCCAGTCGTCACCGTCGCCGAAGCTGAAAGGAAGGGAGCGAATGAATCTCTCCGTGTCCTCGACGGTTCCGTCGCTCCGCAACCCGATCGTCACGGTCACGCGGACCGGCAAGCGATCCTCAGCCTTGAGTCTTTCGTAGCTCTGATATCCTTCCGCATTGCTGTTGCGCTCGAAGATGCTGGTAATTCCCAGCTCGTTGTAGCGGCGCAGCAGGCGGTTGAGGCTGTCCAGGTACTCCGATTCGGAGGCCTCCGGACGCTCCAGGAATTGGGAAACCAGAAAGCTGGCGTTTTCGAGCACGCCGGTAGGATTTCCGTCGGGTGTCAGCTCGATCTTTCCCCGCTCGCCGGCGGGAGTATCGCCCCGAATGCCGGCGGCGGCGAGGGCGGCCGAGTTGAGCACCTGGATCTGATGATTGGCATACTGCCAGTTGAAGACAACCGGATGCTCCGTCGCCGCCTCGTCGAGCTCTTGCCGCGTCGGGATGCGTCTTTCCTGAATCCGCGTCACGTCGGCCCGGGGAATCTGAATCCAGGTCCCCTTGGGCTGGCTCCCCGCCTGGCGGCCGACCCACTCCTGAATCTCAGCAATTGAGCCCAGTTGAATAAACGGAGCGGTCGCTTCCCGGCGAGCGGCCCCGGTGGCATGCACGTGCGTCTCGATTAATCCGGGAATGACGGTCCGGCCTTGGGCATCGATGACACGGGTGCCATCTCCCACGAGGCGGCGGATATCGGCATTGGAACCGACTGCCACGAACACGCCGTCCCGAACAGCAGCGGCCTCAGCCTGGCTGAACTGGCTGTCTACCGTCAGGATTTTGCCATTCAGCACGACCAGGTCCGCGGGAGCTTCCTGTGCTCCCGCGGGCAGAGTGAGCGCTATTAAGAAGGTACTTAAAAGAGCGCTAAGCCTCAACATCCTTTGCGTCCTCCAAAAAATCGTTCGACTGTGATTTGCCGGTGGCCCGGCGGTGGTGTGAGTGTAACCGCAAAAACCTTGAGACGCAAAGCCGGATCATTCGTGTGATGGGTGTGATTCGTTGGCCCAGAAAACAGTTGAACTTCATGACGCACGTTTCGGGGCGGCCTGATCGTCGCTTCCGCAATTCCGCTCTCCATGCTCTTCGCCTTCATCG
>JBOGJG010000188.1:0-1147 GCA_050747825.1 Acidobacteriota bacterium | reverse complement strand
GGCGATTAAGCTGGATCCGCACAAGGGTGAAGCCTACAACAATCTGGGTTCGGTGCTGACCAAGCTGGCCCGGCATTCTGAAGCTGTAGAGGCATTCAGAGAAGCGGCGCGCCTGCTTCCGGAAGTGATCGACATCGAGAAGAACCTGGCCAATGCCTACTTCCAGTGGGAAAGATACCCTGACGCAATAAAGCACCTGGAAAAGTACCTTGGTTCACGTCCTAATGATTTCTCCGCCCGGCATCTCCTGGGTTTGTCACTATTTCTCCACGGGGAGGTCGGGCGAGCCATTCAAACGCTCGAGGACCTCCGTTCACTGGGCCGTAAAGATATGGGTGTTCTGTATACCTTGTCGGTTGCCTATATCCGGGCTGGACGATTTTCGGAGGCGCAAGATGTGCTGGCCTCCCTCTTCAAGGCTCACTCCGGCTCGGCGGAGAGTCACTTGCTTTTGGCCCAGGCTCTGGAAGGGCAGCACAAATATCGAGAGGCATTAGATGAAGTCAATCGCGCGCTTGAACTCAATCCGGAATTGGCGCTGGCCCATTTTTACAAAGGACGGATTTACTGGAGGCAGGCCAAAGCCGAGCAGGCGGAAGCTGAGTTCAGCCGTGAGCTGCAGATTAATCCGAAACACACCGATAGTTTTTATTTTAGAGGGACGGTCCGATTTTTCGAGCAACGCTTCGATGATGCGGAAGCAGACTTCCGCCGAGCCTTAGAGCTCGATCCCCAGCATTTCCCGGCCCGTTTTCACTTGGCCAGGTCTTTGCTGAAGATGAACGAGTATCAGGCAGCGGCAGCCCACCTGAAAAAAACTGTCCAGATGGACCCCACGCATTCCGAAACCTATTATCTGCTCGGCCGCGCTTTGCAGAAGATGGGACAGGCGGAAGAGGCGAGAAAATATCTAGAGAGGGCCCGCCAACTCGGAGATCAGAAGAGCCGGAATTTACGGGAAGAATTCTCCCAAGCGGCGAAGCCTCATTAAACCCGGCCGGACTAAGTGCCAAATCTCATTCAGTTCACGCCGTACATGGGGCGCTTGATATTTTTGAAGGTGAAGCGGTCCGGATTGACGGCGGTCAGGCCGGGAGTGTCTACTTCGATTATGCGCCCGGCCACCGGCTCGTAGGCTGCACGGTAG
>JBOGJG010000187.1:0-15013 GCA_050747825.1 Acidobacteriota bacterium | reverse complement strand
TAATATGCCTATCATCGTTCCCATGTATGTCGACGTCGTGCCCAACCGCGGCTCCCGGCCGGCCATCTTATTGCGCGAAGGCTGGAGAGAAGGCCAAAAGGTGGTGAAGAAAACTTTGGCCAACCTTTCCGACTGGCCGGCACACAAGGTTGAAGCCTTGCGCCGACTCCTGAAGGACGAGCCCCTGGTCAGTCCGGGCGAGTTGTTCCAGACCTTACGCAGTCTCCCCCAGGGCCACGTGGAAGCCATCTTGGGAACCATCCGCAAGTTGGGATTGCAGGTCTGGATCGGCTCCAAGCGAACCCGCCAACGCGACCTGGTGATGGCCATGATCACCGAGAGGTTGATCCATCATTGTTCGAAATTGGCCACCACGCGGTTGTGGAAGACAACGACGCTGGCCGAAGAGCTTTCGGTTTGCGATGCGCACGTGGATGAGCTCTACGATGCTCTGGACTGGTTATGGGGGCGCCAGGGGCAGATCGAGAAGAAGCTGGCCCAGAGGCATCTCGGTGAGGGGGCGTTGGTTCTGTATGACGTGAGCAGCAGCTACTACGAAGGGCGCACCTGTCCTCTGGCGCACTACGGTCACGATCGCGAGGGCAAGAAGGGATTACCGGTCATTGTCTATGGGGTGATGACCGATCGCGAGGGCCGCCCCCTGGCGGTCGACGTCTATCCGGGAAACACGGGAGATCCAAGCACGGTGGCGGACCAGGTGGAGAAATTGCGCCAGCGATTGGGCCTCTCGCGTGTGGTGTTGGTGGGGGATCGCGGGATGCTCACCCAAACCAAGATAGACATCCTGAAGCAACATCCAGGGTTGGGATGGATATCGGCATTGAAGAGCTCATCGATCCGCGCACTGCTCCAGGGGGGTCAACTTCAGTTATCCCTCTTCGATGAGAAGAACCTGGCCGAGATCACCTCGCCGCAGCACCCCAAAGAACGGCTGATAGCCTGTTACAACCCGGTTCTGGCCGAGGAGCGCCGGCGCAAGAGGCAAGAACTGTTGGCGGCAACCGAAAAAGGGCTCTACAGAATCGCCAAGCAAGTCGCGCGCCGGACCAAGACTCCTCTGAAAAAGGCGGAAATCGCCCTGAAGGTGGGCCAGGTGATCAACCGCTACAAGATGGAAAAGCACTTCGAACTCCAGATCGAGGATGGACTTTTTCAGTGGTCCCGAAAGGAGAAGGCCATCCCATGCGAGACCCCAATGGATGGAATCTACGTGATCCGCACCAGTGAGGCGGTTGCCACTTTATCCGCAGAAGAGACGGTTCGAAGCTACAAGAGCTGGGCCCATGTCGAGCGTGCGTTCCGCTGCTTAAAGGGGATTGACGTTCGAGTACGACCGATTCGGCACCGAACGGAAGATCACGTGCGAGCTCATATTTTCCTTTGCATGCTGGCCTACTACGTGGAATGGCATATGCGCAAGGACCTCGCGCCGCTGCTGTTCGAAGACGAAAAACTGGACAACGATCGGAACACGCGAGACCCTGTGGCTCCAGCCAAGGCCTCAGAATCTGCCAAGCGAAAGAAGCTCAGTCGGCTCACGCCCGATGGATTCGAAGTCCACAGCTTCCAGACTCTCCTCGCTGAGCTCGGCACGCGATGTCTCAACACTCACAGGATGAAATCCGACGGTCCCGAGGGACCCACCTTCAAGCAGGCAACAGAACCCACACCGCTACAGGCCAGGGCCATGCAACTGCTCGGTCTGACCCAGTAGACGGAAATAGGAAATTCCTGGATGTCCTTAATAATCAATCAAATACTCTCTAGCCAAGCCAAGCTAAGGAACTTCGGGTTAGGCGCACGTTTCTCCGCTTATTATAGCTTCGATCATCGCCTCCCCGATTTTCCCCATCACATCAGAGGCCACCGATGCCAATTTGATATTCGCGTCCTCTAAGATCTTTGGGATTCGATTGACCACACTTGCCTGCAACTGAATCAGTTTGGTGCGGCAGCGAGTTAAATCGCGCACTCCAGCAAGCGCCGCTCGGAATGAAGCTCCCCTTCAGGAGTCCATGTTTTTAGCAACTGAGCGATCCACTCGCAATCCTTCACATCCGTCTTTCGACCGGGCACCGTCTTGATGTGCTACGCGTTAACCAGAATCACCTGAAAATCCGCTTCCAGCACGTTATAAATCGGTTTCCAATAAACCCCCGTCGACTCCATGGCGATGTGGCGACAGCCCGACTCGCGTAGCCAATTCGCCAATCTTTTCAAATCTCCCGCCATCGTCGAGAAAGTTCGGATTTCCTTGCTGCCTCTGCACAGCAGGCACGCCACCACATTTTCCTTGTGCACGTCTAATCCACAACAGCACTCATGAACGACCTCCATCGATTCCTCCTTTCCGCTCTAAGCAAAGGGGAATCTGTAGTTGAAAATTCTCCTACGCGTGCTCCAGACCGACAGTTTTAGGTTCTTGGGCAGACTCCGGGTCAAACTCGTTTGCGAGTTCGTTCACATCAGTAGAACAACGACCTGCTGCGCTTTGCTCGAGCCGCCTCAGTCAATCTGTTCTGCTCTCAATTTTCATCGTTTTGAGGTGTCCCTGAAGGGGGCATGAGTAACTCGTTACCATATTTGCTGAATCGAAAAACGTGGTAAACGAGTAGAATGTCCCCCATTTCCTGTATTTCAATTAGGTGTCAGACTGACAAGAACACCGGCTCTACGATTGGGTTTCACGCGGAATTTGGTGCGTGTCACCTTATTTGCTATGATTTGGATGATGCAAACCTCTGGAATTGTGGTACTGGTCTTTGGGGCGCTGACGGTGATTGGGGGGATTATGGGCTATGTTAAAGCTCAGAGCCTTCCTTCCCTTGTCTCCGGACTGCTTTTCGGCGTGGCACTGCTCGCAAGTGGTTGGTTTGTCTTTAAAGGAAACTTCCCTGCCCTTTACACCGCCATTGCATTGACTCTTTTCCTGGGCGGTTTCTTTGGGATCCGCCTCAGTTCGGGGGCTGGGTTCATGCCGGCGGGCCTGATGCTCATCCTGGCCTTTGTCACGCTCATTTTTCTGGTCGTCACCCTCTTCACTTCCCTTCAAAAGCTGTAGGGACTACGCTTTAAGTAATGGCAGAGGTAACCGACGATCTCTCGTCACTCTTGACGATACTGCCTCCCAACATTCGAGAAGTGGTTGAGAAGGAGCCTGATTTGCTGGACTTGATAGAAATTGTCCTGGATCTGGGACGCCAGCCCGAGGCTCGTTTTCTGGAGCGGGCCGTTTACCTGGACCACTTCGAAGTCACGCGCCCGGATCTGGACTATGTCATCAGCCGGGTGGGAACATTTACGGGCGACAACCGGGCCGGCATCGAACGCACGCTGCATCGGATCAGCGCCATCCGCAACCGGCGTAATGAAATCATTGGACTGACATGCCGCGTAGGACGGGCAGTGACCGGAACCGTCCATATCATCCGGGACGTCATTGAAAGGGGAAAGAGCCTGCTCCTGCTGGGGCCGCCAGGTGTGGGCAAGACGACTCTTTTGCGCGAGGCCGCGCGAGTTCTGGCGGATGAGATCGGCAAAAGAGTCGTCGTCGTGGATACGTCAAACGAGATCGCCGGCGATGGAGACGTTCCTCATCCAGGGATTGGCCGCGCCCGGCGCATGCAGGTCCACTCGCCTGAGCTTCAACACCGGGTCATGATCGAAGCGGTGGAAAATCATATGCCCGAAGTAATCGTGATCGATGAGATTGGCACCCTGGAAGAGACACTGGCGGCCCGAACCATTGCCGAGCGTGGCGTTCAGCTCATCGCCACGGCCCACGGGTTGACTTTGGACAATCTTCTGGTCAATCCC
The DNA here is from genome assembly GCA_050747825.1 of Acidobacteriota bacterium. Lineage (GTDB taxonomy): Bacteria > Acidobacteriota > UBA6911 > RPQK01 > JBOGJG01 > JBOGJG01. The sequence continues at coordinate 11,176 of JBOGJG010000187.1, read as the reverse complement.
ACTCTTTCCGATCTGGTCGGAGGCATTCAGGCCGTCACCCTGTCGGACGAAGAGGCCCGCCGCAGGAGGACTCAAAAGACGGTCCTGGAGAGGAAAGCACCGCCTACCTTCGACATCCTGGTGGAAATTCAGAGTCGTGACCGTCTGGCGGTCTATCACGACATTTCGCGTATGGTCGATCGGTATCTCGCGGGAAGCGCTCTTCGCCCGGAGATCAGGCTGCGAGGTGACGATGGACGGGTGCAGATCGAGGAACCACTTCTGGAGCAGGCAGCCGACCCGGCTTCCGAGTTCGAGAGTGAGATCATGCCGGCGCCTCCCCACATCCGCAAAGCCGGCATCACTCGCATCTATCCCATTGGGGTCAGCCGGACACGGCTCGAGCAGGCTGTTAAGGAACTCGGAGTCCCGGCGCGGCTGGCCGACCAGCCGGTGAACGCGGACGTGATCCTGAGTCTGAAGGCCCAGCGCAAGCGGCAGCCCAAGAAGCTTCAGGAGGCCCTGGACGAAGGAGTTGAATTTTACACGATCAAGAGCAACACTCTGACCCAGGTCAAACACTTCCTCAAAGATTACTTCGGCGATTCCCTTTACCAGCAAGCTTCCCGTCAGGGTCCTTCCGATTATGCGCTTCAGGAAGCTGAAGACGCTATTATCAAGGTGCAGCGCAAAGCCGAACCGCTGGAGCTTTCCCCCCAGAATGCCTATATTCGCCGCCTCCAGCACGAGCTGATCCACGGCCACGGCCTCTACTCCGAGAGCAAAGGTAGATCAGGATATCGCCGCGTGGTGATTTATCCGAGGGAGATTTCGAGCTTCGAAGCCTAAACTCGTGAGTACCACCACTTCCCTCTTTTACTTGGAACTTGGAACTCTTTACCTCACCGGCGGAGCAGGACGGGCCGGCAATTTCTTGGGGTCGGCCTCGATCGCCTCCAGGATCTCCTGCACGGTTCGTTCGAGCTGCGGATCACGCCCCTGAATGGCGGCTTTGGGATCGTTCTCCACGACGATGTCCGGATCGACTCCGTGGCCTTCGATAATCCATTCCCCGTCGGCTGAGGCGAAAGCAAATTCGGGCACAAACACCGAGCCCCCGTCAATCAGAGGCCCGCGATTGGTGATACCGACTACCCCGCCCCAGGTGCGCTTGCCGATGAGAGGACCCAGACCGGCCTGCTTGAACATGGCGGGAAAGATATCGCCATCGGAAGCCGAGTTCTCATTGATGATGGCCGCCATGTGACCGTGAAACACAGTGGATGGGTAAGTCTCGGGATAATCGCCGGTGCGGGGAAAGAAGGCGGCCAGCAGTTCACGGTTCAGCCTCTCGATGAGCATGGCCGAGACGTTGCCGCCGCCGTTAGCGCGCACATCGATGACGAGTCCTTCCTTGCGGATTTGCCCGTAGTACCATTTGATAAACTCCCGAATGCCGTCGGCGCCCATATCGGGAATGTGCAGGTAACCCACGCGGCCGTTGGACAGCTCGGAGACTTTGCTGCGATTTTCCGCCACCCAATTGAAGTAAATCAGGTTGGTTTCGCTGGTGATCGGATCGAAAGTGATCTCGCGGGCGCCGTCGCGGGCGGGCTGATCGTTCAAAGTGAGTTGAACCGGTCGATTGCCCTTAAAGCGGAGCAGCTCGTACGGATTCTGCTCGGCTGTGAGTTCCTCCCCGTCGATGGCCAGAATGTAGTCCCCCTCGCTGGCCTGAAGTCCGATCTCGGTTAGAGGTGAGCGATAGCGTTCTTCCTCGTTCTGTCCTTCGAAAATACGGCTGATGCGATAACGGCCGCTGGACTCGTCAAGCTCAAAGCGGGCGCCGGGCAATCCTACGTCCGGCCGGTCGGGGATCTCGAAATCACCTCCCACGATATAAGCGTGTGAAACATTCAGCTCAGCGATCATCTCTCCGATCAGATAGTTGAGATCGGAGCGATGGCCCACATGCTCAAGCAAGGTGCGATACCGATCGCGCAGGGCCTCCCAATCATAGCCGTGCAGGTTTTCAACATAGAAGAAATCACGGAAGCGCCGCCAAACCTCATCGAAGATCTGCACCCATTCCTGTTTGGGATCTCGAGTCACCATCAGGCCATCGGTGGAAACGGCCTTCCTGGAATCTTTCCCTTTGAGCGTGGCGTCGTAAAGATTGAAAGCGTTTTCCTGGCGCACCAGGACCTTGGAGCCATCCTGCGAAAGAGCGTAGCCGGAGACGTTTTCGGCCAGGTTGGCTTCCTCGCGTTCCTCCATCGAGAAAATCTGAAGAGCGGGCTTTAAAGCCGCCGGACGCCCGTAGTAGAAGGCGGTCCCGCGCACATAGAGCAGGTGGCCTTTCCTGGCCGCAAGGCTCTGGTAGTTATCGGCCGGGACAGGGATTTGGGCCACGCGCTCGGCAAGACCGTCGAAGTCGATGCGGAGAGGGGGGGCGGCGGGGGGCGCTTCCTTACGGTCTCGGCTCTGTTGGTTTTCGGCATCGGCATCCTGTTCTTTGTCTTCAGCGTCTTCCTCTTGCTCCTCTTCCTCCTCTTCTTCCGCGGCGATGGTCACCTCGTCATCTTCAGGCGGGAAGGGATGGGCGACGTCCTTGTGCAGTGCCAGAGCGTAGATATAGCTTTCCCGATCCACGACGTAGTTCCACTCAAAAGAGCCGATCTGGGGTGCGAATTCACGGTCGCTCAGGTAATAGAGATATTTTCCCTCGGGATCCCAGGCCGGGTTCCATTCGTTGAAGTACTCATCCGTAATTCTATACAGCTCTCCATCGGCAACACCCCAGATGTAAATGGAACTGAAGCCGCTGGCCTCTTCCAGTGAGAAGGCCAGGTAGCGCCCATCGGGCGACCAGGTGTAATCAAGCGCCTGTCCGACGGGATCATCGGCCACTTCAGTAACCTGGCGATCATCCAGAGTGAGAACAAAGATGCGGCCCTCTTTGTCGCTGAAGGCAATCCGTTCTCCGTCGGGCGCCCAGACGGGGCGATATCGCATAGCCTGGCCGTTATCGGTGAGTTGCTCGGGCTCCCCGGAACCGTCATAGTCAGTCAGATAAAGCTCCTCTTCACCATCCATATCTGAAATGAACACGATGCTGGCTCCATCCGGAGACCAGCGTGCCCACTTGTCGTGGGCCCCCGAGGAGTCGGTGAGGTTGCGCGTAAACCCCTTTTCGACAGGAGCGCTGAACAGGTCGCCTCTGGCTGTGAAAAGAGCCCGCTCTCCCTTGGGACTCAATTCGAAATCTTCAACTTCCTCCTTTGCCGAGACACGGGAGGAACGCGTAGCCAGCGCATCGGTAGGTACGGAAATGGGGACACGGCTGGATCTGGACGTGGGGGTGTCGAAAACGTGCAGCTCGCCCTGCAACTCATAAACGATCTTGCCTGCTTCTCCGTGGCTGGGCCAGCGCACGTCCCACTGATTGGAGTCAGTAAGCTGTTGGGTTTGCCCGGACGCGATATCGTACGAGTAGAGATTGAGAGTGCCGCTGCGATCTGACGCGAAGTAAATCGTGCTGCCGATCCACATCGGATCACGATCCGTGCGGAGGTGATCAGTGATTTGAGTCAGTTCATAGTTCTGCAGGTCGAAGATGTAAAGATCCTGGGCCCAACCACCCTGGTAGCGCTTCCAGGTGCGAAAATCGCGGGTCAGCGGGCTGTAAACCACCTTGCTTCCGTCGGGGGAAAAATCGCCCGCGCCGGATACAGGCATGGGCAGAGCCTTAGGCAGGCCTCCGTCAATGGCGACCGTATACAACCGGGTGTCGCTCAGAGTCCAGCCGTCGCGCATGGAGCGGAAGAGTATCTCCTTGCCGTCTTTTGTCCAGCCATAGATCTGATTGTCGTAGCCCCAGCGGGGAGGAAGCGGCCCACGGGCGGGATAAAAAGTAAGCTGTCTGGGGACACCACCGTTCGCAGGGATTACATAGACTTGTTCATCGCCGTCATATTGGCCGGTGAAGGCGATCCAGCTTCCGTCCGGTGAGAACTTCGGAAACAACTCCACGCCCGGATGGGCCGTGACACGCACGGCTCTTCCTCCGGAAGCGCCCACCGTCCAAATATCGCCTGCATAAACAAAAGCAATTCTGTCGCCGTGAATATCCGGGAAGCGCAGGAGTTTTGTCTGAGCGAAAAGAGAAGGGCCGGCCAGTATAGCGACCAGCGAAAATAGGGCTAAAGAGAGACGGGATCCCCACATCCGCATACGTTTAGATTCCTCCATGCGTGGTTCTTTAGTTCCTTAGTTCTTAGTTCTTAGTTCTTTAGTTTTCTTGGTTTGCTGGCTAATCAACCCAAGAACCGAGGAGCCAAAGAACCAAAGTATGCACCACAATAGACTTCAGATGAAACTCGGGCTCACAAGAGCACGGCCTACACCAGCGGGCCGCCGGGTACCCTTTGCGGCTCGGATGCACTCGCAGTCGCCGATGCCACTCAACAGAGCCGCGACTGCGACTGTAAAGGAGCGGCCCCGGATCGTCGCCCGCCCTAAAGTTCACTTCCTCCAGAAAAATGGCGTGAAAATGATCAGAAAGGTGTAAAACTCGAGCCGGCCGGCGATCATCGTGAATGTGAGCACCCATTTGGCGAAAGGATGGAGATGCCCGTAATTAGAGTAAGGACCGACTTCTCCCAATCCCGGACCGACGTTAAACATGCAGGCTGTGACACCGGAGATTGCCGTGACGATGTCAACACCAGTCATCACGAGCAGAAGACTTGAAGTTATGTTTACAAGGATGGCCAGGTAGACCATGCTCAAAAGCGCCTGGATGGTTTTCTCATCTATGGTCTTCCTGTTGAAGCGGATGAGGTGGACTTCGCGCGGATGCACAATGGTGCGGAACTGGTGTCCGACCACACGAAGCAGCAGGACAACCCGAGCGCTCTTGAGACCGCCGGCAGTAGATCCCGTGCAGCCGCCTGCAAACATCAGGGACAGCAGCAGAAATTGGGCAAAGAAACTCCAGATCCCGAAGTTGGCGGAAGAAAATCCGGTCGCCGTCATGATGGAGACTACCTGAAAAGCAGCCTGACGGGCAGCCTCAAGGATGCCGAGCGATAGAGTCTTATGAAGATTTAGCGTGAGCACAAGAGTCGCCAGTGTCAGAAGCCCCAAATAGAACCAGGTTTCGGTATCTTTAAAAACCCGGCTCGTGCGTCTCACCAGAAGACGGTAATGCTGAGTAAAACTCAATCCACCGGCAACCATCAGGATAATCAGGATTGCCTCGATGATCGGGCTGTGGAAAGCCTCAATGCTGATACTGCGGTTCGAAAAGCCGCCCGTTGCCAGCGCTGCGAAGGTATGAGAACTTGCATCCAGACTGTTCATTCCGGCCAGCCGCAGGGCAATGAATCCTGCAACCGTGTAGGCTACATAGATTTTCCAAAAGGCAACAACCGTCTCGGCAAGTCTGGGCTTAAGCTTTTCCGATTTGGCGCCGGAGAATTCGGCTTGATAAAGAGCCATGCCTCCGGCCCCGATCAGCGGAAGAATGGCAACCATCAGGAGAATGATTCCAAGTCCGCCCAGCCAGTGAGTAAAAGCCCTCCAGAAAAGCAGGCTGCCCGGTAAAGCTTCAACACTGCTCAGGATGGAAGCGCCCGTCGTCGTAAACCCGGAAACGCATTCGAACACCGCGTCCGTGAAGCTCAGGAAGTGCTCGGAAAAATAAAAAGGAAGGCCGCCCAACACGCCTGTGGTCATCCACACCAACACGACCAGCAAAAGGGCCTCACGCTGGGATAACTCGTGTGATTCGGATCGAAAGGAGTACGAGAGCAATCCTCCAATGCCGGCTGTTAGTAGAACTGCCTTAAGCAGCGGGAGAGTTCCGCCGTCATTTGCTATCAAAGCGATGACCAGAGGGATGCATTGGCTCACTGCCAGGCCAAGCGCAATCAGGCCCAGGAGGCGACACAGATAAGGCCAACGAATCAAGCTTCAACAATTACCAGAGATCACATTAAGACGGGATCAAGGTTTCCGGCCACCGCATAAAGATTTCATTAAGATTCGGCGAAACAGGAGTGATGTCTGGTGATAACATACCCGTGCTGAATACAAAGCACGTGAAGCAATGGGAGAAAGGGTCAAACGGTATTTCCGCACAATACTGATCATGGGGCTCTCGACAGCGGGTGCGACCGGGCTTTCACTGATCGGACTGACCGAGACAAATGTGGCGATGGTGTTCGTCTTGGGTGTGGCTGTTTCAGCAGCTCGCTATGGCCGCATTGCCGGAATTGTCGCTTCTGTAACGGGCGTAGCTTTGTTCGACTTCTTTTTCACACTTCCCCATTACTCTCTGGCAGTGGAGGATACAGAGTACGTTGTCACTTTCCTGGTCATGCTTGTGATCTCAATTATCATCGGAGACTTGACGGCGCGCATTCGCCAGCAAGCCGTTCGACAGATGGCTTTGGCCGATGAAAGAGATCGGCTGAGCCGCGAAGCGAGGGAGGTATCCATCCAGGTCGAGCTTGAACGCACGCGCAGCGCTTTACTCAGTTGTGTCTCACATGATCTTCGAACACCTTTGACCGGTATAGCCGGAGCTTCCAGCACTCTTCTCGACGAAGATCAAAATCATGGCGAGGAAACCAAAAAGCAGCTTCTCACGACGATTTATGAAGAGTCTGAGCGCCTGGTGCGACTGGTGAATAATCTGCTCAGCATGGCGCAAATTGAGTCGGGCAATCTGACAGTGAGAAAGGAATGGCAACCTGTCGAAGAAGTAATCGGCTCGGCTCTTCGCCGGCTCGGCAGCGAATTATCCTTGCATCCGGTCAGGATCGGCATACCCACTAACCTGCCATTGGTTCCTTTTGATGGAGTGCTGATTGAGCAGGTCCTGATTAACCTGTTAGGTAATGCCGCCAACTATACCAGTCCCGGTACCCTGATCGAAGTGAAGGCGGAAATTCGGGAGCAGTACGTCCTGTTTGAAGTCGCCGATGCCGGATCAGGTGTTCCGGACAATTTGCGGCATCTGATCTTCGAAAAGTTTTTCAGGGCGGAAAAACAAACTGCCCGCAGCCACGCAGGTTTAGGCCTGGCGATCAGCAAGGCCATCATCGAGGCACATAACGGACGAGTCTGGGTTCAAAATCGGCCGGCGGGAGGCGCCCGATTTTGCTTCTTGATACCAATTGATGGAGAACCGCCCGAATTCCCAAATAATCCATCAGTTCCAGAGGTCAATGAGCACCAATCCATTCACTATCTTGGTCGTTGAGGACGAAAGACCGGTACTCAATTTTCTGAAGGCTGCGCTGGCAAGCCAAGGGTATAAGGTCATTGTGGCTGAAACCGGAACCGAAGGGCTGAGCCTCGCCCTCAACTGGCTGCCGGATCTGCTGATTCTGGATCTCGCGCTTCCGGATATGGACGGCCTGGAGATCGTTCAAAGAACCAGAGAGTGGTCGGCGCTTCCGATCATCATTTTGTCCGCCCGGGGCCATGAAAAAGACAAAGTCTCGGCCCTTGATTCAGGAGCGGATGATTACTTGACCAAGCCTTTTGGCGTTAGAGAATTACTGGCGCGAGTGCGGGTGGCGATCCGACATCGAACGCGTATCATGGATCATCAAGCGGCGAATTCGCAATTCAGAACGGGTGGATTGACGGTCGATCTCGCCGCCCGCAGGGTTTTTGTGGAGGATCAGGAGATTCACCTCACGCCCATTGAGTACCGTCTTCTCGCCACTCTTGTTCACCATTCCGGCAGAGTGCTGATGCATCGCTTTCTACTAAGCCAGGTATGGGGTCCCGGCTCAGTCGGGCAGACACACTATCTGAGGGTTTTCATGGCCAACCTTCGGCGCAAGATCGAAGCCGATCCGGCCCGCCCCAGATATCTGCTGACGGAGCAAGGGGTGGGATACCGGCTTGCGGAGGATTAGGTTTCTACCAATCACTGCTTGTAGATGTTGATCCCCTCGACGACGCGGTTGATGACGCCGCGCCGGCTGGGATTATCAGGATCGAGACTCCGGTTCAGGCAGAGGGCCAGGGCCAAGGTCTGGCAGGGAAGAACATTCAGCGGGGGCAGCAGATCATCCGGCACGCGAGACTCACTCCACCCGCCAAAATCGATCCTGGTATCCACCAGATCCAGGATACTGCCCTCCAGGTCGTAGCCTACGGCGACCCGGTGCCGGGCCAGCCCTTTGAGCTTGACCTCCTCCATCAGGTCGCGCTCGTAGTGCCGGCGTATTGACTTTTCTGAAGAGACGAAATAGATCATGATCGTTTCTTCATCCAGGAAGCTCAAGGGACCATGACGAATCCCCAGGAAGGAGTCAGAGAGCGTGCTTACACGGCCGTCTGTCATTTCAAGAACTTTTAAAGCTCCTTCCGCTGCTGCCCCGCCAAGCGTCCCAGCTCCCAGTAGGCACACCCGCGAGGGAGCCAAATCTGCCAGATCTTGTGCTGTCCCGGCAACTTTCGCCAGCACTTCTCTGCCGGTTTGGCGAAGGCTCCAGACATGATCCAAATAGTCGTCGGCATTCGCAAAAGCAAAGATCTGGCCGGCTACGACCATGTTTGTAAAGGAACTGGTCATAGCCAATCCGCGGTCGCAGGTGGCCGGATGCAGAGCCAGCACATGAACGCCCCGCGACCCGACAAATTCTCCGACGAGTTTGCCTGCCGAATTGGCGGTAATAACCAGGTGCTGATACTGCGGGTAGATCTCCTGGACGGCGCGAATCGCCTCCAGACTCTCCGGACTTTCACCGGAACGGGAGAACGATACCAGCAGTCCCCTAACGTTTGGCGCCAGGTAAATGGATGGGTCCAGGATCAGCTCTGTAGCGGCAACGGAAGTCACCGGCTTGCCGGACCGCACCTGAAGCGCCTGCTCCAGACTCCTTCCAATGAAGAAAGAGGAACCTGCGCCCGTTAAATAGACCCGATCGGCCTCCTGGAAGATAGAGACAAGATCGGAAAAGCGTCGCGCGCCCATTTGCGCCGATTGCCACCAAGTCCAAGGCTGCTGCAAAATCTCGCGCGGAGTGTAGGCCGGCTCGCCTTTGATGTATTCGGCTTCCACAAAAAGCTCATCCCAGCGATCATTTGCCCGCTCGATATCAATGTAATCGTCCAACCCCAAATCGCCGACCAGTGGCCGGGCCGGGTTTGCCTTTCCGTTCTTCATCCGCCGGATACTTATAATCAATTTACACGAGTATGTCACCGTAATTTTTCGTATTCTTTCGAAATCTTTTTTATTTTTTCTCAAATCGTATTTGCCCCGAAAAACACGAAACCAGTGCGAACGATTTTAGAAGCGGAACCCGAAGTGAGACAATGGCCGGTCATGAACACATATGCCACGAACCTGGCGATTGCTCTGCTTGGCATTAGCTGCCGCTTCCTCTCCGCACAACCGGAGCGTCCAACCTATGAAGTGGTGAAAACGCCCACTCCGGTGCAGGTGGATGGGCGGCTGGACGATGCCGTCTGGCAGCAGGCCTCCAGCGTGAGCGACTTTCGGAACAACGTGGATGGTTCTGCCAGTCCCTATGACACCGAGGCCAAGATCCTTTACGACGATCAATTCATCTACTTTGCTTTCCGCTGTGTGGACGACAATATCTGGTCCACTTTCGCCGAGCGGGATCAGCACCTGTGGACGGAGGAAGTAGTGGAGGTTTTTATTCAGGCGGATGCCGGGCATCCCAGCTACATCGAGCTGGAGGTCAATCCTCTGGGCACCATGCTGGATATTTTTCTGATCGACGTTCGCAAGCCCATTCCCTACTCGAGCTGGAACAGTGACGGGCTCAAATGGGCGGTGCAGATGGAGGGAAGCGTGGATGGGCAGAGCGGCGATACGGAGTGGACCTGTGAAATGGCGCTTCCTTTAAAGGATATGGTAACCGCCCCCCATATCCCTCCCCAACCCGGTGATCGCTGGCGTTTAAACCTTTATCGAGTGGAAAAACGCCCAGCCCATGCGGGACTGGCCTGGTCCCCCACCTTCAAGCCCGATTTCCACGTGCCCGGCATGTTCGGAGAGATTGTCTTCGCAGATTGAGCACGGTTTCTGGAGTCGGAATCTGATCCGGCCCTATCGACCCTAACCGACTACCAGCCGTAGGCTTCCTTCATGATGTGAAAGAGACGAGTATTGGGAAACATTCCTTTGACCTTCTGGGCGCCGGGACCCTGAGCAGTCACCAGGACCTCTTCGGCCGTATGGCTCCCATCCACCACGACATCTTCTAGATCTAGAATCTCTTTCGTCCGGTGATTTGCCCCCGGAATCCTCAGGTCATAGGAATGATCGGCGGTAAAGAGGATAGAGGGCGATCAGGCGGTCTGTCCGCCCGGCGGCCTCTGCCAGGGCATTCTGGTTATCGACGAATTCGTAGCCGGACTGCTTGAGTCCGGCGGCAATGTCCGTTCCCATCTGCGCTGTTTCTTCCAGTATCCTCTCCCGTCCCGGTCCGATCACCACATCGATGCCATTGCCGAAGCGTGGCTTCAGGATCTGAGCAAAAATGTAGCCTTGCTTACCCCGATCGTTGGAGTCGGCGTAGCATGCCGCCGGAGTTGCGTCCGACATGGAGCTGTTTGAAACCACGCCTGTGGAGAGGCCACGTTCTTCGGCGTACTCCAGGAGCGTCTTGAGGGCTTCTCCATCCTTCTCTCCTCGCACCGCGTCCGCCGATTGAGAGATGACACCCCTGTTTGTCTTTACTCCAGTCATGACAGCCGTCATCCCGGCGCCCGAATCAGTGACCCAGCTATCGGCAGCCGACGTATCGGAGAGCGCCAGGTGCGGCATTTGCTGCAGATAAAGCTTTTGTGGCTCTCCATAACCGTAAATACTGGCGGCATTCAAGGTGGGGATGCCGGTGCCGTCGGCCAGAAACAAGATCACGTTCCTGGCTCGAGGCCATTCGGATGAGGTGGATGTCTCTGAATTGCAGCCTGCATGAATGAGAACCAGGGCTACAAAGAAAAAGGCAATTGGTCGAAAATTTGATTTCAAGCTTCCCTCCCGCTAGTGCTTCGTAACATAAATAAGTGCGCTATCGTCGCGGGCGGCACTGGCCTGCTGGCTTTGTTGCTCCTCGGTCCCATATTCCCGATATGCTCCATCGTCGCGCCTCGCCATCAGACCGCACCCATAGGGTACCCGGCTCGCGACGAT
>JBOGJG010000186.1:0-1092 GCA_050747825.1 Acidobacteriota bacterium | reverse complement strand
TCGCCACCGCCCTGCGCCTCGCTCAGACCCCCGACGACGACGGCCGGCCCGCCCGCAGCCCGGCGACCCGCCGGGCCGACGCCCTGGGCGACATCTGCCGCCACTTCTTGGACCACCAACAGGCCCGGCGCGGGGGCCGCCACCGCCCCCACCTCAACGTGATCATCGACCTCGACCACCACACCACCAACCCGGCCGCGGGTGCCACCACCGCCGACGGCACCCGCTTCGACCGGGCCACGGTCGACCGGCTGTTGTGCGACTCGGCGGTGCACCGGGTGGGCACCACCGGGCGGTCCACCCGCTTGGACAACGGCACCGCCACGCGCACGAGCCCCGCGCCGCTGAGCCACGCCCTGGTGAGCCGCGACCGGCACTGCCGCTTCCCCGGCTGCGACCGGCCCCCACACTGGGCCGAGGGCCACCACGTGCGAGCCTGGGAACACGGCGGCGCCACCCGGCTACCCAACCTGGTGTTGGTATGTGCCCGGCACCACCACCTGCTCCACCGCCCCGGCTGGCACGCCAAACTCCTCCCGGATGCCACCCTCGAAATCACCGACCCCCACGGCCGAACCCACACCAGCGACCCACCGTCCGGCAGGCCACCACCCCAGCTACCACTCGAATGAACTAGGTCTCAAGTGGGCGGCGCGGATCGTTCTGCCGGTACCTCAGGCCCAGGCGACTTTCCGGCGGTTCTCGAGTTCGATGATGCGCGGGCCGTCGCGGTCGCGGTCGCGGTTGCGGCGGCGGATGTCCTTGAAGAACTCCAGCACCACTTGCGTGGTCACCCGGCGCTTCTCGAGACGACCCCACAGCGGGTCGCGCCGACGTGGTAGGCGCCCATCAGCTTCCGTACCCCGTGACGGCGGTTGTAGGTCGCCCGCTGCCGGGCCGGCCGGTGCTCGGTGAACCATCCCTGGCCCGCGTGGGCCTTGAGCGAGATCGGGCGTACTCGTCGTGTTCTGCATCTGAAGGAGACGACCACCCCATCCAGGGTGCCGGCCTGTTCTCGCCTCGCCGCCCCTCCCCCCAAACAATGAGATGGGTAATACGCCCCGAACCCACAAACACCCCACCTGACCTGCG
>JBOGJG010000185.1:0-1288 GCA_050747825.1 Acidobacteriota bacterium | reverse complement strand
GTGATAGACAGCGGCGGACATGGCCAAAGCCGATCTTCGTTCCACCCTCAGTACGAAAAAGAACTTGGGAGCCGTCTTTCAAATTCTAAAATGGCCGATAACTTTCTTGACCGCGCAAATCACATTTTGACCATCCCGGTCGGTCATAGCCGGAAAAATAGGTAAACTGATTAAAGTCTCGTAGGCACGTTCCGCAACCGGCCAGTTTCCCTTCACGTACCCGAGCCTCTGGTAATACGAGTGCCACGGGACGGGGATGTAATGAACGTTGACTCCGATATTCTCAGCCCGCAACGCCCGAAAAATCACTTCACGACTGGTCTTCAGCCGATCAAGGTTCAACCGAATCACATAGAGGTGCCATGCCGGCTCGCGGTCAGGAAGCGTGACAGGGGTTTTAATTTCAGGACATTCAAGAAACGCTTCAGTATAGGCTGCCGCAATCTCGCGCCGTCGAGCAAGCCATCCGGGTAGCTTCTTCAACTGCGAGAGCCCGAGGGCGCATTGAAAGTCCGTCAAGCGGTAATTAAAACCGAGTTCGACCATGTCATAGAGCCACGACCACGCCTGCGTTCGCTCGCTGTGATCTGAAGTAATCCCGTGAGTGCGAAAGATCCTCAAGCGGTTTGCCAGTTTTGCATCATTCGTGGTAACTACGCCGCCTTCACCGGTCGTGATGTGCTTTACCGGGTGCAGGCTGAAAACCGTAAGATCTGCCAGACTTCCAATGGAATGTTTCTTGTAAGTCGCTCCCAGCGCGTGGCAGGCGTCTTCAATAAGCAACAGCTGATGTGTTTGGGCAATTTCCTGAAGCTCGCTCAGATCTGAAGGGTTGCCCGCATAATCCACTGTGATGATGGCGCGAGTTTTGGGAGTGATTCTTTTTTCCACCAACTGCGGATCCAGGTTGAGCGTGTCGCGGCGAACGTCTGCAAAGACGACGGCGCCACCCTGATAGCGAATGCAGTTAGCGGTCGCGGCGAACGTCAACGGAGTTGTAACAACTTCCGTGAGCGGCTCGATCCCGGCTGCAAAAACGGCAGCGTGTAGAGCGGCCGTTCCACTGCTGGTAGTCAAGGCGAAACGGGCACCTACCGCTGCGGCAAATGCTTCCTCAAACTCGACCACTTTGGGTCCCGTGGTCAGCAGTTCCGAACTGAGAACAGAAACGACAGCGTCTATGTCGTCCTGGTCGATCGACTGACGACCGTAAGGCAGCCAGGTGCTGCGCACCGGAGCACCGCCATTGCAAGCCAGGCGCTCCTCCGGAGTGCCAGGTTGGCCAACT
>JBOGJG010000184.1:0-3825 GCA_050747825.1 Acidobacteriota bacterium | reverse complement strand
AGATCGGAAAACTTGCCACCATACTTGCACTCTGAATGATCTCTTCCAAAGCTGGCGAAATCGGCTCGATCAAAGGACTGTCCTGTTGACCTGGCACAACAAAAGGAACGCTAGAAAACAATACAACCGTAATGGCAAGTAAAGAAAATTGTTTCATCTCATTTGCCTGCTTTCATCTCTATCACACCTTTATCAGGCAACTGGCAGGCAACTGGCCGGGCCTAAAAGGGACTCGTTACAAGATGCTGGTATAAGCATGAAAGTGGCACTTTTTTTTCCGATTCCCCGTAGTCGATAAAGTGAACACAAGGTGTTACTCTGTTTGGAAGCGACGTTATAGTCAGATGTGCACAGCGCTCTACCCGATCATTTTCCCACCAGGCGGCTCTTCGACACAGGCTGGGAGGCTCTCTCCACACTGGAATTGCTGGCCCTTCTGGTTGGACCGGGGGTGAGCGAAAGGCAGGCGCTCGAAGGGGCGCGGCGTCTCCTGGAACACTTCGGATCTTGGCAGCGCCTCAAGGACGCCGAGTATGGGGAGCTTCGCCGGGCCGGACTCAATCACAAGAAGACCCTGGCCGTCATGGCAGCGGCGCGCCTCTTTCCCCGCCTCGATCGCGTTTCTCTGGTTCACCATCAGCGCTTTGGTTCGAGCTTTCAAATTTTCCTTCATTTCCGGCCACTGGTAGAGGGGCTGAAGAAGGAGATCTTCTGGGCTGCCCTTCTGGACGGCAAGAACCGGATCATGAAGATCGAGCGGATTTCCGAAGGCACCTTGAACACCTCCCTGGTCCATCCCCGTGAGGTCTTCCGCCCGGCCGTGCGGGAGGCGGCGGCGGGAGTCCTGTTCATTCACAACCATCCCAGCGGAGATCCAGCACCCAGCGAGGATGACGTTCGCAGCACTCAGAGGCTGGTTAGGGCCGGTAAAATCGTGGGGATACACGTTCTGGACCATGTTATTATTGGCGACTCCAGGTACTTCAGCTTTTCAGATCGAGGACTCCTGCAGGATTATGAACGCTCTGGATAAAGCTCGCTTTGAACTCGACTGGTCGCAGGATCGGTCCTTTCAGGTGGTGGGGATGGGGTCCAATGCAGTGGACTGGATTTGCGTCCTGGCCGAATATCCGCGCCACAACACCAAGTCGCAGATCCTGGAGCGGCTTCGCCTGGGCGGCGGTCAGATCGCCACCGCCATCACGCTGTGCGGCCGCTATGGTCTTCAGGCCAGCTACATCGGACGGGTGGGCGACGATGAGAACGGGTGCTTTTCTCTGGAGGACCTCGGAAAGGAGCCCATCGACATCTCCCATATGGACGTCGTCCCGGGAGCTTTCAGCCAGTACGCTTTTATCCTGGTAGACCGGCCCACGGGCGAGCGGACGGTCCTGTGGCAGCGCGATCCCCAGCTTCTCTATAAGCCCGGTGAGTTGAAACGCGAGTGGATTGTCCAGGGCCGGCTCCTACACATGGACGGCCATGACCAGGCGGCCTGTATTCAGGCGGCCCAGTGGGCCCGTGAGGCCGGCATGAAGGTCTGCCTGGATATCGACAAGTTCCAACCGGGAGTCGAAGACCTGCTGCCGCTCACCGATTTTGTCGTTCCCACGATTGGCTTTACCCAGCGCTTTTCCGGAAAGAAGGACTGGCGTGAGGCCCTGCTGGTGGTCTCCGAAGCCACTCCCGGCTACGTCATCGTTACCCGCGGCAAGGAAGGCGCCGCCATCATGTGGAAAGGACGAATCATCGAGATCCCGGGAATCACGGTGAATGCCGTCGATACAACCGGCGCCGGAGATGTCTTTCACGGAGCCTTCATCTACAGCCTCTTCCAAGACTGGAGCGTTGAAAGCTGCCTGCAGTTCTCCAACGTGGCCGCCGCTTTGAGCTGCACACGCTACGGCGCCCGCGGGGGGATACCCACGATCGAGGAAGTGCTGGCGTTGACTTAGCCACTGAATCAAATCTCCGGCGCTTGCATCTAAATAAATATGAAAAGACTACTACGGCTTCTGCCTCTGGCGCTGTTTGGGGTCGCGGCATTGGATGCAAAGGATCCGAGCGTCGATCCGCAGGAGATTATCCGCAGGTTCGCCGAGAAAGAGTCGGAGTTTCGCAGTGTCTGGCAGAAATACACCTATACCCAGCGTATTTCCTTCGAAGTCCTGGATAACTCGGACAGAGTCCGGGAACGCCGGGATATGAAAATTGAGGTTTATTTCACCAACGACGGCCAGCGAAAGACCCGCGTTGTCAGCGACCGGGGGGCGCTGAGGTCGGTCGGTGTTACGGATGAAGACATTCAGGACGCGCTCAGCCTGCAGCCTTTTGTCCTCACAACTGAGGAACTGCCCAACTACCAAATCAAATACGAAGGTCGCGAGTGGGTCGATCTTCTCGACACTTACATCTTCGATGTTGAGCCTCGGAAGATGGAAAAGGACAAGCGTTACTTCAAGGGCCGCATCTGGGTGGATACCCTGGATTTTCAGATTGTTATGACCCGCGGTAAGGCCGTCCCTGATTACGCCGACAACAAGTTTCCCGAGTTTGAAACCCGGCGTGAGCAGATCGATGGCCAATATTGGTTTCCGACCTGGACCATGGCCGATGACGTGCTCTACTTCGGATCCTTCTACGACCGCCAGGGCGTCCATATCCGCGAGATCATCACCTATGATGACTACCAGAAGTTCGAAGTGGATACCACCATCAAATACGGACCGGTGCAGGGACCGGTGCAGGACGAGGAGCCCATTCAGGAAAATCCCGAAGAGTGATAACATCGCTGCGCCATGAGCGACTGGATCGATCTGCGCAGCGATACGGTTACAAAGCCCACTCCGGAGATGCGCCGCGCCATGGCCGAAGCCGAAGTCGGGGACGACGTTTACCGGGAGGATCCCACCGTGCAAGCCCTTCAGGAACGGGCGGCCCAGATCTTTGAAAAAGAGGCCGCCCTGTTTGTCCCGTCCGGCACAATGGGCAACCAGATCGCCGTCAAAGTGCATACGGACCCCGGGCAGGAAGTCATCGTCGAAGAGAAAGGGCACATCGTAAACTATGAAATGGCTGCTATGGCGGCCATTTCGGGATGCCTTCCCCGTCAGGTCCAGTCCAGAAACGGCCGAATGACCTGGGCCGAGATCGAACCTCTTCTCAGTCCGGACGTCTATTACCGGCCGCGCACGGGCTTGATCGCTCTCGAGAACACACACAACATGGCGGGTGGGACAGTCATTACTGAGAATGCGACGGCAGAAATCGCCGATCAGGCTCACAGCCGCGGATTGCCCGTGCACCTGGATGGCGCCCGCATCTTTAACGCCGCTGTGGCTCTTAATACCAGGGTCGCTGATTTGGCGCGTCCTTGTGATTCCGTGATGTTCTGCCTTTCCAAGGGTTTAAGCGCCCCAGTGGGCTCAGTGCTCCTGGGAGACTGCGATTTCATCGAGGAAGGCTGGCGCGTTCGAAAACTCCTGGGAGGAGGGATGCGCCAGGTGGGAGTCCTGGCCGCAGCAGGCCTGGTCGCTCTGGAGCAAATGCCTCAGCGCCTCCATGAAGATCATGAAAACGCCCGTATGCTGGCCGAAGCCCTGCATGATCTGGATGGCTTTGAAGTAGACCTGGACCGGCTGCAGACCAACATCTTCATCGTTAACCTGCTGAACCAGACCAGCGCAGATTTCCTCAGATCTCTGAAGGAGCACTCCATCCTGGCCGGCCCGACCGGCCCCCGCCAGGTGCGCTTCGTCACGCACAAGGATGTCTCTCGAACGGACATCCTGAAAGCCATCGAGGTCATTCGGCGGATCTCGAATT
>JBOGJG010000183.1:0-28546 GCA_050747825.1 Acidobacteriota bacterium | reverse complement strand
GAGCCGGGTACCCTATGGGTGCGGTCTGATGGCGAGGCGCGACGAGGGAGCATATCGGGAATATGGGACCGAGGAGCAACAAAGCCAGCAGGCCAGTGCCGCCGCGACCCGAAGGGCTGGGGCGATTGGACCCGTCTTCAGCGTTGCTCGTCAGTTGCCTATTCCCGATAGGCGCCTTCCTCGCGCCTTGAATACGGGTCAAATCGCCTCCAGCGATAGCGCACTTATTTATGTTACGAAGCACTAGCGTGTAATGTATTTTTACCGTTGTTCCGCTCGCGACCATTTGATTGTCTCCTTTCGCTTCAGTTACCCTCACACATTTGGGGGGTCGTGTCAAACGGGTGACATGTGACGAAAATCGGGTTAGAATTCCTGACCGTGCGAAGGCTGCTTACGTTCACACTTGTGATTGTTCTGAGTTCATTGCCGGTCCTCCCCCAGGCAGCTTCCCAGGAAGTGGTGGTTACAGGGAGTGCTTACCCCGTGCCATTCGAGAATCTTTCCCGGACGGTGACCGTGATTACCCGTGAACAGATCGAAAGCCTTCCCGTCCAATCAGTGGCCGATCTGCTGCGCTATGCCGCCAGTGTTGAAGTACGCGCCCGCGGACCTTACGGAATTCAGACTGATTTTTCGATCCGGGGAGCGGGCTTCGGACAGGCGCTGATCCTGGTCAACGGCATTCGAATCAATGATGCTCAGTCCGGACACCACAACGGCGACATTCCGGTCGTGCTCGAAGAGATTGACCGAGTGGAAATTCTCTATGGCCCCGGATCGGCTTTATACGGCGCTGACGCCTTCGGCGGAACTATCAACATCATCACCCGGGACGCGACTGAGGGGGTTCGGGCTTCCCTCTCGGCGGGCCAATTCGGCCTGGTGGACGGCTCGGCCGTCTTGGGCCTGAAGCGGGGAAGTTTCGCCCAGTCGCTAGCGGTATCGACAAACCGTTCTTCCGGATTCATGTTTGACCGCGATTTCCAGACTTTCGGATTCACTTCGCAGTCCAGCTTCGGCGAACATTCTCGTCTTCTTGTCTCTCACCTCGACAAGGATTTCGGAGCCAATGGATTCTACGGCGCCTCTCCCTCCAAGGAATGGACTGACGCCACACTGCTTTCCTTCGATCGCCTTCTGCTGTCTCGACCTTCCTCGAAAATGTCCGGCCGGCTCTTCTATCGCACTCATGGAGATCACTTCCTGTGGGACATCCGACGTCCCGGATTCGCCGAAAACAGGCACCGGACTCACGCATTAGGGGGGCTGGCCAAGGCGCAGTGGACGCTTTCGGACAAGACGACTTTAACCATGGGAACTGAGCTGGGCGGCGATTGGATCCGCTCTAACAACCTGGGCGATCATTCGTTTTCCCGGGCGGGCGTTTTTGCGGAACTGCAACTGAAACCGGCTGAGACGGTAGCGCTCTATCCCGGCCTGCGCTATGACCATTATTCCAGCTTCGGCTCCTCCACCAGCCCCTCCATCAGCGGAAGCTGGTGGGTCGCTCCCAACCTGAGGCTTAAATCCACCCTGGCTCATGCTTTCCGCATCCCAACTTTTACCGAGCTTTACTATACCGATCCGAATCACCAAGCCAGGTCCTCCCTGCAGCCGGAAAAGGCCTGGGGCGCTGAAGGCGGAATCGAATGGGCTCCTCATCCGAATTGGACGGCCACCCTGAACTTCTTCTCCCGGTGGGAGGAAAACATCATTGACTGGGTGCGCGAGGCTCCGGAGCAGAAATGGGAAACGACCAACATCCGCGATATTCAGACCGATGGAGTTGAGCTTGGCCTGCAGCGCTTACTCGCCGCGCGGGGACTGGTCGGAGCCCAGTACACATACGTCTATTCAGATCCGGGCCCGGTCTCGTTCCTTTCCAAGTACGTCCTGGACTATGCGCGGCATTCGCTGGCCGGTTTCGGAAGCTTTCATCTGCCGGCGGGGCTAGTGTGGGGCCATAAGGTGGATTACAAGCGCCGCGCTGACGGACGAAGTTATTGGCTGTTGGACGCCCGCCTGGGGAAAAGTTTCGGCAGATACAATCTCTATCTGGAGTGCTCAAACCTGCTTGACACCGAATATCAGGAGATCCGAGGCGTGGACATGCCTGGCCGCTGGTGCCGGGCGGGGATAAAGGTGCCGGTGCGCTGACCGGCTGACCATCTGGGAGCCGGTCAGTGGTCAGTAGGCGAGCGCAGCGAGCCGGGGTCAGTGGTCAACTCGTGGTACGGGCTGCAAACTCTTGTCCAAACCAGCGCAGGAATTCCCCTGCGGCCGCGTGTGAGTAAAGCACGGGTATGCCTCCTCTCCTTCGGATTCTCTCGGCCTCGGCTTCCTCGAACACCCGCGCGACCACCCTGCCGCTCTTGGTAAATTTCAGCACGCTTTCATGATCCTTCAGGCGGCGCATGGTGGAAATGACGATGCGCGCCGTACGGGCTCCGCTGGCGTTCAGGAGCCGATAGTCGGCCCCATCCCCGCGAATGGCATCGATTCCACGAGCTCTGAGTTGATTCACTATGGCGGGATCATCGTCCACTACCAGAATCCTTTCACCCGACCCGATCAGATGCTCCAGCAGGATGCGGCCCGTCTCGCCACAGCCGATCAGCAAGACATGGCCGCTCGGTGGACTTACGGGCCGGTTCTGCCAGCGGGACGGATGCAGTTTCATCAGCCGCCAGACTATTTTATTGGTGGCGATGAAGGGAGTCAGAATCATGGTCGCAACGGTGACCAGGGCGATAACGCTCAAAATCCCGTCACCGATATGATTTTGCTGCAACCCCGCCAGGGCCACGATAATCGAAAATTCGCTGGTCTGGGCCAAGAGCAGGCCGCTTTCAATGGCAGCTCGGGCCGAAAGGCCGGCCTTTTCTGCAATCAGGGTCACGAGAGGGGGGGTCAAGCCTACCACCAGTACGATCAGAATCCCAGCCAGAATCAGCTCCGAACCCATCGGCATGCGCAGGCTGGCGCCCAATGCCACAAAAAAAACAGCCAGGAAGAAGTGCGACAGGGAAAGAAGTTGCGCGCGGATCAGCCCGTTCACGGGGAAGGCCGAAAGCGATACTCCAGCCAAAAAGGCCCCGACCACCAATGGGACCGCCATTATCTGGGACAGTCCGACAAATGCGAACAATATTGCGAGCACCACAAGCAGCAGGTTTTCCTCATCAAAACTCAGTTTCAGCAGCAGATAGGGAGTGAGCCAGCGAATCAATATCCAGCTCAACAGCATCAGACCTGCCACTTCGGCGAGCCCGATTGCAATACCCCAGCCACCCTCGGCTAAATTGGAGAGCAGGGAAATAAAGAAAATCACCAGCACGTCCTGAACCAGCAGCACACCCAGGACTAAACGTCCCAGAGGTTCAAAAAGCTGCGCTCGCTGCTGCAAAAGCCGGACCACTACCAGAGTTGAACTGGCGGCCAGAGCCAGAGCGATGTAAAACCCTGAAACGAGATCGAATCCTATGAGCAAAGCGACTCCCAGTCCGATGCCGCCAAGCAGGATAAACTGGATCACTCCTACCTGGATGGCGGCCCGGCGCTGAGCGCCCAGGCGTCTCGGATTCAACTCGGTCCCTGCAAAAAAAACCAAAAAGGTCAGTCCCAGGAGGAGCATCTGCTGAAGCTGCTCATTGTCTCCCTGGATGCCGCTGACGGCCAACACGACTCCTGACAGAATCAACACCGGCACGGTAGGCAAGCGCCACCAGCGTGCCAGCCCCAGAGCGATCGTCGCCGTTGCGAAGATGATGCTGAGCGTGATCATGGGACCGGCACTCCCATTTGGCGGATCTCGTGGAGCATTTCCGTGGCGCCGATTTTCTTGGAATCAATCAGATACTGGATCTTCACATCCTTGAGCGTCTCTGTGGCGGAACGGTCGAAGGTATGTATGGCCACCGGCACTCCGAGCAGATTGCACCGGTAGGCAAAAAGACTGTTGGTATCCTCGATGCGAAGCGTGGAAACGGCCAGCCTGGCCGTGGGCAGAAAGGCCTCTTCAATCACCGAAAGGTAATCGACATTTCCCAATCTGGTGGAGCCGGACACCATTCTGAGCTTATGCACATCAGTATCAATGACCAAAATCTTTTCTCCTCGCTCCCGAAGTCCCTGCACGATTTTCCTGCCCATCGCGTTCAGTCCCACCACGATGATATGGCCGCTCAGAGGCGTTTGAACCTCCGTTTCCTCCTTACTCCCGGTTGTAAAAATCTTGAGCAGACCGGCCTTGCGAATAACCTGATAAAGTTGATGGTTGTACAGGATCATATAGGCGGAGACTGCAATAGTGAAAAGTCCCACCATGGTAATGAGCGAGAGAACCGATTCCCGAATCAGGCCCGAGCTTAACCCCAGAGCAGCAAAAATGAAGGAGAACTCACTGATCTGCGCCACGGTCACGCTGGTTAAAAAAGAAGTTCGCTCGCCGTAACCGCTGCGGCCGATGATCCATATGAATATGAGTGGATTGCCGATGAGCACAAACAGGGAGAGAACAAGGGCCGCGTCCCAGTGCTGAAGCGCGGCCTGCAGCTCCATCCTGGCTCCCAGGGTAATGAAAAAGACGGCCACGAAAAAGTTCATCAGGGGATGAACCCGACGCCTGAGATCATGGCTGGAATCGAGCTGGGCGAGGCTGATCCCCGCCAGAAAGGCTCCAATGGCTGGAGAGAGATCAAGCAACTGGGCCGCAACCACAAAGAAGAAGCACCAGCCCAGGCTCCATACAAAAGCAGCGTCCGGCAACCGGGAGATCCAGGTGAAGGGGAGGCCCAACAGGTAGCGGGATGACAGCAAGGCCAGGGCCAGAAGAAGGCCCATCCCAGTGAATGCCTTGGCCAGGCTGGAAAGCACCACGGCGGGCTCAAACAGCTCCGGACTGCCCAGGCCGGCCAGAAAAGTCAGAGCCATGATGACCACCAGATCCTGGACCAAGAAAATGCCGACGGCGATACGTCCGTACAGGGCATGCAACTCTTTCTTTTCGTCGAGGAGCTTGACGACAACAACGGTGCTGCTGAAGGTGAGCGCAGTCGCTATAAAGACAGATTCGACTAGGTGGAAGCCCAGCAGCCAGGTCAGCCCCAGTCCTCCAATGGCCGTAAAGACGATCTGACCCAGGCCGGCTACCAGGGCGACCTTCCCCACATCCCGAATGCGCTCAAAACTAAGCTCCAGCCCGACGATGAACAGCAGCAGCACAATGCCGACTTCTCCGATCACATCCACATCGCCGGCTAACAGAAACGGGGCTTCACTGCCGTCAAAGAAAAGTTCGGCAATCCCTTCCATGATTGGGCCAAGCAGAAGGCCGGCCACAATATAGGTGATCAGGGCTGGAACTTTGGCGGGTCGAAAAATTAATGCCAGCACTGCCGCGGCGATGATCATCAGACCGAGACTGCGAATCAGATAAAATCCTTCCAAGCAACCTCCCAAAATGGATTTCTAAAATGGATTTCTGGATGTCACTACCGGCTCACGCGCGCGCGGCTCAGACTCGGGGGTGAAGCCGATGCGGCGAGTGCCATGGGGGCTCTCGTGCTTGAGGGTCTCCGCCAGTTGCTCGTACTCCCGTTCCATGTCCGGAGTCACGGAGGCACGGGTTTCCTTCAGAGCGGTCTCGAAGAGGCGCATGGGGATACGCTCTGTCTCGAGATCCTCGCGCAGCGCCAGGAGACCGGCGCGGCGGACGAGATCCTCCAGGTCGGCGCCAGTATAGCCGTTGGTCCGGCCGGCAATCTCCTCGAGGTCCACATCATCGGCCAGCGGCATTCCCGAAGTATGGATACTCAAAATCCGAAAGCGGCCTTCTCTTTCAGGCACCGGCACGTAAACGAGTTCATCGAATCGGCCCGGCCGCAGCAAAGCCGGGTCGAGGAGATTGGGGCGATTGGTCGCTCCGATCACCACCGTGCCCTGCAGCTCTTCCAGGCCGTCCATCTCGGCCAGGATCGTGTTGACCACCCTTTCGGTCACGGCCGGTTCGCCAAATCCTCCGCGCCGGGGCGCCAGAGAATCGATCTCATCGATAAAAATGACGGTGGGCGCCACCTGCCGGGCCCGGGTGAAGAGGCGCGCCACCTGTTGTTCCGATTCTCCGTACCACTTTGAAAGCAGGTCCGATGATCTGGTCGCGATGAAGTTTGCCTCAGATTCCCGGGCCACCGCCTTGGCCAGGAGCGTCTTTCCAGTCCCGGGTGGACCAAATAGCAGGAAGCCCTTGGCCGGACGGATGCCGATCCTCCGAAAAGCCTCAGGATGCTTTAGGGGCAGTTCCACCCCTTCGCGGAGCAGCCGCTTGGCTTCGTCCAGCCCTCCAATGTCGTCCCAGCCTACATCGGGCACTTGAATCATGATCTCGCGCAGGGCGGAAGGCTGAACTCGCTTCAGGGCGTTTCTGAAATCAGCCATCGAAACCACCAGCTTCTCCAAGACATCGGTTGGAATCTCGCGTTCTTGCAGGTTGATGTTGGGCAGGTTTCGCCGCAAAGTCTCTATGGCCGCTTCCCGGGCCAGGGCTGCCATATCCGCGCCTACAAATCCGTAAGTGATGCGGGCGATATCGTCCAGCTCGACCTCTTCTGTCAGGGGCATGCCGCGGACGTGGATTCCCAGGATTTCACGCCGTCCCTGATGATCGGGGACGCCGATGACGATCTCCCGGTCAAAGCGTCCCGGGCGCCGCAAAGCCTCATCCATGGCATCGACGCGATTGGTAGCGCCGATGACGACCACGTTTTGCCGCGGCTCCAGCCCGTCCATGAGCGTCAGAAGCTGAGCCACCACGCGGCGCTCGACCTCGCCTGTCACCTGCTCCCGCTTGGGAGCAATCGAATCGATCTCGTCAATGAAGATGATGGAGGGCGCCTCCTGCTGGGCCTGCTTGAAGACCGTACGCAATCTTTCTTCCGATTCCCCGTAGAAGCGGCCCATGATTTCGGGGCCGGCAATATGGAAGAAGCGCGCGTCGGCTTCATTGGCCACGGCACGGGCCAGCAGCGTCTTTCCGGTTCCCGGAGGGCCGTGCAAAAGCACTCCCTTGGGTGGGTCAATTCCCAGCCGGTGAAAGAGTTCCGGATGCTTGAGGGGGAGTTCGATCATTTCCCGGACCTGCTCAATGCTGTTGCCCAGTCCTCCGACGTCATCGTACGTAACGTCGGCGGCGCGAGGCTCCTCCGGCTCAGTCCACTGTGGGAGCAGTTCAATCTCGGTATCCTCGGCCACCTGGACGATGCCCCGCGGCACGGTCGAGGTCACCACCAGACGGATTTCCTGCAGGCCATAGGCAGGCTGCTCGAAGAAAGTCCGGAAAAATTCATCCGGAATATTCATGCGGTCCATGCCACGGGTGCGGTGATAGATTGAAGTCGAAATGAGATCTCCGGTCACCAGAGGCCGGCGAAACAGCGTGCGCCTCAGGGCTTCACCCGAGCCCATGAGCCGCATGTTCTTCTGGGCCGGCGCCAGGACGATGCGGCGGGCCGGTTTGGCATCAGCGGGGCGGACTTCAACATAGTCACCAATGCTCGCGTTGGTATTGCCGCGCTCGAGTCCATCCAGTCGAATGATGTTCAGGCTCTCATCCTCGGGATAGGGACGAAGAGCTATGACCGCCGTGTTGCGCTTGCCGATGACCTCTATGATGTCTCCCTCACGCAGTCCCATGGCGCTGAGGGCATTCTGATTCAGCCGGGCCGTTCCTTTGCCGACGTCCTCGGCTTTGGCACTGGCCACTTGCAGTTTGACTGGTTCTTGCTCAGCCATTTCTCCCTCCAGGATCTATTCTATAACCCTATAGGAAATGTTGCCGGGTTGCCAGGCTGGTTTTGCCGCTAAAATACACGGACATCCAGCGAAAATTTTCGCGATTTTAGCGGCGAAGCTCAAAGTCTTCCGGCTTGAGGCCTTTCTGGTGACCGCCGAAGCCGAAGAAGGTTGGGTTGTATTCACCCACGTACGTGACGTTGCTTTCTTGCGGGATTTGATCTTCCAGGCCAATACCCCAGTAGCAGGCGTTCACGACCAGCCGGCGCAGGCCTTCGCTCTCCAGATCGACAGCGGCTCCCATCGTCGTGAAGAAAACACGAGAGGTGTTGCCGGTCTCACCGGTGTAGGTTTTGATCCAGGCCACGGGCATGAGCGACTTGGCAAAATTAGGGGGAGAGTCGGGCTCCATCCCCTGGAGCGACAATCCATGCACCAGGACGTCTCCTCCACCGTGGATATCGCGTAAACCGTATACATCGCCTGGTCCCCAGATGTCGCTGACGCCTCTCAGGATTGCATGGTCCTTCATCAGTCCGTTGATGAGACCGCGCGTGCTTTCCTTGCCGTGGACACCATGGTGCCTTACCCACATCTCGCCGAACACCTGACGTCCATATCCGCCCTCAAAAACTTCGTCGTCACCGCCGTCGCTGTATTTTGCGTAGGGGCTCTGCAGATTTTCCCGATATTTGAAAGGATGAGTGGCCGTGCGGAGTCCGATGATCGGCTTTCCCGAGTTCGTATAGTCGATGATGTACTTCATTTGCTCATCCGGAAGCTCTCGCCAGCGCGTGAAGAGGATCATCAGGTCTGCCGTCTCGAGCTGGCTCAGCCCGGGAATGTTGGACACATCGGGCTTGATCTCTCCCGTCTGGGGATCGATGGCGAAGAGGACGGTGCACCTGAAACCGTGGTGTACGGCCAGGATCCTGGCCAGCATGGGCAGCGCCTCCTCCGAGCGGTATTCCTCGTCTCCGCTGATGAAGACGATATGCTTTCCCTTGCCCGGACCCTCGCCTCCTTCATAAGTAACCCAGGAGCTAGACGAGTGGCGGGTGGCGGGTGACGGGTGGCGGGTTTTGTTTAATTCGGCAGCAAAGCCAGCTACGGCCACAAGACAGATACCAAGAATCAGGACAGCAAAAACTCTCATGTCTTGACATCCTCTTTTGTGAATTCGTTATTGACCAGGCGCCAGATCTTGCGCTGGTTCCGGTTCTTCAACTCTGCGGGCAGGGCCGAGTCGGGAAAGTTCTGGTAGGCGATGGGACGGGCGAAGCGCTGAATAGCGGCTGTTCCCACCGAAGTTGAACGGGCATCGGTCGTAGCCGGGTAGGGTCCACCATGATGTATGGAGGGACAGACTTCAACGCCTGTCGGGTAGCCGTTGAAGATGAGCCGTCCCGCTTTGCGCTGCAGAATTTCAATCAGAGTCTGGTGCTGGAGGAGATCCTCTTGCGTGGCGTGAATGGTAGCGGTTAACTGTCCTTCCAGATTGCGAGCAATCTCCTCCAGTTCGGCAGTGTTTTGGCAGCGCACGACGATACTGGAAGGACCGAAAAGCTCTTCTCTCAGACGCGGGTTTTCGATCACAGTGCCGGCATTTGCGCCGAAAATCATCGGCCTGGCTTCCGACTTCAGAGTATCCGCCTCAGCGCTGGACTCACTCAGGATCTGCACTCCCGCAATTTCTCTCAGAGCTCTGCTCCCTTCCCCATAGGCCTGGCAAATTCCGGAATGAAGCATCGTGCCGGCAGGCGCTTCGGAGATCAAGGCAGCCAAGCGGCGGCTGAATTGATCCAGGCCTTCATCCTCGAGTCCGATCACCAATCCGGGATTCGTGCAGAACTGGCCAACTCCCAAGACAACCGAGTCCTTGAGGCCTTGAGCGATCTTGTCTGCGCCTTCCTTCAGAGCCGAAGGCAGTACAAAGACGGGATTGATACTGCCCATTTCCGCATATACGGGGATTGGCTCAGGGCGGGCATTTGCCGCGTCGAAAATGGCGCGCCCGCCTTTGAGTGATCCTGTGAAGCCGACCGCCCGGGTCAAAGGATGTTCGACCAGCCTGCGGCCCACCTCGTAGCTCATCCCCTGAAGCAGCGAAAACACACCTTCCGGCATCGACGTGGCCGCGGCGGCTTTCAGAATGGCCCGGCCCGTCAGATCCGAGGTGCCGGGATGGGCCGGATGCGCCTTTACTACCACGGAATTCCCTGCCGCCAGGGCAGACGCCGTGTCACCCCCGGCGACCGAAAAGGCCAGGGGGAAATTACTGGCGCCAAACACCACGATAGGGCCGAGGGGAATCAGCATCCGGCGCACGTCCGGCTTTGGGATCGGCGTCCGATCGGGGATGGCCGTATCGATGCGGGCTTCCACCCAGGAGCCTTCCTCGATCACCTGAGCGAACATCCGAAGCTGATTGGCCGTGCGGGCTCTTTCCGAGGTCAGACGCGCTGCCGGCAAAGCAGTTTCGGATGAGGCTCGTTCGATCAGCTCAGCTCCCAGAGCCTCGATCTCATCGGCCATCCGGTGCAGAAATTCAGAGCGCTGCCCGGGTGAGCTGTTGCGGTAGACCTGAAACGCCTGCTCGGCCTGCTCCAGCGCCTGGCGGATCTGGCCGGAAGTTGCGTCAGCAAAATCCGGTTCCAACTGCTGTCCGGTAGCGGGATTGATGCCTCTAAATGCCCTTTGTTTTTCCATCCTGGTCAACCTTGTTGATTAGTATTCCAATGGGCTCGATGGTAATTTGCACTTCGTCGCCGGATTGAAGTGTAAACGATTTCGGCGGGATAACGCCGGTCCCGGTCAAAAGGAAGCAGCCCATAGGGAATTCATTGTCACGGAAGAGATAATGCACCAGGCTCTGCGGAGTCCGCTTGAGTTGAGAAAGTGGGACGGACCCGTCAAAGACCTTCTTGCCCTCACGCCCGATTTCCATCGCAATCAAGGTTGTATCGGCCAGGGGCTCATCAGTCAAGAGTATTCCCGGACCCAGAGCGCAGCTTTGGCTGTATAACTTGGCCTGAGGAAGATAAAGAGGATTCTCCCCTTCGATGTCCCTCGAGCTGACATCATTGCCGATCGTGTAGCCAAAGATTTTGCCGGTGGGACTGATCGCGAGCGTCAGCTCGGGCTCGGGTACGTTCCAGTCGGAATCGCGACGGATGCGGACCGTCTGCCCATGGCCCACTACCCGGTGCGGAGTGGCCTTCAGAAAAAGTTCCGGCCGCTCCGCGTTGTAGACACGGTGGTAAAAGTCCGCTCCTTGAGCAGCCTCGGACTCCTCCGCCCGTGCTTCACGGCTGTAGTAGTAAGTCACGCCCGCCGCCCAGACCTCCTGGCCGCCGATCGGAGCCAGAAGGTCCCCGTCGCCCGGATCGAAATCCTCCAGGGGCGATAAGTGTTTGATCCGGTCTGTCAGAAAGCGAGAAAGATCGTCTTGAGAGAAGAGCTGGTCCCAGGCGGGCTCCGTCAGCCGGTAATAGGCTTGCTTATGTTTGACGATCGTTCCGCCTCGAGTTCGGTATATATGAACTGTCATCTCAGTGGCCGCTCTCTTACGGTCGCGGCTCGGTTGGCGTTTACGCCTGGCCCGACATTCTCCAACCGGCCGTTATTCTTCAAAAGCAATCACTGCCCGCCCGGAGATCCTTCCTTCCTCCAATTCACTCAAGACGTGATTGATTTGCTCCAACGGGTAGGAGTTGACGCGGGCCTCGATTTGACGGTTTGCCGCCAGGGAAAGGAGACGACGCAACTCCTCGCGGCTGCTGACCCGGGAAGGAATGATCCTGATACCCGAGCGGACTAGATCCGGTGCCGTCCAGGGCAGCGGATCGGAAGGAAGTCCAACCGCCAGGAGAGAGCCGTTTTTATGCAGTCCCTGAAGGGCGCTGGAGTAAGCCTCAATAGAAGTGGCTGCCACCAGGGCCACGTCTACCTTGTTTTTCAAGTCCTCGAACCATCCGGAAGCCTCAGAAGCCAGGATCACCGTATCGGCCCCCAGGTCTTCAGCCAGGGCAAGCTTTTCCGGATTTACATCGACTACCGTGATCCGCGCTCCGCCAATTCGGCCCAGCTCGAGGGCCAGGTGTCCCAGGCCGCCCACGCCCCAGATGCCGAGGTGAGCCGATTTGAGATTCACCTTCTGCAGGGCGCTGTAGACGGTTCCCCCGGCACAGAAGAGCGGCGCTGCGCTTTTCAGGGGAACCCCGTCGGGAATCGGGATCACATGGCTGCTCCAGGCCACCAGGTATTCGGCCAGGCCGCCGTTGACATCGACACCGGTGACGGCAGGCTCATGGCAGAAGACCTCGAGGTCACGATTGCAATAATGGCAACTGCCGCAGGTATGGTGAAACCAGGCGACTCCGACCGGCTGCCCTTCCTGAAGATTCTTCACGCCCGGGCCTATCTCAACGACCTTGCCGGCGACTTCATGCCCCAGAACGCGCGGGAGTTGCATCTGCTGTTTGAACCGCTCCCAGTGGCCGCGAGCCAAATGCAGGTCGCTGTGGCAAACTCCACAGGCCTCCACCCGCACGAGCACCTGCCCTTTTCCCGCAGTCGGCCTCGGGATCTCCTCCACGCGCAAGTCCGAGCCAAACTCCACCAGCAACGCCGCCCTCATCGCCCCTATCCTACGCCGAAATACGGGGACGTTCCACTCCGAGCCGCGACCGTAAGGGAGCGGGTCTGCCGTGGAACGTCACCGTATTTCTCCTCTTCTCCTCTTCTCCTCCCGTATTTTTCGTGCGTGTCACCCGATTGTGTGACATCATGGATGGTTTTTGAGGGACAGTTTATGGAGCCGCTGGTTGCTGTGGTTATGGGTTCGCGGTCGGACTGGGAGACGCTCTCGAGTGCCGCGGCGACATTGGAGCAACTCGAAGTGCCGTTTGAGGTGCGAGTGGTGTCCGCTCATCGAACTCCCGATTTGCTGTTCGAATATGCCAAATCCGCCGAGGGCCGGGGGCTGGAGGTGATCATTGCAGGGGCGGGCGGCGCCGCTCATCTGCCCGGCATGGTGGCTGCCAATACGACTCTGCCGGTACTGGGTGTGCCTGTCAAATCGAAAGCTCTCAAAGGGATGGATTCCCTCCTATCCATCGTCCAGATGCCCGGTGGCGTTCCGGTGGGAACTCTGGCTATCGGCAAACCGGGCGCCATCAACGCGGCGCTTCTGGCAGTTTCCATCCTGGGGAACAAGCATCCGCAGTTTCGGGCCGCTTTGAAGCGCTACCGCGAGGATCAAACTCAATCGGTCCTCACCCATCCTGATCCCAGGGAGGATCGGTGAAGGTTGGAGTTTTAGGCGGAGGCCAACTGGGGCGCATGCTGGCCCTGGCCGGTTGTCCGCTTGGATTTACCTTCCGCTTCTTTGATCCGTCGGCGGAGATTTCGGCGGGCAGCCTGGGTGAGCAGATCACGGCAGGATACGATAATCTGGAGGCTCTGGAGCGCTTCGCCTCAGGTCTGGACCTGGCCACATACGAATTTGAGAATGTCCCGGTTGACACAGCCCGGGTTCTCCAGGAAAAGGTGCCGGTCTATCCTGCACCGGAAGCTCTGGAAATGGCCCAGGATCGGGGAAACGAGAAGAAACGGTTCGTCGAGCTGGAAATCCCAACGACCGAATATGAGCTGGTAGACAATCTCAGCGAACTGGAGCAGGCGCTCCAGAAGATCGGCTGCCCGGCGGTGTTAAAGCATCGCCGGCTGGGCTACGACGGCAAGGGCCAGGAGGTCATCAGAGCGGCCCAGAACGCGGCAGATGCCTGGAGCCGGTTGCAGGAGCGCCCTGCAATTCTGGAGCGTTTTGTTCCCTTCAGGCGGGAAGCTTCCATTTTGGCGGTTCAGGATCGCAGCCGGAGCGTGGCCTTTTATCCGCTGGTGGAGAATCATCATCGCGACGGGATACTTCGTCTCACACTGGCGCCGGCGCCGGAGCTGAGGCCTGAGCTTCAGAAACAGGCCGAAGAGTATGCCTATCGAGTCCTCAAGTCGCTGGACTATACCGGCGTCCTCGCCATGGAATTCTTCGAGTACGAGGGCCAACTGCTGGCCAATGAAATGGCCTGCCGGGTCCACAACTCAGGCCACTGGACGATTGAGGGCGCCGAGACCAGCCAGTTCGAGAATCACCTGCGGGCCATCTCGGGCCTGCCTCTGGGATCGGTGACGCCCCGAGGCCATTCCGCCATGGCCAACCTGATTGGCTCGCTTCCCCAGGCTCACCAGATCCTGGCTATCCCCGGCGCACACCTCCATCTCTATAACAAGGCCCCTTACTCCCGGCGCAAGCTGGGACATGTCACTCTGCTGGACACCAGTCTCCAAGATTTGGCAATCCGGTTGGAACAGCTCCTGCGTCAAATAGAATGCGTGTCTCCAGGATCCGGGCGTGAGCCTAAAGGTGAGCCTAAGTCTTGACCAAATACAAAATCGTCATTCAGTACGTGGGCACCCGCTATGCCGGGTGGCAGATCCAGAAGAGTCAGACGACCGTTCAGGGAACGATCAAAGACGCTGTCCAGGCCGTCACGGCCGAGGACGCAAGCGTGGTGGGGGCCGGGAGGACGGATGCGGGGGTGCATGCCCTGCGCCAGGTGGCCCACTTCTCATTGGCGGGAGCCGGCCCGCCGGGAGAAAAGCCGGCCAGGTCTCCGCGGCGGCTGCAGCGTTCGCTCAACGCGGTGCTCCCGCCCGACATTCGAATCACCTCTTTGACCATCGCCCATCCCCGGTTTCATGCTCAGAAAGATGCCCTAAGGAAGCGCTATGAGTACCGGATCTACAACGGACACGTTTTATCCCCTTTCCAGCACGGTTTGGTCAATCACGTCATCTCCCCGCTGGACTGGCGCGCCATGCAGCAGGCTGCCCAAGTCCTCCAGGGACGGCATGACTTCAGTGGATTCGCGGCGGCGGCGAGCCGAGTCAAGAGCAAAGAAAGGACTGTTTTCAGTTCGACTATTCGGAAAAAGGGACGGCTCCTCACTTATCGGGTAGAAGCCGACGGCTTTCTGCATCATATGGTGCGAAACATCGCGGGGACACTCCTTCAGATTGGAGCGGGAAAACGCCCAGTCCAGGACCTGCAGGCGATCCTGAAGTCCCGAGACCGCCGCAAAGCGGGTCCCACTGCACCCGCTCACTCCCTGTTTCTGATTCGAATCTGGTATTGACCCTCAACTGTTTCGGCAATACGATTAGCTGGTGCTACCCATGAATCGATTGTTCAAGAACTTCGAAGAAGTTCTGAGTCGTGACAGTGCGGAAGCACAACTGATCCTCTCGCTAGACCCCGAGCGGCTGCCCCGCCACATAGCGGTCATCATGGACGGCAACGGCCGTTGGGCCAGGCAGCGCCACCTGCCTCGAGTCGAGGGCCATCGCGCCGGCATCCAGGCCGTGAAGTCCACCATCGAGACCTGCGCTCGCTTAACCATTCCGGTGCTCACCCTTTACGCCTTTTCGGCCGAAAACTGGAAGCGTCCCGCCGCCGAGGTCAGGATGCTGATGGACCTCCTGAAGGAATACTTGCGTAAAGAGTTGGCCACTATCCAGGAAAGCAATATTTGCTTTCGGGCCATCGGACGGATCGAGGAACTTCCCGAGCCGGTTCAGCGGGAATTGCAATACGTGGAAGAGGAGAGCCGAGGGAACAGCGGCATGAAGCTGGTCATAGCCTTGAACTACAGCGCGCGGCTGGAAATTGTAGATGCCGTGAACCGGCTTTTGCGGCAGGCGGCGAATCGGCAGATCAGCGAAGCGGATATTGAAAGCGAGCTCTACACGAAAGGACTGCCCTCTCCGGATCTGCTCATCCGCACCAGCGGCGAAATGCGAATCAGCAACTTCCTGCTCTGGCAGATAGCCTACGCTGAGATCTATGTGACCGAGGTCTATTGGCCCGACTTTCGCAGCCTTCATCTGCTGCAGGCTATCGAGGATTTTCAAAGGCGGGAACGCCGCTACGGCGGCATTGAATCCATGTCCTTCCAAAATATTCGATGACGCAGCGCATTCTGACCACGCTGATCCTCTCGCCGCTGGCCATTGGTTCCATTTTTTATTTTCCCGCCTGGATTTTCCTGCTTCTGATCACATTCATTCTACTGCTTGGCACGCTGGAGCTACTGAGGCTTCTGGCCACACATTCGGTGACACGCTACTGGATCACCTTCCCCTTTGCCCTGGCTTTTCCCTGGGTCTGGTTTTACTTTCCCAGCCTGCTGGTCCCCTGCATCCTCCTGGCGGTGATAGTCATTCTGAGTTGGTGCGTGCTGGGCGGGCAGGAAATCAGCCACGCTTTTCACAGCGTCTCAGGCAACCTGCTGGTGATCTTCTATCTTTCACTGCCACTCTCTGTGCCCTCCCTTCTGCAGCCATCCCGCAAGTGGGAGCTTTTGCTGGTGCTGCTGGTGGTTTGGGGCGGGGACGGCGGAGCTTACTTCATCGGCCGGACCTGGGGAAGGCACAAGGTCACTCCCCGTATCAGTCCCAAGAAGTCCATGGAAGGTTACATCGCCGCCGTCTTCTTTTCCATTCTGGTGGCAGTTCTCTTCGGAGGCTACCTGCTCCCTTTTAAATCTGTGGAGTTCCTCGTCCTGATGGGGGCTCTGCTGGGGACCAGCGGCATCCTGGGGGACCTGTTCGAATCCATGCTCAAGCGAGGCGCCGGCGTCAAGGACAGCTCTTCGCTTATCCCGGGACATGGTGGTCTGCTGGATCGAATCGACAGTCTTCTTTTTGCCTTCCCGACCTACTATTTGCTGGCACTCTTAAGGCTGTAGGCTGTAGGCTGTAGGATGTAGGATGTAGGATGAAGAAGATTGCGATTTTGGGATCGACGGGATCAATTGGGCAGAGCGCTCTGAGTCTGGTCGATCTTTATCCGGAGCGCTTCCAGGTGGTCACCCTGGCCGCTTACAAGCAGGCGGATATGCTGCACGAGCAGGCGCTGAAATACCAGCCCGAGCTGGTGGCGCTCTTTGATCACGCAGCTGCCCAGGCGCTGAATGGAAGGCTTGGATCGACGCAGGTCGTCTCGGGCCTGGAGGGCGTCACGCAAGCCGCTACGCATCCGCAAGCAGACATAGTGATTGCCGGCATCACGGGAGCCGCCGGTCTCGTGCCCACCTACCAGGCGCTCTTACACAAGAAGGACGTCGCACTGGCCAACAAGGAGACGCTGGTGATGGCCGGCGAGCTGATCATGCCGCTGGTGAAGTCCAATAAACTCAACCTGCTCCCGGTGGACAGCGAGCACAGCGCCCTTCATCAGTGCCTGCGCGGCGCCTGCACGAGGGACGTCCGCCGGCTGCTGCTCACCGCCTCCGGCGGACCCTTTTTCCGCAACAGCAAACAGGAACTGGAAAGCGTCACGGTGGAGCAAGCTCTGAATCACCCCACGTGGCGGATGGGACCCAAGATCACTGTCGATTCAGCTACTCTCATGAACAAGGGGTTGGAAGTCATTGAGGCCCATCATCTGTTCGGGATCTGCGCCCGCCAGATCTCGATCATCATCCATCCGCAATCGACCATCCATTCGATGGTGGAGTTTATAGACGGTGCCGTGCTGGCTCAGATGAGCATCACGGATATGCGCTCGGCCCTGCTCTATGCTCTTTCTTACCCTGAGCGCTGGGACTCGACTCTTCCCTCGCTGGACTTCTTTTCTCAGGCTCCCCTGGAGTTTTATCAGCCCGACCTGGAGAAGTTTCCCTGCATTCGCCTGGCTTACGAGTCGCTGCGGCAAGGGCAGACTTATCCGACGGCTCTCAATGCCGCCAACGAAATCGCCGTCAATTGCTTCCTGCGTGGCCAGATCTCGTTTTCCGCTATCCCCGAGATTATCGAGGAAGTGCTGGACCAGCATCATCCTATTCCCGTTACCGACTTGGAAACCGTTTTGGAAGCCGATCGCCAAGCCCGCGAGTCGGCATTGGGCGTGGCTGGGGCCAAACCGTTAAAATTTAATTTTTTGGCGAAAAATTAAATTTTAACGGTTTGGATCCTAACTTGAAACTGTGGCGCTCAAAAACCGTCTTGGTAGAATGTAGTAGGAGGACTATCCAATTTGGACTTATTGAACACTATAGGACTTAGCGTCATCGCCTTCATTTTCGTGCTGGGCGTGATGATTTTCATTCATGAGTTGGGCCATTATCTGGTCGCAAAGTACCTGGGCATTCGAGTGGAGACATTTTCTCTGGGATTCGGACCCCGTCTCCTGGGGTTTCGTTGGGGGGACACGGACTATCGGATCAGCCTGCTTCCCCTGGGTGGATACGTGAAAATGTCGGGAGAGAATTACGATGAAAACCTCACCGGCTCTCCTGATGAATTCCTCTCACGCCCCAAACTGCATCGATTTGCGGTAGCAGTGGCAGGTCCGCTCATGAACATAGGACTCGCTCTGTTCCTGCTTACGGGACAGTACATGGTGGGCATCGAGGTGCCGGCTTTCAAAGACGATCCCGCCACTGTCGAACAGATTCACGAGGCCTCTCCCGCTGCTGAAGCCGGACTTCAGATCGGCGATACCATCGTGGCCATACAGGGCGACAGCACGCCGACCTGGGAAGATGTCGAGCTCGAGATCGCCACCAGTCCGAATCAGACCCTGACCCTGACCATTGAGAGAAACGGAGAACTGCTCAAGAAGCAGGTAACCACTGCTGTCAATGAGAGCCTTCATCTGGGAACCATCGGAATCGCTCCCGACATCCCTCTGGCGGTGGTCGAAGTGCAGAAGGACAGCCCGGCAGATCAGGCTGGTTTGCAAGGCGGAGATGAGTTGATCTCCATCCAGGAACAAGATGTCCCAGAAAATGCCTGGACCGCCGAACGTCATGGTATGGAAACCATGACCGAGTTCATTGCCACCCACGAAGGCCAGCCTCTGCTTTTCAAGGTTAGGCGGGATGATCAAATCCTGGAAACGATGGTTGTGCCCGTAGATATGGACGGTCAAGCACGCGCCGGTTTCATTGTGGGCTATGACGTCACCAAACTGCCCATGCGGACTGAACAGTATGGTCTCTTCGCGGCGGCTCAAAGGTCGGTGGAGCGTACCTATCGGATCACCACGCTCACTTTTGAGATCCTGGGGAAGCTGATCACCGGCAATGCGTCCCTGAAGACCATGTCGGGTCCGATTGAAATTGCGCGCTTTTCGGGGGTCGCCGCGTCGGCCGGTCTCGTGTCGCTTATCGGCTTTATGGCCCTGGTTTCGCTGCAGCTTGGCATCTTCAACCTGCTCCCAATTCCCATTCTGGACGGGGGATTGATCGCCTTGCTGGCCATCGAAGGGATCATGGGCCGCGAGCTCAGCCTGCGAGTCAAAGAGCGGATCTTTCAGATCGGATTTATTTTTCTCATCCTGCTGATGGGCGTGGTTATCTTTAACGATCTCGCTAAGAATCTGGCGCCTTAAACCGGCATCGTCCTCGCGATCAACTCCTCCATCGAGATATTGAGTTTTTCCCGGATGCTGTGGGAGATGATATTCAGGACGGAAGCCACGGTCTCGTCGAAGCTCTCGTTTTCCACCACCGGCGTGTCGTGCTGCCGCGCCATCTCGATGATGGAATCCTGAATCTGAAGGATGTACTCGAAATGAGCGCGGTATCTTTTGGCCATCCGATTGCCTGCCTGGGCCTGGCGGATGGGGAATCGCTCCAGATAGCTGGCCCGGTTGGTGGTGGAGATCACCAGCGGCACGATATAGGCATGGTCTTCGAAGCGCTCCAGATCCATAAGGCCCGGAACCAGGTGGACGCCATCGATTACCAGGTTGAAGTTTTCCTGAATAGCCCGCTCCACCATGGCCCGCACGCCTACCAGCACCCGCATGCTCTGCTCGGTGAAAGCCTCGATAACGGCCACCGATTTTTCCTCGTCGCGGATGGACATGCGGTTCTTCCAGGCTTCGTAGGAAGAATAATGGATCGCCGGCATCAGGTCATGAGAGAACATCATGCGCATGATCTGGCGAATGGTGTCGGTCGAAAGAATCTTGCTGATGCCCAGCCGATGCGCCACTTCCGTGGCAACCGAAGTTTTGCCCGTGCCCGTGGCTCCACCGATCAGGATGATCAGGGGCTTGTCAGGAGACTTGAACAGCCGCCACAGAAGATAGCGCTCGGCAAAAATGACGTCATGGTTGCGCAGGGTCGTGTCGTAAATGAGCCGCCGCAACTCATCGCGGCCGATTTCCGTCTGTCCCCGTTCCAGCATTGACCCTTCGATCTCACGGGCGATGTCGTAGGCCACGGACGGCTCCAGTCCCGAGGCCTGCAGGGATCGAGAGAGTATTCCCTTGCTGAAAGGGATATCGGAGTCGGGGCCTTTGACCATAATCTGGGGCGGGAGAACAGCGGATGGAGAACGCTCTCGGGCATATTCATCACCGTATTTCTCGCGGACGACAGACTGAATGACCCGCGACAGCTCCTCTTTGCCGATGGTTTTACGCTCGCGGACCTTGTCCCGCACGGCGCTGGCGGTATCGTAAGCTTCCTGGAACTTGAGGCCACGTTCCATCAACGAATGCGTGATCATACCTCTCATAAAAGGTACTTTCTCGGCGCCGTTGATCACGTAAAGCTTTTCTCTGGACATGCAAAAGCGAAAAGTGAATAGTGAATAGTGAATCCAGCAGCAGTGAATCCCACTATTTATTTCACTCACTACAACTACTATTCACTATTCACTATTATTCACTATTCACTATCATTCACTATTCACTATTCACTATTCACTATTCACTCCAAGTAGATTCACTCCAAGTAGCTGGCGACGGCTTTCTGTTCGTCGTCATAGGTGTCGAAAACCGTCAAAAGCTTGGTAATAGCAAGGAGCTCTTTCAGCTTTTTGGTCAAGTTCAGGAGCTTTAGTTCCCCGCCCTGGTTGGTGACCGTAGTGTAAGAGCTGACGAGTTCACCGATACCCGAACTATCGACGTAGCTGACATCCTCCAGGTTCAGTAGAATGCGCTTTTTCCCCTGCTCCAGTAACTGCCTGATCTGGTTGCGCAGCATCAAGCTCTCTTCGCCGATCGTGATCCTGCCGTGGATGTCCAGGATGGTCACACCGTTTGCAGTCCGACTATCGATTTTCATTTACCCTCCTCCTTGCTATTGCCGGCTTTAAACATTTTTCCCATTCTCACCTCCATTCCACCCTCAGGAAGCTGATGAAAGTTTACCTCGTCCATAAATGAGCGGACATAAAAGATACCCCTGCCACTGGACTTTAGCAAATTCTCCGGGCTGAGCGGGTCAGGTAGAACGGCGTCGTCAAATCCGTGCCCCTCATCCCTTACGGCAATCACCAGGCGATCCGACAGGAGTTCAAATCGAATTCCCACCATTTTTTTCTCATCGAGCTGGTTTCCGTGCTGGATGGCGTTTGCCACCAGTTCGCGCACCGACATGCCGATCCAGTGGCCTGTATCCTGATCGAAACCAGCCCTGCGACTGATGACGTCTGATACTTCCTGGACGAGATCTAAGTAACTGAGCTTGCTTTCGATCGAGATCTCGATGTCGCCTTTCTTCACGGAATTACGCAACAATACCCATGATATCGAAATTTTGTCAACAATTCTGTTAGCCCCGCCTTTTTGTTAAGATTGTTGTGTTGCAGTAACTTAAGGGTGGTTAATGCGGAGATTTTTCAAGATCGGAGCTCAAGTGTTATTGGGCTTACTCTTGGTCGTGCTCCTGTTGGGAATCGCCGCTTTCTTCTTTCTCCAAAGCGAAGCTTTCGACCGGTGGATCCGAACCAAGGTCGTCGAAACTCTGGAGGATCGCTTCGCCGTCCGGGTCGAATTGGAGAGCGTCGATTT
The DNA here is from genome assembly GCA_050747825.1 of Acidobacteriota bacterium. GTDB lineage: Bacteria > Acidobacteriota > UBA6911 > RPQK01 > JBOGJG01 > JBOGJG01. The sequence goes on along the minus strand of JBOGJG010000183.1, from coordinate 6,885 downwards.
CAGGCTGGTGGGCACCCAGGTCCAGGTGGAAGGCTTGAAGATTTTCAATCTGACCTACCCCTCGCCCGAGCCGGTGATCGACATCGACAGCATTCTGGTGGATTTCTCAATCACTCATTACATCTCTCCTGCCGCTTCCCTGGACAGTCTGGTGCTGGGGTCCCCGCGCATCCGCCTGCTGGAGGACCCCAACGCGCGCCTCAACCTTTCCAACATGTTCTTCAGCCAGGGAGAAGAAAAGACTACAGGGGACTTCTCCCTAACCGATCTGGGAATCGACCGCATCACGATCGACGACGGCTTGCTCCTATACCGCAATCAGCCGCTTCAGTTTGACACGGCTGAAGGAGGAATGAGCGCTCAGGTGCGTTTTATCCCTGAGAGTGAGAAATATGAGGGGGAGGTGGGGCTGGCCGGCCTCGACCTGGAAGTTGCCGGATTTACTTTGACCGGCATGGACACGTCATTCACGTTCGAATACTTCTCCAATCAGCTCTTGATTCCCAGCCTGCTGCTCGACTCCAATGAGGTGGATGGGCAGGTTTCGGGCGCCATCCAGGACTTGAAGACGATGACTTACGAGTTCGACAGTGACCTGACCGTTGATCTTCCCTTGCTGAAGACGCCGGACTTGAGCCAGACTATCCAGCGCGGGTTGGTCCATCTGGAGGGGACTTTCGCGGGCCAGGGCGGAGACTTCGCCTACACGGGAGACGCCTCCTCGCCTGTGGTCGTTGTCGAAGGACTTCCCTTGCGAGAGCTGCGCACGCAGGTTCGCGTGGACAGGGAATCGGCACTTATTCAGTCTCTGCGAGCCTATCTCTTTGGAGGACTTACGCGGGCAAATGGAGAGCTGTCCTTCCAGGATACAGCCGCTTCCCGATTTGAGGTGACAGCCTCGCAGGTTCAGATACATCCCGTACTTCAGGTGTTCAATCAAGGCGACCTCGGCGTTTTCGGCGCCGCCTCCTACACTGGAAATGTGTCGTTTCCCGGCCTGGAATTCTCCCAAATCGGCGGCCGGGGACAGGTGACTTATCGGGGACGACTCTCACCGCAAGGGCGCATCGTCCAGATCGGCCAGGGCGTCCCATTTGCCGGGAACGCAGCCGTCCGGCTGCGCGGTGAAAGCGTTTATCTGAGCAGCGGACTCATAGATACGCCTCAGAGCGATATCCGCTATGAAGGCTTCGTCACCTTCAACGCGCGCTACAACTTTGATGTGGACGTCTTCTCTGAGCAGGGGAATGAGCTGCTGCAACTGGCCCGCTCGCTTGGGATTGATCCTGAATTCCTGCAAAACTACCGGCTTGACCTGCGGGGACCGACCCAGATCGCAGGCACAGTTGCAAACCCGCAGCGCCAGTTTGCTTTCAGCGGAGCCGTGCAAAGCCAGCAGATCGTCTTGAACAATCAGCTCCTGGGGAACTTTCAATCACAAATTCAGTATGCCGGCAACCAACTCCAACTCGAAAATGCCAACCTGATCGGCCCTGATTTCAATGTCCGGACTTCCCTGCGTTTTACGCTGGGAGACCAGCCTTCTCGAGAACCGGCGATGCTCGACTTGCAGATAAACCAGGTGCCGGTCGAACGGATGCTCGCCATTCTCGGTCGCGATCTCCCCATACGCGGTCAGATCTCGGGTGAAATTCAGATGCGCGAAGTCGCCCTCGGCCAGTACGCAGGCGGCGGTCAGATCACCATAGTTGATCCCAGGGCATACGGAGAAGAGCTTCGCCTGCTGACGACCAGCATCGAATTCGAGGGCAGCCGCCTGCTGGCCCGAGACATTGAGGCCCAGTTGGGCCAGGGGACCATCAGCGGACAGATCGCCTATGATCTGGAGGACAAAAACTTTCAGGCTCGATTGCAAGGCAGTGACATTCCCCTGGAAAGCATTGAGGCGGTCCAGCAAAGAGCGGCCGTTCAGGGCCTGTTCGATGTAAGCGTGCAGGCCAGCGGCACTGTGCAGGACCCCGACTTTCAGGTGCGGCTGGAAGCCCCCCAGGTGCAAATTCGAGAATACACGCTGCAGGACGTCCGGCTCGTGGCCAGCGGCGAAAACAAGCTGGCCGAATTTGAGTTCAGCAACAGTTTCCAAGGTAACCCATTTTTGGTCGAGGGGCAGGTGCGGCTGGAAGAGCCTTATCCGATTCAAGCTGAGGTCGATCTCCAGAACGTCCCGGTCGCCCCTTACGTCGCCCTCATACCGGCCGAGAACTTTCCTGAGATCGGCGGAGAATTGAGCGGGCAACTCACGCTGAGCGGCCCCCTGCAAAACCCTGAGGCGCTTACGGGTGACGCGGTTTTCTCTGAGCTGGGACTGTCAATGAGAGGATATGAGATCCGGAATGCTGACACAGTCCGGGTGTCCTACATCGGAGGTGTCCTCGAGATCAATCCGCTGACATTCACCGGCCAAGACACGGAGCTGCACGTTTCCGGCACCGTGAAATTGGCGGAGCCTCGCACCATTAATCTGAGAATCGACGGGACGGCCAATTTGCAGATCGCCAACTCCTTTATGGAATCCGGGGCTACCGGAGGCGAACTGGTTCTGGAGCGGCTGATCGTGTCGGGCCCGCTGGGAGATCCGCAGGCGGTGGGACAAGCCACCATTCAAGGGGCTTTCCTGGTCCACCCGGATGCACCGACCCCGGTGTTTGACGTCCACGGGAACTTCCAGTTTACCTCCAGCCAGATCTCTATCGAAGACCTTTCCGCCAGCACCAAATTCGGGACTGTGAGCGCCGAAGGGGGAGTTTTCATGGAGGGACTCGAGCCCACCCGCTGGCGCTTCAACGTGTTCGGCTCAGGACTGCGCGTGGAGTATCCCGATGAAGTCTGGTCCACGCTGGACGTCGATATCGACCTTTTCAAGAGCGAACGGGGCCAACTGATTTCCGGAGCGGTTTATGTTCGTTCGGCCGAGTACACCGAAAACGTCACGATTCCCGAACTGCTTCTCAGATACTCGAGCCGCCAGGTCGATGTTCCCTCCGGCGAAGCCCAGGAAGAAGAAGTCGTGCTCGATATCTCGGTCGAGGCCTACCAGACCTTACGCATCAATAATAATGTCGCCGACCTGATCGCCAGTGGGAATTTTGATATTCGAGGCACGCTGAATGAGCCGGTTATCCTGGGAAGCATGACGATCGAAGAGGGGACACTTTTTTTCGAGAACAACCAGTATGAAGTAACCCGCGGAACCATTAATTTCAATAATCCAAGGCAGACTACTCCGGTCTTCAATTTCGAAGCATCCACCGATGTCAGAGAGTTCACCGTCACTATCGCGGTGAGGGGCTCTGTCGAGCAGTTGAATGTCTCCTTCCGGTCCGATCCTCCCATGCCCACAGCCAGCATCGTTTCACTGCTGGCTATAGGCCAGACTCAGGAAGAAATCTTTGGAACGGGGACAGGCGCACAACGTGAGGCCGGCGCCCTAGCCCTTTTCGGCGCCGGCACGTTGCTGAGCAGGACGATCGGTGAGGAAATTACGGGACGCACCAGCCGTCTCTTTGGCTTCGACACCTTTTCAATCGATCCTTTCCTGCAGGCCGGTGAACGCGATCCCGGCGCTCGAATCACGCTGGGAAAAAATCTCACCAAAGACTTTTCCCTGACCTACAGCACCAACCTGGGAGATGTCGAACAGGGACAGATCGTCATTATCGAATACCGAATCTTCGACTGGTTGACTGCCGTCGGCACCCGCGATCAAGACGGGGAGGTTGCCATTGATTTCAAGCTCAGAAGACGGTTTTGATGTTTGGCCAACGAATCACGCCAATCACACCAATCACGATCATCCTCCTCCTTCTATTTTTTGACAGCGCCCCCGCTCAGCAAGTGCTGGACCTGGAGGGTAGAACTATTCGCAACTTGCAAGTTCTGTCAGACGGTCCGCTCGTTCGCGTTTCCATGGCCGATATGAGTACACTGATTCAACTGGAGGAGGGGCAGCCTTTCTCCTATGCGGCGGCCAAAAGTTCCATCCAGCGGCTGAATGCCAGCGGCGTCTTCTTTGATGTCCAGATCGAAGCCGAACCGGTCGGACAAGAGCAGGTAGACGTGTCCGTGTTCCTTATCCGGGAGTACCTGATCCGAACGGTTGACTTTGAGGGAAACGTCCGGCTAAATCAGGACGACCTGCTTCGCAATCTCGTCCTGCGCGAAGGAGAACCCTATTCAGACGTACTCATGGAGGAAACCCTGGCGAGACTTCAGGAAGCCTACCAACTCCGTGGCTACTATCAGGCCACGATCCGCCCTGAATTTCAGCTACACCAGAAAGAGGGCAGACTGGAGCTTGAATTTGAGATAGAGGCCGGAGAACAGGCCCGGGTCGCCAGCCTCGAACTGGATATCGAAGGGAACCTCGACCAGTCAGAGATTCGCGCGCTCATCCAGACAAGCCCCTCAGGACGCTATTCTCAGCTTCAGATGGACCAGGACATCGAGGCCGTGGAAAGATACCTGAGCCTGCAGGGGTACTTGCGTCCGGACGTCTATATCACCGATGACGGTCCCGTCTACAATTCTCAAAATAATACGGTTTCCATAGTCCTGCGCATCATTCCCCGCGAATACACCGAGATTCAACTGGTGGGCATCAGTCTGGATGACGAGCAGATACGCGACCTGGTACTCGAGACGCCCGTAGGGGTTGCCGGACTCCTCACAGATCAGACTCGAGAGGGCCTGATCGAGTACTACCAGGAACGGGGTTACTTCAATGTAAAGGTTGACTACCAGGTGCTGGATGGAAATGCCGCTGAGCGTGCTTCGGCCCAGAAGAGCTCCGGGATTCAAATCACCGTAGAGCCGGGCGCCCAATACCAGGTGTCCGATATAGCCTTTACCGGAAACCAGTCCTTTTCCGAGGAGGATCTGGCGCCCATTCTGGGTGTGACTGAAGCCGGCTTTTTTAGCCGAGGCGAGTTTTCGGATAGTCTGATCAACAGCGACCTGGATCGGATCCGAAACTTTTACCGGCACCGCGGCTACCGCGACGTGCAGGTAAGCTATGAAACACGAGCTGAAGGCAAAAACTTCACGGTCATTTACGAGATTAACGAAGGTCCCCGCTATTACCTGCAAGATGTCGAGATCATCGGCAATGAGGCGATTGATGAGGAGACGCTCCTGCGGGATTTTGATTTGCAGCCAGGAGATCCCTTTTCGCCCTTTCTTGTAGCCCAGGGACGCACCCGCCTTATCACTGCCTATGAGAATCGCGGCTATAGGGAGATGGACTACCGCATTGAGACCAGCTTTCCCGAGCCGCAGCGCGTGGTCGTGACTTATTACATAACCGAGGGGCGCCGCTTCTTTACTGACGCAGTGGTGATCACCGGCAATTTGGAAACGCGTGAGTCAGTCCTGGACCGGGCCGTTGTCATCGAGGAGCAGGAGCCGTTATCCCTGGGCTCGATTCTCGAGACCGAAACCAATCTCTATAACCTGACGATTTTCAATCGGGTCCAGATCAATGAAGCGCCTTCCTTTCTGGATCCCACGCGCAGACTCGTCGTCATTAACCTGGAGGAAGCCAAACGGTATACGTTGCTGTATGGAGTCGGCTACAGCTCACTCGAGGGACCGCGGGGGACTGTGGGTATCACCGACAGTAACTTTCTGGGAATGGCGCGCTCGCTCGCCTTTGGAACGCGCATCGGAAGGCTGCGCCAGCGCGCCACCGTCTCTTATACGATCCCTTTCCCGCTGGACATTGACCTGCCTACCATCCTTTCCCTGACGGGGGATAACCAAATGAAGCAACAACGAAAGCAGGGAATCGAGGGCCGTCCTTTTGACGTCTTTCGAGGCATTGCCTCCGCTCAGTCGGAGAAGAAGCTGAGCGTCCGCGAATCACTGTTTTTCAGGTATCGCTTCGAACTGGCCAGCGTCGATATTCCCCCGGATCTGGCCGAGCCGCTGCAGTTTTTTCGCCAGGAGGAAAGACTGCGGCTCTCGAGCCTCTCTCTCTCCTATCTGAACGATTCCAGAGATGATCCCACCAATCCGCAGGACGGCTTCTTTCTCACGGGAGACGCATCGCTTTCCACAAAGCTCATCGGCTCCGACGAGCAGTTCTTTCGGATACTGGCTCAGGGTCAATATTATCGGGAGGTTTTTTCCGATGTAGTCCTGGTTGGATCGCTTCGGCTGGGGGCAATCACACCCTTTGCAAGCACGAGCGACAAACCAGTGGACAATCCAATCCCGATCAGCGAAAGGTTCTTTTCAGGCGGCTCAACCACCCTGCGGGGCCTGCCTCAGGATCTGGCCGGCCCTCTTCTGCGTGACGAGAACGGCGATGTCATTCTCGTCAACGAATTTGGCCAGCCTCTTACTGAAGAAGACCTGATGCAAGATCCGGACATAGGCCGGCCAGTGCCGCTGGGTGGAAATCTCCTGATCATCGGCAATCTCGAACTCCGCTTCCCCTTACTGGGTTTCGTCAACGGAGCTCTCTTTTACGACGTCGGGAACGTCTTCCATACCATCACCGAGTTCAATCGCTCCTTCAGCAACGCCGCTGGTTTCGGCGTGCGAGTCAATACTCCGGTGGGTCCGTTGAGGGTCGATATCGCTTACAATCCGGACCCACCGGACGTGCAGGGATTCAGCAAGTGGAACTTTCATTTTGGCTTAGGACATCCATTTTGAGGAGGTGGCGGGTGGCAGGTGGCGGGTGGCAAGCTCGCTTCGCTCGCGGTGGCGGGTGGCGGGTGGCGCGTGGCAAGCTCGCTTCGCTCGCGGTGGCGGGTGGCCGGTGGCGGGTGGCAAGCTCGCTTCGCTCGCGGTGGCGGGTGGCCGGTGGCAGGTGGCAAGCTCGCTTCGCTCGCGGTGGCGCGTGGCAGGTGGCAGGTGGCA
>JBOGJG010000182.1:0-1061 GCA_050747825.1 Acidobacteriota bacterium | reverse complement strand
CCGCCTAACATGCGTTCCACCAGGTTGGGCTTCCCCAAGATACCCTGTGACAATTGAAGATTCCTGCGCCCGTAGCTCAATTGGACAGAGCGTCTGACTACGGATCAGAAGGTTGGGGGTTCGAGTCCCTCCGGGCGTGCTACGCGAAGCCCCTGTTCAGACGGGGGTTTCGGCGCGTCGAGAATCGGGTCGGGTTGGCGGTGGTCATGCCGTGGGAGCCATTCTCGGGAGCCATTCAGGGCGCGGCCAATGTGTCCTTCGGGGCGGTGTGTACCTGCAGATCTTCGGTCGAGCAGGGCTCTCGAGAGAGCTATCGATGCCGCCTCCTGCCGGTCACCTGCAGTGGTCGGTCGCGAAAGAAAGATGTGGGTGCGTCCCATTGAGCTACACGGGCTACATGGACGGACTTGATCCGCCATCGAGGAGGAGTCGCTCATGCTCGATCGTCTTTGGTGGCCTGCCTAGCCTCTTCACCGCGAAGTTCCTGCCAGTGCACTTCAGCGGCGTCCCGAGTTGGGTACCAGTTCGCCATTGACTTAGTGAAGTCCGTCCACAGGATCGCCCACAGGTCCCCTTCCACCCACCTACAGGCTGAGCATCAACAAGCCAATAAATGCCGGGCCAGAGGTGTGAGCCCTGGTTTAGCGCTGCCTGCTCCACAGCGAGCTCCGCCCTACGATCGAACAGCTCATTGACTATGCGAACTCGGCACGGCTTACCCATCGGAGCCTCATCGGTCAACCCCCTTCTCCCTGACCTGAATCAGCGGTCGGCCTTCCTCAAGAGAGCCTTGGGGTTGAACCAGTAATAGAGGGCTCGAAGGAACCGGTACGCCCCATATGCCATCGCCCCCCAGAACACGATATATGTGGGTCTACGCGTTTGAGTGGGGAGAGCGGCCTCGGAGGGGTGGGGGGGATGGGGTGTTCCAGTCGATCCCTCCGGTATGGAGGAGGACTCTCAGCCGGTAGTGCTCGAACCGCTGGAAGCCGTGGCCGGACCGCTTCACCTTCTTGACCAAAAGGTTGAGGGCCTCGGTGGGCCCGTTGGAGGCGCCGGTC
>JBOGJG010000181.1:0-35936 GCA_050747825.1 Acidobacteriota bacterium | reverse complement strand
GGTGGCGGGTGGCCGGTGGCCGGTGGCAGATGGCGGTCGATAAAGCTGGTCTCCTGATACTGCCGAATCAGGGAGCTACAAGCGACCTGTAGCAAAAGTTCGCTAAGATTACGGAAGTCTGAACCGGCCACCTGCCACCCGCCACCCGCCACCGGCCACCGGCCACCTAGAAAAGTCCCCGCTGGGCGGCGCTGCGCGCGTCGATGCCGAAGTGATCGTAGGCCAGGCGCGTAGCCACGCGCCCGCGTGAAGTGCGGTTTAGGAATCCGATCTGGATCAGGTAAGGCTCGTAAATGTCTTCGATGGCGTCCTTTTCTTCACTAATGGCGGCTGAGATGGTGTTGACGCCCACCGGCCCTCCCCCGAATTTCTCAATAATGGTGAGCAGCAACTTGCGATCGATTTCATCGAATCCGAAGCGGTCCACGTTCATCATTTCCAGGCTCGTGCAGGCGACCTTCCCGTCGATGGAACCGTTGCCCCGCACCTGAGCATAGTCTCGCACCCGCCGCAGAAGCCGGTTGGCGATGCGCGGCGTGCCGCGAGAGCGGCGCGCAATCTCGAGGGCGCCTTCACCTTCGATGCTGACCCCCAGGATATTCGAGGAGCGCCTGCAGACCTTGGTCAGGCTTTCGATGTCGTAAAAGTCAAGCCGCTGGATGATTCCAAACCGACCTCGAAGGGGAGAGGTCAAAAGCCCGGCACGCGTGGTGGCGCCTACCAGAGTGAAGCGCGGGATGTCGATTTTGATGGAGCGGGCGCCCGGCCCTTCGCCGATAATGATGTCAATCTGGAAGTCCTCCATGGCCGGATAGAGGATCTCCTCGATGGCAGGGTGCAGGCGATGAATCTCGTCAATAAAAAGGACATCGCTTTCTTCGAGGTTTGTCAGCATCGCAGCCAGGTCGCCGCGCTTCTCGATCACCGGGCCTGAAGTGGATCTGAAGTTCACGCCAAGCTCGTTGGCGATGACCTGAGCCAGCGTCGTCTTGCCCAGCCCTGGAGGCCCGAAGAGCATCACGTGGTCCAGGGCCTCCCGGCGCTTGCGGGCGGCCTCGATACAGATCGCCAGGTTATCCTTGATGCTCTGCTGGCCGATAAATTCCTTTAAGAGGCGGGGGCGCAGGCTGTTTTCAAAGGAGACATCATCGTCCTGCTGGTAGGAAGGATCAATGATTCGCTCTTCATTCTGCATCTTCAGCTAATCTTCCTGAGTGATAGCCTGAGAAGGTCTTCAAATCTTCCGGAGGGCTGCTCCCTGCTCGCCTGGGCGATCGCCTTTTCAGCCACGTTCTTAGCATATCCGAGATTGACCAGCGCCGAAACGACATCTTTTTGAAGCGAGCCCGAAATGCCCTCTTCTGCCCGTTCAGCCGTGTCGGGGAACACGGAGGCTACTTTGTCTCTCATCTCCAGAAGAATACGCTCGGCGGTCTTCTTTCCAACTCCGGGAATGCTGTTCAACCTGGCCACGTCCCCCCGCATGATCGATTGCACAAACTCCTCGACGGGCAAGCCGGAGAGAATGGTGATTCCCAGCCGGGGACCAATTCCCGAAAGCTGGATCAACTGCGCAAAGAGCGTCTTTTCCCTGGAGGTGAGGAATCCGTAGAGGCTGAGGGCATCCTCCTTCACATGGGTGTAAATGCGCAGGCTGACGGACTCGCCGACTTCGCCCAGTTCGTAATAGGTGGAAAACGGGATGAATACCTCATAGCCCACTCCTTGAACATCCACAATGACCCGATTGGAATGCTTCTCGGCCAGCAACCCCTTCAGCCGCGCAATCATAGCCGCCAATTATACAGCGGAGGGTTGACAGACCGACGACCTGATCGCTTCAGGGGCCGGGCTGGGCGTCTTTATGGACGAAGAGCGCCAGGGCGACGCCTTCCCAGCGGTCACCGCTGGGGCTGTCGGGAGCCAACTCACCCATGGGGATGAAACCGGTATAGTTGCGGTCCAGAAAAAAGCGTTGCACGACGTATTCGCGAACTACGGCAGCCCGCCGGCGGGCCAGTAGAAATTGCTCGTCGCGCGAAGGGGCTGAAGCATACCCTTCGACCATCAGGGGATTATCAGAAGCATAGCGCAGAAATTCCGCCATGACGGAGTCGAGTCGCTTCCTGCCCTCGTCAGTCAAGTTCTCAGAGCCGTCAGGCTCGGAGGAAAACAGCTCTTCAGCCCGTATCCACCTGCGGATCACCCTGCGGTCCTTCTCCAGAATTCCATCCCGGTAGGCCTCGACCGTGAGGGCGCCCAAATCGTAAAAGCCGCGGTCTTTGAACAGCCCCCGAAAGAACCAGTTTTGCCTGAGCGAAGCCAGATTCTCGGCCAGATTGTTCATGGCCTCACGAGCGTACTGCAACGTAAGGCGCAGGTCTTGTCCCATCCCCTGCCCGGCCTCGTTTTTTTCGGCGAAGCCGGCCAGTGTGTCCCTGGCCTGCCCGGTAACCTCATTAACGTTCCTGACGGCTTGCTCGGTCTCGGACACGATTTCACTGTCCTGCACCTGAGAGACGACATCTCTCACCCGTTCTGTAACCTCACGAGTATTCTCGGCCACAGCCTGGGCCTGGCGGGCCACTGCCGTCAGCTCATTGTAGAGCGCATCATCCCTAACCAGGCGCCCCATGGTGCCCTCTCCGCTCTTCACACCAGCCACAATAAACTCGATATCCTGTGAGATCCTGTTCCCGGCAACCGTAATGGCCTTGATATCTTCTCCGACGTCCTCCACCAGCAGGCTGATTTCGTCGGCAGTCTCGGAGATTCCCGTTACGACGCCCTGTACTTCGGCCCTGACCTCTACAACCGTGTTATCGATCGAGTCAACGGTGTCGCTGATCTGCTCCAGGAGGTCGCCCAGGGCAAAAGGCTCACGGCTGGGGAGGGTGCTCTCGGCAGGCGCCGGCGGAGCTTGCTCAGTCCCGGGACTGATCTGCAGAAAGGTATTACCGATGAGCCCGTCGCTCTGGATGGAGGCCACCGAATCAGTCCGTACGAGAGGGTGCAGTTCCTCCACCACGCGCACCTTTACGCGAAATCTGGAGGCGGGACCGGGCGGCGCCTCGATACCCAGGACTTGCCCGGCATTCATTCCGGCCACTCGCACCGAAGCCCCGTCTTGAAGTCCGCCCATAGTGGCAAATTCCGTGTAAATCTCAAAGCTGTCCTCGAAAAGCAGGCGGCGCTCGCCGATCATAAACAGACCCAGGCCAAACAGCAGCAAGCCGATCACGACGAAAGCTCCAATTCCTACTAGTCTCAACGATCCCATTTAGTCACCCGTAGAAACCCACCGTCAACGGTGGTGATGTGCCGTGGGCTTTGCCCGTACCATGAGCTGACCCCTGACCCCGGCTCGCTACGCTCGCCTACTGACCCCTGACCGGTTCGAAGATGGTCAGCGGTCAGCCGGTCAGCGGTCAAGTATCAGCCGGTCAGGGGCACGCGGTAAAGCCACGGCCTTTGGCGGTGTTCGTTCAATTTCCAAGGCCTCCAAATTCCATAAACTGTCGCACCATCTGATCGTCGCTCTCCTGTAGCTCGGCTGCGGTGCCTCGAGCGATCATCTGACCCTGGTGAATTACCCCGATCTCATCCCCCACAGCCCGGGCGCTCAGGATGTTGTGTGTGACTATCACCAGGGTCACTCTGTGCTTGGACTTCAGACTGAGGAGCAGCCTGTCAATTTCCTCTGAAGTCAGGGGGTCCAATCCGCTGCTGGGCTCATCCACCAGCACAATGGAAGGATCCAGGGCCAGAGCGCGGGCCAGTCCAGCCCGCTTGCGCATTCCCCCGGACAGACTGGCAGGCATCTTATCGTATTCTTTCTCAAGCCCTACCTGCGAGAGCTTTTCGAAAACCGTGTCTCTGATTTTCTTTTCCGGCCAATCCGTGTGCCGGCGCAGCGGAAAAGCCACATTCTCACGCACTGAAATCGAGTCAAAAAGGGCGGCGCCCTGAAAGAGAAAGCCGATGTCCCGGCGCACCCGCGAAAGCTGGCGGCTTTCCAGCTCAGTAATCTCTTCATCATTGATGAACACGCTCCCGGAGTCCGGTTTAACCAAGCCGATCATGTGCTTCAGGATGACGCTTTTGCCGGTACCGCTCCGGCCCAAGATGCAAAAGGCCGAACCCCGGCGGATTCCAAAGGACACATCATTGAGAACCTCGTGATCTCCAAATGCCTTTGAAACATGCTCGAGGCGAATGGCGGTTTCCTGCTGCTTCATCCGGCCTCCGGAAAGAGAAAGAAGATCAACCTGACGAGGAGCACGTTGCCCAGGATCAACACAATAGAGGAGAGAACAACGCTCCTGGTAGATGCTCTTCCAACGCCTTCAGTTCCGCCCGTGGCATTAAACCCAAAAAAAGCGGAAATTGTACCGATGATGAAGCCGAAAACCATGGTTTTCAAAGTGGCCGGGATATAGTCGGAAAAGCTCACGATCGAGAAGGCACGATCGAAGTACAGAGACAACGTCATGCCGCTGACGGTGGTTTCGGCCAGGAAACCTCCGACGATGCCTGAGAAATTCGCGAGAGTCGTCAAGAGGGGCAAGGCCAGAACACATGCGATTACGCGAGTCACCACCAAGTATTTGTAAGAATCGACGGCCAGGGCTTCCAGGGCGTCGATCTGCTCGCTGATCCTCATGGAGCCCAGTTCGGCGCCGATCGAGGCGCCTACGCGTCCCGCTACGAGCAATCCCGTAACCAGCGGTCCGGTCTCGCGGATCAGGGCCAGGGCCACCCCGGCAGGGATCATGGACTCGGCGCCAAAACGTTCCAGAGAGGAGCGGGTATGCATCGACATAACCGCCCCCACGGCAAAGCCGGCAGCCGTGATTAAGGGCATAGATTGCCATCCCACCTGATGGAGCTGGCGCAGAGTCTCATGGATTTCAAAAGGTCGCTGGAATGCCTTGGGAATGCAACGAAGAGCAAAAAGCGTAGCCGTTCCGATCCAGGCCAGCCCGGATGCAACGAGGGCGCCTGTGGTTTCCAGCAGGCCGACCGGCCTGACGGTTCCAGCCTTGGGGATTGCGATTCGATCATACATGCTAACGCCTTGAATCCATTGTAAATGTGGTAAAGCCTTTTGGGTAATCTACAGCAATTGGGAAGGAGTCGGCCGCGGTGACACGCACGTAATTCTGTATGAAACCCGCATCAATACTGGTTTCGATAACGAGTCTGGCACCTATAAGTGTAACCCAGGCTGTAGGCTAAGGACATTTGTTTTTCCTACAGCCTGCAGCCTTTATTTCAATTCGACTTCGACGATGTGGACGGAGTGGGGGGAGGTGTTGGTGATGCTGTGGGTGACGCCGGCTTCCCGCCAGCCGGTGTCGCCGTCTTCAAAAGTGACTTTTTCGACCGTTTCTCCCTCATGAAATTCGAGGGTTCCGCCTTTGATGATGACACCGACGTGCGGGAGATCATGGGTGTGAGGAGGATAGACCACGCCGGGATCGAGAAGCACCTGCACCACTCGAACTTTTCCGTTTTCCAGCAGGACGGTTCGGTCCTGAGCCGCGACGTTTGATGCAAAAATCAGAACGAGTAAAACGAGAACAAGCTTTGACGAATTCATATAGGGATCTCCTACAAATTTCCGACCTGTTCCATCAACAGGAGCAGCGAGAAGAAGCCGAAGAAAAGCACCGAAATAACCATCATCACCAGGCGGAAGCCGCACAGCTTTATGGAATGCGGAAGCACTCTGCGATTGAGCTGAATGAGGAGAATCGAATAAAGGAACATCAAAACTCCACTCAGAGAAGCGGCTATCACCAAGAGCACCAGCGGCTGGTTGATGCCGGACAGCAGAATAATCGAGCCGGCGATGATCATCGACCAGATCACGACAAAGTAAAGCTTGCTTTCCGACCAGAACACGCTGTCGCGCAAGAAGCTGACCTTCAGGGAATCGGCAGCCAGGCGGCTGGTGTAGTCTAAAATCCCCAGATTAGTCGAAAACAAGATAAAAATGCCCGCAATCCAGAAAAACATTCCAAACCAGGGCGCCACGGTGTCTTGCAAGGCATGGCCTTCGGCCCGGATGAAATCCATGTTGGGCTGCTCCGCAATCGGAGTTGTGCCCACGGTCGAGTACGTCAATACGGAAAGCGCAACCAGAGAAAGCAACCCCAGGGCATAAAACGTAACGAATTGCTCCCTATTGGCCAGCTTCCACCACCCTCTCCAGCGCCGCATATTCTCTTCAGTTTCAGGGAACATGTAGCCCAGTGAGGGCGCCGCCTCTTCTTGTCCGGTAATGGGGGATACAATTCGGGGGAGGTGGACCCCCATCCCCAGCCCTTTGTCCCGGATGTAGTTACTCTGCACCAGATTGGCGGCTCCTCCGGCTCCGGCGTACGCCAAGGCGCCCAACAGAGCAGCGATACTGATGCTGCTGGGCAGATCGGGAATCTGATCGATCTCCCCCAGACTGGTGAAAAGCTCGCCCCAAGCTGACGCGGTTGTAGCTCTAAATACCGCTATGACAATGAAGATAAGGACAAGGCTGACGAAGAGGGTCTGGATCTTCTCAACGGTCTGATAAACCACCGGCGAGATCGTCAGAACTGTGCCAATGATCAGCAGGCCCACAATGCTGATCAGCACTACATTTCCCCCTCCCATGACGAAGGTCGTGATTTGAGCGGCTCCGGTGGACCATCCTGGCCAGGCGTTGGGGATAATGCCTCCCGCCACGAAGACAATGCCCCAAGGTTTCCACAAGCGCGTGAAGCCGGTCACAGCAGACTCGCCTGTGGCCAGCGTGTAGCGCTCGATTTCCATATTCAGAAAAAACTGGAGAGTGAAGCCAAAGGCCGCGCCCCATAGAAGGACCAGTCCCATTTGCGTGGTGATAAAAGGCCAAAGCACTAATTCACCCGATCCGAGGGCCGTCGCCAGGATGATCACACTGGTTCCTACGACTTTCTTCAGAGGCACGGGTTCAGGCAAATCGCGGTAGGGTACACCCGGCAGGTACTTGTCGGGTAATGGACTTTTTAAGGGGGGTTTCTCAGAAGAACTCTGGATTTCAGCCATGTCCGGCTAGGATACCACTGACCACTGACCCCGGCTCGCCGCGCTTGCCTACTGACCGCTGACCGGTTCGAAGATGGCCAATGGTCAGCCGGTCAGCGGTCAGCATCAGCCGGTCAGCGGCACGCGGGAAAGCCACCGCCTCTGGCGGCGGTCATTTACTTTTCCCAGAGGGAGGGGAAGGAAGCAATTCGGGTCCACCCCTGCTCTTGGGAGACCGGTTCTACGCGAATATCCTCGAAGTACTGATCCAGGACGGCTTCGCGCTCCTGGGCCAGGGGCGGAGAGCAGTAATCTTCCTCTTCCCAGACGGCCTCATCCTTCTCCGCATCCCAGTGGGCTTTCTTGAGAGCCTCAGTCAGCTCCATTCCGAAGGGACGGAGGCCTTCGAACTCTCCTCCCTCCAGACGCTCCTTCAACTCGTCTGTCAACTCCGGCTTCAAGCGCGCTCTAACGAGATAAAACGCCATACCTCTCTATTGTGCAGTACTGGCCCTGCATTTGGAATCCCTTGCTGTTATTGGCCTTGGTGGCCGCTCCCTGACGGTTGCGGCTCGGTCGTGGTTGTGCCCCTTTACGTTTTTATCCGGCGCCACTCAACGGAGCCGCGACCGTAAGGAAGCGGCCAATGACCACTGCGATCCTAACCCTCAGCGGGGCGTGGCGTCGGGAAGACCGCCGTCTACGGGCAGTGTGGCGCCGGTGGTGGGAGTCTGGCGCGTTACGAAGAAAAGAACGGCCCGGGCCACGTGCGTGGCGGTAATACGGGCTTTGAGCAGGTTGC
Source organism: Acidobacteriota bacterium (assembly GCA_050747825.1). Lineage (GTDB taxonomy): Bacteria > Acidobacteriota > UBA6911 > RPQK01 > JBOGJG01 > JBOGJG01. Next base: position 28,087 of record JBOGJG010000181.1, on the reverse strand, counting down.
GGTTTCGGTAGTAATCCTCAAGTCCCTTTTCGTCGAGGCCCCGGGCGCGCATGCGCTCAGGACCGACCTCCGCCCACAGTCCGGACTTGCGGGCGCCCTCGCCAAAAATGGCGTCCGGCGCCACCATGTTGACCCTGACGTCCATTTCGGCCAGCTCCATGCTGGCGATGCGCGCGAGCTGGTGGGCGGCGGCTTTGGTGGCGGAGTAGGCGCCGAACTTGGCTCCGGGGGAAAAGACGTTTTTGGTGGAAATAAGGACGACATCACCGCCCGTGGCCTGAGTCCTGAAGTGCCGGGCTGCCTCGGACAGGATGTTAAGCGTCCCGTCCAGATTGATCTTCTCGAGCCGGCGAAATGCCTCCAGGTCCATCTCTTCAAGCGAGGAAACCAGGGCAGCGCCTGCATTGATGACGGCCACATCCAGTCCGCCCCAGTTCAGGATGATGGCTTCCAAGGCCTGCATTACCGATTCCGGATCAGTCACGTCCAGTGGCACCCCCAAGGCACGCGGCCCAAACCGAGACTCGAGATCCGCTGTGAAGCTGTCCAGATGCTCTCCCGGGAGATCAGTCACGGCCACGTGGCAGCCGTTCTCGAGAAGCAACGTACAGATTCGGGAGCCGATCGCCCCGGCAGCACCGGTCACCAGGGCAACCCGGCGTCTTAAAGGAAGCTCGTCCCGCATCAGCTTGGCCTGCTGCAGTCCCCAGTACTCCATGGCGAATAGATGGCTTTCGCTGAGTCCCTCATAACTGCCCATAGCGCCGATTCTGGACTTCACCTCCAAATCCTGCATGGTAATGTCGCGGCAGATATCCGCGGCTCGGACGTCCTCTCCGACACAGACCGCGCCCAGCCCCGGCATCAGGATCACCCGGGGACTGGAATGAAAGCGACCGGCTCCCGGCGAACCGGCTTCCGGCGAACCGGCTCCCGGCGAACCGGCTCCCGGCGAGCTCCCCGACGAATTGCGCTCGATGTAAGCCCGGTAGGAAGCATGGTAATCGGCAATGGCCTGGCCGACTTGCTCCCGCAAGGCCGCCGGATCATCATAGACAGGCGAATCGATCCAGAGTGGAAAGGGGCCGCTGCGGATCAGGTAATCTGCCGTCAAAGGAGGACTCAGCGCCAGTTCCCTGCTTCGCTCAGAATCCAGAAAATCAAGCACCTGCCGGCTCATCAAAGGCCGAAGAATCACCCGCCGGTAGGGCAGATCCTCATTGCCCGAAGGCTCAGCTAAAAGGCCGCGCAGAATCGGGGCAGCCCGAAGCCATCTTCGCCGGGCCTTGTCGAGCTCTGTCGAACGCAGGACCTTCAGCGGCACCGAAGCCTTTCGGTCCAGGTATTCTTCCGCGCGAGTCACCAGCTCGATGGTCGCTTCATAGGAATGGCGGGCCGTCTCTCCCCAGGTCACCAGGCCATGCTTCAGCCAGACCATGCCCGCTATGTCCGGACTGGATTCCAGAGCCTCAGCCGCCGCGCGGGCCAGCTCGAATCCTGACTCGAAGTAGTCGAGGGTAATCACGTCCTCAGCGAGGGCCTCCCGAATCAGATCACGGCCATGAGGCTGATTAGTCAGGGCGAGAATAGCCTCGGCGTGAGTGTGGTCAATGAACTTCATGGGTAGAAAAGCATGGACCAGGGTTTCAACCGAAGGAGTGGGCGCCTGGTAATTCAATAAGGCTGAGCGGATCTGCCGGAGCATGTCCTCGTCCGAAAGCCGGGGCAATTGGCGCAGCCGCTTCAGCCGCTCCAGGTCAAGGCCCGGGTGTCCTTCCGGAGCAATGGAGGCGAGATCATATCCAGAGGCTTTGACGTACAGAGTCGGCAGGGAATCGCCCAGAATGTCAACGGCCCCGGCTTTCACTGAGGTGTTCCCACCCCCGTGTAGCACCAAGCCTTTCTCGGCGCCGAGCAGCCGGGCGGTGTACGTCCTGAGAGCCAGGTCTTCGCCCCAGTCGGGACCACATTGAGAAAGGAACTTACCCGCGTCCTCGTCCGACCATCGATTTTTCATAGGGTTCCAAGTTCCAAGTTTCAAGTTCCAAGTTTCGGGGGCTCAAGTCTTCCCACTTGGAACTTGGAACTTAAAGCTTGGAACCCTTACACCGCCTGCACCTGCCCGGCCTCACTCTTTAGATCCTGATAAAGCTCCAAAGCCTGCTTCGGCTTCATCAGCTCATGCACGACCTTGCCGATGGCCTGAATCATGGCAGCGGGGGCATTCGACTGAAAGATATTGCGTCCCATGTCCACGCCCAGAGCGCCCCGGGTGACTGCACTGTAAGCCATTGACAGGGCTTCCAGCTCAGGCAGCTTCTTGCCCCCAGCCATGACAATGGGGACGGGACAGGAGGCCGTCACCGTCTCAAAATCCTCCGGAACGTAATACGTCTTCACAAACTGCGCGCCGAGTTCCGCCGCAATCCGGCAGGCCAGCCGGAAATACTGGGCATCCCGGACCATCTCTTTGCCTACAGCCGTGACTGCGAAAATGGGAATGCCATATCGATTACCCAGATCGACCAATCGGGTCATGTTATGGACGGACTGAGTCTCGTACTCCCCCCCGATAAACAACTGAACCGCCAGGGCTGAGATGTTCAGTCTCACGGCATCTTCCATATCCACGGCTATCTGCTCGTTGGAAAGTTCTTTGAGGATGCTGGGACCACCGCTCGCTCTGAGCACGACGCCGCCCGTGAAGGTCGGGGGGATAGAGGTCCGCAGGATGCCGCGAGTCAGCATCAGCGCATTGCAATAAGGAAGTATGGGAACGATATTGACATCCACGCGCTCCAGGCCACTGGTGGGGCCCAGGAAATAACCGTGGTCGATCGCCAGCATGACCGTCCGCCCGGACTGCGGATTAAAAATGCGGGAAAAGCGATTCTGCATCCCCCAGCCCAGCGCATTGGCTCCCCGCAAGAAGAAGGGCTTGTTCTCGAAGGGGACATCCAGGTAAAAGTTTTTCACATCCTTGGTGTTATCGACATCGGCCATTTTTGCTAGCTCCTTTCGAATCCAGGCTGCAGGCTGTAGGTTAAGACAATTTGTTTTTCCCCTACAGCCTGCAGCCTATTCTTAGCAACGGCGCCCGGGGAATGCAAGGGGTAGCCAGAAATTGACCTCGTTCAAGACCACGACAGAGCCGGGTGCTATAATTCACTTGTTCCCGAAACTTATGAAGGCTAGGGTTATCGTAAAGTTCAAGGAGGGCGTGTTGGATCCCCAGGGGCAGACCATCCGGCGTTCGCTGAACAAGTTGGGGCATCAGCAGATAGCCAGGGTCCGCCAGGGCAAGTATTTCGAGATTGAATTCGAGGGCGTCCAGGACGTCGAAAAGGCCCGCGAGCTCATAGAGCAAATTGCACAGGGAGTCCTCTCCAATCCGATAATTGAAAATTTTGAGATAGAGGACATTTCATGAAATTTGGAATCATTGTTTTTCCCGGCTCAAACTGCGATCACGATACGTATCACGTCGTGAAGCATGCGCTGGGACAGGAGTGCGCCTTCCTGTGGCATAAGGATACCGATCTGCAGTCGAGTGATGTGATCGTGGTGCCGGGCGGTTTCTCTTATGGAGACTATCTCCGCTGCGGCGCTATAGCCAAGTTTTCGCCGGTTATGGAGAGCGTGCGCAAGCATGCGGAGCAGGGCAAACCGGTGATCGGCATCTGCAACGGTTTTCAAATTCTACAGGAAGCCGGGTTATTGCCGGGAGTCATGCTGCGCAACAAGAACCTTAAATTCATCTGCGACTCCGTTTTTATCCGGACTGAAAATCACCGTACTCCATTTACTTCGCAGTGCAGCCCCGGGCAGGTACTCAACCTGCCTATCGCTCACAATGAAGGGAATTTCTTCGTCAGCGACCAGGAATTGAAAGATCTACAGCAGAACGGCCAGATTGTGTTCCGCTACTGCGATCGAAATGGAAAAGTCAGCGCGGAAGCCAATCCTAACGGCTCATTGGACGGCATAGCGGGCGTCAGCAATCGCGAAGGAAACGTGCTCGGATTGATGCCTCACCCCGAGCGCGCCGCCGAATCGCTTCTGGGATCTGCCGATGGACGATTCGTCTTTGAATCCATTATGGACGGGGCACTCTGTCTGAAAGCGTCGTAGCGATTTGCGAGGGTTCAATGCCAATCATTCTCGACCTCCTCGAAAGCCACGGACTCTCTCTCGATGAATACGAGAAAATCGAGGAGATCCTGGGCCGCGAGCCAAACTTTACCGAACTCGGTATCTTCTCCGTCATGTGGTCCGAGCATTGCAGCTATAAGAGCTCCCGCATCCATCTGAAAAAACTGCCGACTAAAGGTCCTCAGGTCATCCAGGGACCCGGCGAAAACGCCGGCGTGGTGGACATCGGCGACGGCCAGGCCGTGGTCTTCAAGATCGAATCACACAATCATCCTTCCTTTATCGAGCCCTATCAGGGAGCGGCCACCGGCGTGGGCGGCATTATCCGCGACATCTTCACCATGGGAGCCAGGCCGATCGCCTTAATGGACTCGCTCCATTTCGGGCCGCTCGGTAAAACTCGCAATCAGCTCATCATGGAGGGTGTGGTGGCAGGTATTGCCGGTTACGGCAACTGCATGGGAATCCCCACCGTCGGAGGCGAGGTCCATTTTCAGGAGCGCTACAGTCAAAATCCGCTGGTCAACGCTTTTTGCCTGGGGATCGCGCCGGCCGACAAGATTTTCTACGGCCAGGCCTCAGGCGTCGGCAATCCAGTGATTTACGTCGGCGCCAGAACCGGCCGTGACGGCATCCACGGCGCCACCATGGCTTCGGAGGAGTTCAGTGAGAGCTCCGAGTCGAAACGCCCCACTGTCCAGGTGGGCGATCCGTTCATGGAAAAGCTCTTGCTGGAAGCCTGCCTGGAAGCTATGAAGACGGGTGCTGTAGTGGGAATTCAGGACATGGGCGCCGCAGGCCTGACCTGCTCCACCTGCGAAATGGGCGGCCGAGCCGGACTGGGAGTCGAGGTCGATCTGGCTCTTGTCCCGCAGCGGGAAGAGAAAATGACCCCCTACGAGATCATGCTTTCCGAGTCACAGGAGCGCATGCTGCTTGTGGCGGAAAAAGGCAGAGAGGAAGAGGTTCTTCAGATCTTCCGAAAATGGGACCTGGAAGCAGTCGTCATCGGCGCAGTTCACGAGCATAACAGGCTGATCATCCGCGAAGGAGGACTCACGGTCGCGGAAATTCCCAATGATGCCTTGACCGATCAGGCACCCATCTACGATCGTCCGGCGCAGAAGCCTGATTACCTCTCCAAGCTGCCCCGCTGGGAAGAGCTTGTCCCGGACCAGCCCTCCGATTACGGGTCAATGCTGGTCGAACTGGCAGCATCCCCTCACCTGTGCAGCCGCCGATGGGTTTACCGGCAGTACGATCATATGGTCCGCACCAACACCGTGACACTTCCGGGGAGCGACGCGGCGGTGCTGCGTCTGAAGAAAGGGCAGGGAGGCCTAGCCATGAGCCTGGACGGCAACAGCCGCTACTGCTACCTGGACCCCCGCATGGGCGCCAAGCTGGTGCTGGCCGAAAGCTGCAGAAACCTGGTGTGCTCGGGGGCCCGCCCCCTGGCTGCCACCAACTGCCTGAACTTCGCCAGCCCGCAAGACCCGGGAGTCATGTGGCAGTTCATCCAAAGCATTGAGGGTCTCAGTGAGGCCTGTCAGGTCTTCAACACGCCGATTACCGGCGGAAACGTCAGTTTTTATAATGAAACCAAAGGTGTCGGGATTTTTCCTACGCCCGTGATCGGTATGGTGGGCAAAATCGACAATCTGGACAAGCTCCGAGGATCCTACTTTAAGAACAGCGGCGACCTCGTCTACCTCCTGGGCGAGACTCGAGCCGAACTGGGAGGAAGCGTCTACCTGGAGTTTTGCGGCCTTCCAATGGCCGGGCCCTGCCCTCAATTAGATTTGCAGGCTGAGAAGCAGCTTCAGGATGTGGTTTTGAAGCTTATAGAAAACGGCTTGATCGAGTCGGCTCACGACCTCAGTGAGGGAGGCCTGGCCTTTGCTCTGGCCGAGAGCTGTTTCGAACGAAACCTGGGCGTCGAGGTGCAAATCGAGACCGGCCTGCGGGCGGATGTGCATCTTTTCAGCGAGACGCCCTCGCGAGTTCTGGTTTCCGTAAAAGAGCAACGCGAAAGCGCTTTTCTGCAAGCGGTCTCGAAGCCCGGTAACTCCAGCCTTGCAGCCACCCGGCTGGGAAGGGTGAGGGACGAGATATTCCAGATCGACGTTAACGGGCAACCTCTGGCTTCAATTCCTATCTTAAATATAAGGGATGCCTGGGAGCGGTCCCTGGATGAGGTGTTCAAACATGGATGACAAATTTCGCGACGAATGCGGCGTATTCGGCATCGCCTCTCACCCGGATGCCGCCCGCCTGGCTTACCTGGGGATATACGCGCTGCAGCATCGCGGGCAGGAATCGGCCGGCATTGTGAGTACCGACGGAACACGTCTCTACCAGCAGCGCGGGATGGGATACGTTGCCGACGTCTTTGACGACCGAAAGCTGGCGGCCCTAAAGGGCAATACGGCTATCGGCCATGTCCGCTATTCCACCACCGGCGAAAGCATGCTGGCCAACGCCCAGCCGATGCTGACCGAATCATGGCGGGGACCGATCGCCCTGGGCCATAACGGCAATATCGTCAACGGCAATCAGCTTCGTCACAAGCTGGAGCAGGAGGGCGCGATCTTCCAATCCACCACCGACACCGAGGTCATCCTGCACCTCCTGGCCCGCTGTCCGCAGGAGGACCTCGTGGCGGCGCTTCGGGAGACTCTGCTGCATGTCCATGGAGCCTATTCCATGGTGCTGCAGACGCCGGAACGGCTGTTTGCCATCCGGGATCCTTATGGAGTGCGTCCCCTCTGCCTCGGCCAATTAAAGGGCGCCTACACAGTAGCCTCGGAAACCTGCGCCTTTGACCTGATCGGAGCCGAATACATCCGGGACGTGGCGCCGGGGGAGATTCTGAGCATCCATAACGGCCGGACCGAGTCCTTCCATCTGCCGCCGGCCGCCCGGCCGGCTCACTGCATCTTCGAGCACGTCTATTTCAGCCGTCCCGACAGCACTGTGTTCGAGCGGAGTGTGCATAAGAGCCGCTATAAAATGGGGCGCCGACTGGCGCGTGAGGCGCCGGTGATTGCCGACCTGGTCGTGCCCGTGCCCGACTCGGGAGTGACGGCGGCGCTCGGCTATTCCGACGAGTCCGGTATTCCCTTTACCTTCGGCCTGATTCGCAACCACTATGTCGGCCGGACTTTCATAGAACCCAAACAGTCGATCCGACATTTCGGAGTCAAAATCAAGCTGAATCCAGTCAAAGAGCTGCTCGAGAACAAGAGCATCATCCTGATCGACGACTCGATCGTGAGGGGCACTACCAGCCGCAAGATCGTGGACATGGTCCGCTCGGCCGGAGCCAGAGAAGTTCATTTAAGGATCAGTTCTCCACCTACGATTTCTCCCTGTTACTATGGGATCGATACGCCCACTCAGGGCGAACTGATCGGCGCCGATAAATCGGTCGAGGAAATCCGCGCCTTTACCGGAGCCGACAGTCTGGCTTATCTTTCTCTGGAAGGAATGAAAGAGGCGGTCAAAGATCAGGATAACTTTTGCACGGCTTGCTTCAGTAAAGAGTATCCGATCCCGATCACCCGGCCGACCTCGCAGCGGGAGTTGTTCGACCTGGAAGTGTGAATATTGAGCCACGGATTTGACGGATCGAGGCCCAATGGATTGGCCTCAATCCGTGAAATCCGTGGCTTCCCATGTATGAAATACAGCGACGCCGGGGTTGATATTGACAGAGCCGATCAGGCCAAGCAGCGGATCAAGGAGCTGGCTCAATCGACGTTCAATTCTTCAGTTATCGGCGAGATCGGACAGTTCGGCGGCCTCTACCGCCCTGATCTGATCCATTTTCAGAAGCCCGTCCTGGTGTCCAGCGCCGATGGTGTGGGCACCAAGCTAAAAATCGCCTTTTTAACTGGAATCCACAATACCGTTGGCATTGACCTGGTGGCGCATTGCACCAACGACATCCTGGTCCAGGGCGCGTTTCCTCTTTTTTTTCTGGACTATATCGCCGCAGGCCGGCTCGATCCGGGCCTAATTGAGCAGATCGTCAGCGGATTGGCTGAGGGCTGCAGGCAGTCCAAATGCGTTCTGCTGGGCGGAGAGACCGCCGAGATGCCTGATTTCTACCGGCAGGGCGAGTACGATCTGGCTGGCTTCATCGTGGGCATCGTGGACGAATTCAAGGTGTACCAGGCCCGGAACGTCAAAAAAGGTGACGTATTGCTCGGACTCTCCTCCTCGGGACTGCACACCAACGGCTACTCCCTGGTCCGAAAGCTCTTCTTCGATCAGGAGAAACTCGGTCTGGATGCTCATGTGCCTGACTTGGGAAAAACGGTCGGCCAGGAGCTGCTGACGCCGCACCGCAACTATCTGCCCCTGCTCAAGGAAATGGCGCAGTCCGATGACCTGCACGCCATGGCTCACATCACCGGTGGAGGAATTACCAAGAATCTGGACCGTGTTCTTCCTTCCCACCTGGACGCTGAGGTCAAACGCGGAAGCTGGGAGATCCTGCCTGTCTTTCGCTTTATTCGAGAGCGCGGAAAGGTGGAAGAGAGCGAAATGTACCGCACCTTCAACATGGGTTTGGGGATGATTCTGATCGCGTCCCAGCTCAGAGCCGATCGCGTCCAGAATTACCTGCAGAATAAGGGGGAGCAGTTTTACCTGATCGGGGAAGTCGTCGAGGGAAGCGGTCAGGTGCGGTACGTTTGAGAATAGTGAATAGTGAAAAATGTAGCTATTCTGATCAGCGGACGGGGCTCCAATTTCCTGGCTCTCTCGGACGCCATTGAAGCTGGCGCCATTCCGGGCCGCATCGCCCTAGTCGTCTCCAATCGACCAGAGGCGCCGGGCCTGGAGCATGCCCGTGAGCGGGGCTACAAAGCAGTTGCTCTTCCTTCCGCCGGTCTGGGACGTGAATCTTACGACCGGTTGCTTTTTAACGAACTCGATCCGCACAGCATCGATGTGATCTGTCTGGCCGGTTTCATGCGCCTGCTGAGCCCCTGGTTCGTCGAGCAGTTCTCTTCGCGAATCCTGAATATCCACCCTTCCCTGCTGCCCGCTTTTCCCGGCATACACGCTCAGAAGCAAGCGCTGGAGTGGGGAGTCAAGGTAACCGGCTGCACGGTACATTTTGTGGACGACAAGCTCGATCACGGGCCGATCATTCGTCAACATCCTGTTCCGATCCAGGAAAACGACACGGAAGAGTCGCTCTCAGAGCGCATCCTGATTTGCGAGCACGAGATCTATCCCGAGGCGCTGAAGCTGGTTTGTGAAGACCGGGTGCGCGTAGAAGGCCGGAGCGTCATCATCACTCAGCCCTCCTGACCCCTTGGGTTTGTCCTCTCTCGATTGCCTCAACAGCCAGTCCCTTTTCTGGTAATTTGATCCGAATCAACAGGCCGCGCGAAGAAGTTTATCGCTTCTGGCGCAATTTCGAGAACTTCCCGAAAGTGATGGGACACATTGAATCGGTGGTCCACATCGATGACAACAGCTCGCACTGGGTGGCCAGTCCCGTACGCGGCATGAAGCTGCAGTGGGATGCGGTCACCATTGAGGAACGCGAAAATGAGACACTCTCGTGGCGCTCTCTGCCCGATTCGACCGTCTACAATGAAGGCTCAATCTATTTCAAGAATGCGCCCTCTGGCTGGGGTACGGAACTGGAGATTTCTATCAAATACCGAGTCCCGGGCGGCACCGTTGGAGCAGCCGCGGCCAGCCTGCTGAACGGCATCACCCGGCAGCAGATTGAAAAAGATCTGCAGCAGGCAAAACGATTCCTGGAAGCGGGCGAGGTCGTGGAAGTGGCGGCAAGACGCTGAGCGGTCAGCGGTCAGCGGTCAGTTTGACGGTCCGGCCATCGATTTGGAATGTCACGGCTCCTTCGACGATCGAGAATTCTCCCTGAGCGACCAGCAGGGTGCCGGGAGCAAGGTCGATATCGCCACCTTCGCCGGGCCTGACCTCTCCCTGGACCACAGCTTCCACCGTATTCTCCTTGGGCTTCAGAAGGAGGGGGTGGGGAAGCTCGGGTGCGGAAATCAGAAAGGTGGCCGAGGGCTCGGAGTAGTAGATCCTGGCTTCGCTGGACTCGTGATCTTCTATCAATAGGGCGTAGTCTTCGACAGGCTGAAAATCTTCCAGTTGCATATCGACCGGCGGGCGAGTGGCCAGCTCGGCGTAGGGGAGATCGGGATTCCTCAAAGTAAAAACGATCACCGCCAGAGCGGCAATGGAGGCGGCGAAGAGCCGGACAGTGGGCAGGGAACGAGAGACCGTGGGGCCCCAGAAGGCCAGGAGAAGCGAAGGCATCAGCAGCAGCAGGTCTTGCCAGAAAGCTTCCGCGGGCGTCCGCTCGATCAGAGTGCCGAAGCATCCGCAGGAGGAATCGGCTGGACGCAGGCCGGCCGAGACCATCCAGTAGTTGCGGCCCGTCAGAAAGAGAAAAAATGCCACCAGCACAGCCGCCGGAATCATCACCCACAGGCGCCGCACTCCCATTACCAGAAGTACTCCCAGCCAGACTTCCAGCCCTAGAGCGATCAGGGCGATCATCTGGGCCGAGAGCAGAAAGTCCAGCCCTTCGATGCGAATCTGCCGGATAAAAGCCAGCGGCTCAATCGCCTTGGCCCAGGCGGCCACCAGCAAAACAGTGCCGAGGATAACGGCTCCAGCAGTCCCAAGGACGCGTTGCCAGCTTGCGTTCACTTCAGTTTCTTTCTCGTTCTCAAATCTGCTTGGAACTTGATCATTGGAATCCATTTGGAATTTGGTGCTTGGAATTTGGTGCTTCCCTTGGTCTGGCTATTCTCCATTCTCGGCTCGCTGCTCCGCCGGGCCCTCGGCGCGCGACAGGTTTAAGGCCGTATTGACCAGACCAACGTGGGAGAAAGCTTGCGGGAAATTTCCCAGGAAGCGCTTCCCGCGTGGATCGTACTGTTCGGCAAGAAGTCCGACATCATTCTGGAGCGAGAGTACTCGCTCAAATATGCGGCGCGCATGCTCATAGCGGCCAAGCAGCAGGTAATTGTCCGCCAGCCAGAGCGTGCAGGCCAGAAAGCTGCCTTCGCCCGGCGGCAATCCATCCAAATCAGGGATGGTGACATAGCGGTCCACGAAGTCGTCACGCATCAGATGGCGCTCAACAGCTTCCACTGTACCGGCGACGCGCGGATCATCAGCAGGCAGAAAACCTACCAGCGGGATCATCAGTAAAGCGGCATCAGGCAGCTCCGAGCCGTAATACTGAACAAATGAATTAGCCTCGGGGTTGAACCCTTTCTCGCACACCTCTTCATGGATTTCGTCGCGAATGCGGCGCCAGCGGTCCGCGGGGCCTTCGAGGCCAAAATTCTCCACGGCCTTAATAGCGCGGTCCATGGCTACCCAGGCCATAACTTTGGAATGCGTAAAATGCCGCATGGGGCCGCGCACTTCCCAGATGCCGTGGTCGGGCTCCTTCCAATTCTCTTCGAGAAAACCCACTATGGCCCGCTGAACCCGCCAGGATTGAGGCTCGGGATCGATTCCAAATTTTCGGGCAACATGAAGGGCATCCATGACCTCACCGTAAACATCCAACTGATGTTGAGACGATGCGGCATTGCCGATCCGGACGGGAGCGGAATCCTCATAACCAGGCAGCCAGTCAATTTCCCACTCCATCAGGCGGCGCTCCCCGGAGAGGCCATACATGATGTGAAGCTGAGAAGGGTCTCCCGCAACTGCCCGCAACAGCCAGTCCCGCCAGGCCTCCGCCTCTGCGGTACAGCCCGCGTTCATCAGAGAATAAAGCGTGAAAGTGGCGTCACGCAACCAGCAGTAACGGTAGTCCCAATTGCGAACCCCGCCCAACTTTTCAGGCAGGGAAGTGGTCGGAGCGGCCGTAATCGCTCCGGTTGGAGCGTAGATCAAAGCCTTCAAGGTGATCAGCGAACGGATTACGCTCTCCTTCCAGGGTCCGTCATATTGCAAACGGCTGGACCAGTCCAGCCACCATTTTTCCGTAGATTCCAGAACCTCCTCGCTATCGATCACCGCAGGAGGGGAAAGATGCGATGGGTACCACATCAGAACAAAGGGGACGCGCTCACCCTCCGAAACGGTGAACTCAGCCACGGTCTTGAAGTCTTCGCCGTGGGTCTCGACCGGCGTATCGAGACGCACCACGTCCGGCCCGGCTATAGCATGGATGCCGCCATCTAATTTGCGCACCCAGGGAATTATCGAGCCGTAGTCCATTCGGATGACGAGTTCCATGCAAATCCGGACCTGGCCGCGTTTTCCCTCCACAATGCGAACGACGTCAGGCTCTTCTGAACGGGGAGGCATAAAATCGATCAGAGTAACTTCCCCCTCATCTGTGACCAAAGAGGTCTCCAGGATAAGAGTGCCGTCACGATATCGCCTGCGGACTTCGCGAACTTCTCCCTGAGGAGAAAGGCGCCAAAATCCATGATCTTCATTCCCGAGCAGGGCGGCAAAAAAGGCTGGAGAGTCAAATCGGGGGAAACAAAGCCAGTCGATCGATCCCGCTTTGGAGACCAGAGCGGCGGACAGGCAGTCTCCGATCATTCCATAGTCTTCAATCAGTCTTGACATGCGACCTTTTTCTCAAACGTATATTGTATCCTATTCATGGCCCACCAGTTACGGCTCACTGGCTGACCAGCCGCAGCAGGAAGGCGCAGAAGAGACCGGCGTAGTTGCCCAGCAGGTAGCCGAGAATGGCCATGAGCAGCCCGACCGGCGCCAGCGCCTCGTAATAAGCGGCCGCCACGATGGGGGCGCTGGCGGCGCCCCCGATGTTAGCCTGGCTGCCTACGGCAATAAGGAACATGGGAGCCTTGATCAGGCGAGCGGCGATAAAAAGAAAAGCAACGTGCACTAGAATCCAGACCGTTCCCACCAGCAAGAGCACCGGAGCGGCCAGGATACCTGCCAGATTGGCCTGGGCCCCAATCGAGGTCAGAAAGAGATAAAGGGCGGCATAGCCGAGCTTGGAAGCGCCGGCGTTGTCAATCTGGCGAAGACGCGTAAAGGAAAGCAGAATGCCGAGAGTAGAAATCAGGATGACCAGCCAGGTAAATGGCGAAAAGATCGAGGCTACCAGTGGCGCGCTGTCGAGCAAAAGTGGATGCGTGGCAGCGTGCACCGCGGCGCCCAGCTCGCGGCAGATCACGGCCCCGATGAAACCGACGGCTACAATGATGAAGGTGTCAGGCAGCGTGATCGGCTTCATTCGAGCTTCCTGGAAGTAGTGGAGACGCCGGTTGAGGTCCTCTATCAGGGCGGCGCTTGCTCTGCTCCAGCGATCGATGACCCGTTGGTGATTGGCCAAAAAGAGCAGCACTCCCATCCAGGTGTACCCCACGGCCGTGTCTACGATGATGATAGGTCCAATGATGGTGTCCGGCGCATCAACAGCCTCCTTAACCGCGGCGAAATTTGCCCCGCCGCCGATCCAGCTCCCGGAAAGGGCGGCCATTCCCTTCCAGGCATCAGCAGGCAGCCAGGACTCAAATATCAGAAAGGTTATCGGCGCTCCTATGACCACTCCCAGCGTGCCCGCCAGCATCATAATGATGGCCTTGGGTCCGATCTTCAGGATGGTGGGGATATCAATGGTAATCATCAGAATGAAAAGGCTGAAGGGAAGCAGGTAATTGGCCATCCACTCATAGGTTGGGGAAGCCGCGGGGATCAGTCCAAAAGTGCTGGCCAGCGTGGGAAGGTAGTAGATCAGGATTATGGAAGGGATGATCTTGTAGAAAGGCCGGGCCCACGAGCGGCTGGAGCTCCAGAAAACGACCGCACAGGTGGCCGCGCTGAAGGCGAACACGGCCATGGGGTCTTCAATCAGCGGCATCGCAGGCTACCCGCAGTTCGCCCAGATATATGCAAACACTATTGTAATAACGAAGATTCCTAGCCCAATAAGTATTCTCATCCTTGCACTATTTGCGGCCCGTAGCCAGGACAGGATCGGCCGGCCGGCTTACGGCTCCACCGTCTTATCCAGCGGCATCCCGAGCTGCTCGTAGAGCCTGCGACGGCCTGCCTTGTCGGATTCTAGGACTTCGCGTGCGGCTTTGGCTACAGCTTCGGCTTTCCCGCGGGGAACTATGATCACGCCGTCTCCATCGGCTACGACGATGTCACCGGGTCGGACTAGTACTCCTCCCACCATGACAGGTTCGTTGACAGATTCGAGTTCATTTCTCCCGGGACGAATCCCCCGGCCGACGCCCGAAAAATAAAGCGGAATTTCCTCCTTAATGATCTCGTCTGTATCCCGCGCTCCGCCGCTTGTCACTATGCCAACCGCTCCCTTACTCTTCCAGAACAACGAGTTGTTGGAGCCGATGGTACCCGTATCGCCGCTTCCGGCATCATCAATCACGATGGCCGAGCCGGGTCTGAGCAGCGGGACGAAAGACTCGGGCGAAAGCTGGCTGTACCATTTTCCTTCCCATTCCTTGAACTCTTCGGGAGACATGGTTTGGACGCCCCTATTGGTAGGGACATAGCGTGCAGTGACGGCAATGCCGCGAAACTGGTGCTTGAAATCTTCCAGGTCACGCCATAGAGGCGTTATCCGGGGATCCATCAGGCCAATGTCGGGGAGGCCGGCAACGTCCATTCCGTCCGAGACATCAGCTACCCGCAGACCTTCGTAAAGTTTTAGTATCCTTTCGTCCTCGGCCTGAGAATACGGCGCCTGGGCCGGCGCGGCGGAATGAGCAAATGCCGAAATCGCTAATAGTAAAAAGAGGTTTCTAGTTGGCTTCATGATGTTTACTCCAGGGGCCACTCCCTTACGGTCGTGGCTCTGTTTGATTTTGCCACTACTAACAGCCTGTGGTAAAAGTCCTGAGGGGTCGTGTTAGAGGCGCCGAGGGCTCGGATGCAAGGCCCGGCGAGGCCGGCGATGCCCTTGCATCGTCCAGGAGCCGCAACGCCGCAGACGGGTCCTCGCCGCCCCTAACCCAAAGGGCGCCAGGGGATTGCCGCCGCCACTTCCCTGGCGCACGGTCCCTCAGGACTTTTACCCAGGCTGCTAACCGAGCCGGAACCGTAAGGGAGCGGCCCCTGGACATGCTACGCCCCATCCCACTTCAGGATCTCATCGATCGTACCCTGCGACAGCGGGTGATAAGTCGGGCGCGCCATGCTGTAGATCCGGCGCGCCATGAGCAGACCTCCGGGAGTCTCAGCCATCCGGGCATAAAGCGGTTGCAGAAATTTCCGCCGTCCCTGCCGTGTGAGAAAGCCCTCCAGGGCCGGATAGGACGGCTCGTATTCATGAGCAATGGCATGCAGCAGCCACTCATACAGAATTTCAGAGTTCCCGCTCTCAGTGAAACGAAAAGCCTCGTCCAACTCGGCCATCTGCTCCCGAGTCAAGCTGGCCGGCAAGTTGTTCAGCAGATGCAGCCAGTGCTGCGTGGTCCAGTTCTCAGTGTGCAGCTCTGCTGCCGAAGTTCCGGCCAGAAAGGCGTTAAGCTGCTCGTCCACCTGCTCCAGAGCGGCCGACTGAACCCTGGGGTGATTGTCAGGCAGTCCGGGCTGGTAAATCCAGCTTTCGATCTGAAGCTGTTCCTTTACAGCTTCCTCTCCTTCGAATAGTTTTTCCTCCAGATAAGCCAGAAAGCGGGCGCTGCTCATTGCTTCAAAGGCAAACTCATCGAAGTACTCGCGCAGGAAACCGTCCCACCGCTCCCGGCCAAAGTGAGACTCTAGCATGCGCAGAAAGAAATGGCCCTTTTCGTAGGCGATTGGAGTTATCGCCTGATCCGGATCGCGGCCGGCCAGATCCAGGTGCAGGCGAGTGTCAGGATGATCGTAACCCAGGTCCTCGACGGTTTTGCGCAGACTTCGAAGCGAAAGCACAGCCAGCATTTGCTCATACTCGGTTCCGTATACCGCCTCCATGATCCGATGTTCGAAGTAGGTCGTAAATCCCTCGTTCAGCCAAAAGTCATCCCAATTGGCGTTGGTCACGAGGTTCCCCGACCAGGAGTGGGCCAGCTCATGCGCGATCAGCGAAACCAGGGAGCGGTCACCGGCCAGAATCGTCGGCGTGGCGAAGGTCAGACGGGGATTCTCCATACCTCCGAAGGGAAAGCTGGGCGGCAGGACGATGATGTCATATCTCTCCCAGCGGTAGGGGCCATAAAGTTCTTCCGCCGCAGCCATCATCTTTTCTGTATCGGCAAACTCCCAGGCCGCCTTCTCAACCACCAGCGGCTCGGCATATACACCACTACGCTCGCCCAGCGGACGGAATTCGATATCACCGACTGCCAGAGCCAGCAGATAGGAAGGGATCGGCTGGGGCATCTCAAACTGGTAAAGGCCGTCCGGATTCTTGCTGGTCCCGTTTTCGGCGCTCATGATCGCCATCAGGTCGGGAGGCACTCTCACGGCGGCGCTGTAAGTCATGCGCACGCCAGGTGTGTCCTGACAGGGGATCCAGGTACGGGCCAGGATGGCTTGTGACTGCGTAAACAGGAAGGGATGCCTGCCACCGGCGGTTTGCTCAGGAGCAAGCCACTGTAAGGCTGCAGCATCCGGGGCCGTGGAATAGTAGATATGGACCAGTTCGGTAGCCGGCTGAATGTCCACGATCAGCGGCTGCCCCAGAAATTCCACCTGCCGGCCCAGACGAAACGATGTTTCCGTCTCGTCCTCTCCCAGAGTGACTCGCTCTATCGACAGATGATTGGAATCCAGGTACAACTCTTCGGCTTGCGTCCTGTTTTCAACCTGCAAACTCGCCTTGCCGGAAATTTGCTTCTTCTCAAAATCCAGCGCGACATCCAGGTGCAGGTGCTCGACCGCGACTTCCTGCGGCCGCGCAAATGAATGAGGATCTTGGACTGAAAAGCTCTGCCCGGGAGCTTCCTCTTGGAGGAGATCACCCGTACAGCCCACAGCCAGCAGCAATGACGCCATTGCCGGGCCAATCAATCCAAGCGTATAATGCCTTATTTTTGACATAGTTGTTCCCTATTCTATACAACTCTTCCTCTGGAAATCACTCTTACGGGATACCGATCCAAAATAGGAAGCATATGCAAATCAGAACACTTTCGACGCTTTTTGCGCTGGCCGCAGGCTTGCAGGCTGCATCTTCGGATGAAGCCCTGGATTACCCCCAAAGCAGGAGAGTCGATCACGTGGACGTCTATCACGGCGCCGAAGTGGCGGACCCTTACCGCTGGCTGGAAGATCTGGATTCGGCCGAGACTCGGGACTGGATAGAGGCTCAGAACAAAGTGACTTTCTCGTACCTGGAATCGATTCCCGTGCGCGACGAGATCCGTTCCCGCATGACCGAACTGTGGGATTACGAAAAATTTGGCGTCCCTGAGAAACAGGCAGGCCGCTATTTCTTTTCCAAAAATGACGGCCTGCAAAATCAGAGCGTCATTTACACCATGAAGAACCTGGCAGATCAGCCCGAGGTTCTCCTGGACCCCAACTTGCTGTCGGAAGACGGGACAGTAGCTCTGACGGATTATCAGGTCAGTGAGGACGGAAGGCTTTTCGCTTACGGCATCGCGAGCGCCGGCTCTGACTGGCAGGAATGGAAAGTGCGCAACGTCGAGACGGGCCAGGATCTGTCTGATCATCTGAAATGGGTCAAATTCTCCACGGTCTCCTGGACACATGACAACAAAGGCTTTTACTACAGCCGTTACGACGCACCCACGGATGGAGAGCAGCTTGAGGAAGCCAACTATTTTCAGAAGGTTTACTACCATCGAATCGGCGCCCCTCAGTCTGAAGACCAACTGGTCTATCACCGTCCCGACCAGAAGAAGTGGGGGTTCGACGCGTCGGTCACGGATGACGGAAATTACCTGGTTATCCACGTTTGGGAGGGGACTGACGAGCGAAACCGGCTTTTCTATCAGGATCTCAGGCGGCCCGAACCGGAAGTGGTCGAACTGCTCACCGATTTTGACGCTGGCTACTATTTCATTGGCAACACGGGACCGGTATTCTGGTTTTTGACCGATCTGGACGCTCCACGCCGCCGGGTCATCGCTATAGACAGCAACAATCCCGGCCGGGATCACTGGAAGGAACTGATCCCGCAGGCTGAAGAGACTCTGGTGAGCGTGGATCTGCTCAGCCGTAAGTTTGTGGCCTCTTATCTGAAGGATGCCCACAGTCAGGTGAAGGTCTTCGATCTGAACGGGCAGATGCTGCGAGCGTTGGATCTTCCCGGACTCGGGACCGCCAGTGGCTTCAGTGGGGATCCGCATGACAGCGAAGCTTTTTACTCTTTCACCAGTTTCATCACCCCTCCTGCAGTCTACCGTTACGATGTAGAGACGGGCAGGAGCGAGTTATTTCGCCGGCCACAGGTGGATTTCAATCCAGCCGATTACGAAACCCGCCAGATCTTTTACGAGAGTAAGGATGGCACTCGCGTGCCCATGTTTATCACCCATAAAAAAGGTCTCGAGCTGGACGGCAATAATCCGACGCTGCTTTACGGGTACGGCGGCTTCAACATCGCCCAGAAGCCCTCCTTCTCCGTGACTAATCTGGTCTGGATGGAGAGAGGCGGAGTCTTCGCCCTGGCGAACATCCGGGGTGGCGGCGAGTACGGTGAGGAATGGCACCAGGCCGGCATGAAAGTCAACAAACAAAATGTCTTTGATGACTTCATCGCAGCCGGCGAATGGCTGATCGAGAATCAGTACACCTCCAACTCGAAGTTATCCATCATGGGGCGCAGCAACGGAGGCCTGCTGGTCGGCGCCTGCATTACCCAGCGGCCGGATCTCTTCGGAGCGGCTATTGTGGGGGTGGGCGTGCTCGACATGCTGCGCTTCAACGAGTTCACTATCGGCTGGGCCTGGGTTTCCGACTACGGCTCTGCGCAAGACGCGGAGGAGTTCAAGGCTCTCTACGCCTATTCGCCCTACCACAACATCACGCCAGGTACACATTACCCGTCCACTCTGATTACCACGGCCGACCATGACGACCGGGTGGTGCCCGCTCACAGCTACAAATTCGCAGCGGCCCTTCAGCCAGCTCAGGGGAACGATGAGCCAATTCTGATTCGCATTGACACTCGCGCCGGGCACGGCTCCGGAAAGCCGACCTCCAAACAGATCGAAGAATACAGTGATATATTGAGCTTTTTGTCCCATGAGCTTAAAGACTGAGCGATCTCCCAAGCCGTGCGCTGTTGATCAGGCGCACACCCGCAATTTCTGCATAATCGCCCACATAGATCACGGCAAATCGACGCTGGCCGACCGCCTGCTCGAAACGACGGGGACTGTCGAGAGCCGGCAGATGCGCCAGCAGCTCCTGGACAAGATGGACCTGGAGCGCGAGCGCGGCATCACGATCAAGATGGCCGCCGTGCGGATCTATTATCCGGCCAGGAATGGAGAGCTGTACGAGTTCAACCTGATCGATACACCGGGCCACGTGGACTTCACTTATGAGGTGTCGCGCAGTCTGGCGGCCTGCGAAGGCGCTCTTTTGGTGGTGGATGCGGCGCAGGGCGTTGAAGCCCAGACTCTGGCTAACGTCAACCTGGCTTTGAACCACAAGCTCACGCTAGTCCCGGTCATCAACAAGATCGATTTGCCGGCCGCCGACCCGGAGCGGGTCAGACACGAAATCGAAGAGACGCTCCTCATCGAAGGCTCCGAATGCCTGCTGGCCAGCGCCAAGCAGGGTCTGGGCATTGAGGAAATAATGGAAGCGGTCATTCAGCGCGTGCCTCCTCCTCAAGGTGATTCGAATGCGCCCCTTCGCGCCTTAATCTTCGACAGCCACTTCGATCCCTATTTGGGCATTATAGCTTACGTCCGGATCATGGACGGGACCGTCAAATCAGGCATGCGCGTGCGCATGATGGCATCCGGACGCGAGGCTGAGGTCAACGGAGTCGGCGTCTTCGCTCCCGAAATGAAGTCCGCGGAATCCTTACGGGCCGGACAGGTAGGTTTCGTCCACGCCAGCATTAAGGAGATCGGCGATTGCCGGGTAGGCGATACTATGACTGACGCCGAACGTCCAACTCCCGAACCGCTCCCCGGTTACAAGAAGGCTAAGCCCATGGTGTTTTGTGGGCTTTACCCGGTGGACAGCGACCAGTTTCCGGAGCTCCGAGAGGCGCTCTCCCGCCTGCAGCTCAACGACGCTGCTCTGACCTTTGAGCCGGAAACTTCGGCGGCCCTGGGGTTCGGCTTCCGCTGCGGGTTTCTGGGCCTGCTCCACAGTGAGATTATTCAGGAACGCGTGGAGCGAGAATTCAATATCGAACTCTTAGCCACCAGCCCTTCAGTGGTCTACCAACTCGTCCTCACGGATGGCTCGGTCGTGCTTATCGACAATCCGGCCATGTGGCCCAACACTGCACGCATTGAAAAAGTGGAAGAGCCTTACGTCCTGGCCACCCTTATGGCGCCCTCTAATTATATTGGCGCCTGCATGGACCTGTGCACGGAGCGCCGCGGCACCTTCCGCTCCATGGAATACAGCGGAAAAGATCGCGTGGTTATCACGTTTGAGCTGCCGCTGGCGGAAATCCTGATGGATTTCTTCGATGCTCTTAAGAGCCGCACACGCGGCTATGCCTCGTTTGACTATGACTTCCTAGGCTACCGGGAAGGAAGACTGGTCAAGCTGGACATCAAGATCAATGGGGAGCCGGTGGACGCCCTGAGCTTCATTACCCACAAGGATAAAGCGTACTCTCGCGGTAAGGCTCTGACGGAGCGGCTAAAGGAAGTTCTGCCGCGACAGATGTTCGAAATTCGCATTCAGGCGGCACTGGGCTCCAGGGTCATTGCCGCCGAAAGCGTCCGGGCCATGCGTAAGAACGTGCTGGCCAAATGTTACGGCGGGGACGTCACTCGAAAGCGAAAACTTCTGGAAAAGCAGAAGGAGGGAAAGCGCCGCATGAAGGCTATCGGGCAGGTCGAGATCCCGCAGGAGGCGTTCTTGAGCGTGCTGCGTGTCGGCAACGAGTAGAGCGGTCGTCCGAGTCAGGTCAGGCTCTGCCTGAACGGCCGCTATGAAAAATCCGATGTTTGAGAAACCAGAAATATTGGAACTCGGCCTTTACGTACACATTCCGTTTTGCGTGCGCAAGTGTTTTTATTGCGATTTCAATTCAGGGCCGGCCGGCGTCGAGATGAGACACGAACATCTTCATGCGCTCGAACAGGAGATCCGGAAGTCTTCCTGGCGCGGCCAGGGTGGCCGGACTGTCTTTTTTGGAGGCGGCACCCCCTCGGAACTAAGCATCGACGAACTGACGGCACTGGTGGACGCGCTCTGCGAAACCTTCGCCATCACGCCGGGCGCGGAATGGACGATCGAGTGCAATCCAGGGACTGTCAATCGAGAAGCCCTCGAGGCTATCCGAGCTCTTGGATTCAACCGGATCAGCCTGGGCGTGCAGTCCTTTCACGATCATCATCTGAAGGCCTTGGGCCGAATACATGACTCCGGCGAAGCGCTCCAGGCCTACAGGGCAGCACGGCAGGCCGGCTTTGAGAACATCAATCTGGATCTGATCTTTGCTCTGCCTCATCAGGATCTCCTCGAGTGGGAAGCCGATCTTAGTCAGGCCCTTGCCCTTGCCCCTGAGCACCTTTCCCTTTACAACCTGACGATTGAGCCGAATACCGAATTCGGGAGACGGCACTCCCGGGGTCAGTTACAGGAGGCCGGCGAAGATCTGTCGGCCGATATGTACGAGTTAGCTCTGGACCTCACGGCAGAGGCGGGCTACGGGCAATATGAGATCTCCAACTTTGCCCGCCCCGGATATGAGTGCGCTCACAATCTGATCTACTGGCGCAACGAGCCATACCTCGGCTTTGGCGTGAGCGCAGCTTCCTATATTTCCGGCCTGCGATGGTCCAATACCGGCAACTGGCACGAGTACGCCGCGCACGCCGCGTCAGAAAGCATTCCCCACGCCACTGAGGAGAGGCTGCATGGACAGACTGCCCTGGCTGAAGAGATCATGCTGCGCCTGAGAACCAGAGAGGGTCTCTCGATGAACGCCCTCTCTCAAAAATACAACTGCGAAATGCCCCGGCTCTTTGCCGATACGCTGCGATTCCTCACGCAAGAAGAACTTCTGAACAATGACGGAGACCGGCTGACCCTGAGCCGCCGCGGCCAGCTGCTGGCCAACGAAGTCTGTCTTCAATTTCTGAGTCACTCGTGAAAAGTGGGCGCCATTCGATAATTCGTTGACTCACTATTCACCAGGGTCGCGACTTTGCCGGGACCGTGACACTATTCACTATTCCCTTCACTATTCACTATTGTATTATTGATTCTGTGTCCTTCTCTCGCTAATCAACGGTGATTAGCCCCGCAAGGTGACCGTAAGTTTAGGTTTGGCGGTGGCATGTTAGGGATAGTTAGAGAGCAGGTATTGTAGGAAATGTGCAGAAGCGCTCATTAGAGCATGGGAACAGAGACTTCGCCGCCACCGTTACGCCACCGTTAAACGAAGCCTGATTCGAGCTTCTCTTTTAATCCTCATTTAGGAGAGGAAAATTTGTCATGGCTATGAAACTTTATGTAGGAAACCTATCCTTCAAGACCTCCAATCAGGACTTGCAGACTCTCTTCGAGCAGGCAGGCACGGTTGAATCGGCTACGGTGGTTACGGATCGGCACACGGGACGCTCCCGTGGGTTCGGGTTCGTCGAGATGGCCACTCAGGAAGAGGGCGAGCGCGCCATTAAGGAATTTAACGGCAAGGAAATTGATGGCCGCAATCTGACCGTCAATGAAGCCAGGCCTCGCGAAGAACGCAGCGGCGGCGGCCGGGGCGGATTCAACCGTGGCGGCGGCGGCGAAGGCGCTGGCGGTGGTTACCGCGGGCGCGGATACAACGATCGCCGCTGGTAAGGTTTACGCCACGGATTTCACGGATTAACGCAGATTTTTATCCGTGCAATCCGTGGCCCCATACCGCACTCGCAAGCGCCGCCACCGCCAGCAGACCTCCTATAATCAGAACGGCTAATCCGGCCAGAAGAAAAAACACCCAGGCCCAGTCACTCCAGAATGAGCGGTCCTTCTCGCTCACATGTCGCCTCAAGAGGCGCATATTCTTATCGTTTGCCTTCCAGGCAAAATCCAAGAGATCTCCCAGTAGGGGGATAAACCCGAGGAGATAGTCCAGCGCAATATTGAATACCATGCGGGCCACTATGATCTTGGGCAAGCCGAGGCGTACCGAAGCCAGCACAATGTAAGCTGAGACCACACTGGTGACAGCATCCCCAAAGACCGGGAAAAGCAGACCCAGAATCGGATCCAGGCCGAAGCGGATATTCGTACCCGGTATTCGAATGGACCGGTCCAGCAGATAGGCAATTTGGTCCAGGCGTGCATCGACCGGCTGCTCCATGCATTTAGGCTTGAGGCTGTAGACTGCAGGCTGCAGGCTAAAAACTTCTTTAGGTAGGCTTTGCCTACAGCCTACAGCCTCAAGCCTACAGCCTCAAAGCAGTTACTCTGGAGAGTAAGAAGCCGGTGTGGCCAAGCTCGCATCGGCTCCTCCACTCTGCGTTTCCGCTGACTCCAGTTCCACTGACTCCGTCAGGCCACGATTGACCAGCATCTTCACTTCGACGCGGCGGTTCTCCTCACGTCCCTGGCGAGTGTCGTTATTAGCCACGGGATGTCCTTCCCCGAATCCAATGGGTACGGTGATTCGGCGAAGCGGAATGCCCTTCTCTGCCAGGTACTGGACCACCGCGTCGGCGCGGCTTTCACTGAGCCGACGATTGAAGGCCTCGTTGCCGTCAGCCGAAGCATGACCGGTCACCTCCAGGATGTAACCGTCCTTATCCTGGGCTTGCATGACCAATTCATCGAGAGCCGCCCTAGCTTCAGGCAAGAGCTTAAAGCTGGCCACTTTAAAGTGGACGGTAGCCTCAGTAGTCACATCAAATTCATCCAGCGAGGTGACGCGGTCATTGGTCCTTCTCACTCCGACAACCGCAGTGTCGGCCGTTTGCTGGGCAGCTCTGGCCCCGCCTCGCGCCAGATTGGAAACCTCGGCGAGTTCCTCCATCTGACCCGACACATGCTGGGCATTCTGCTCGCTCTGCGTCAACCGGTCTTCGGCTTCGTGCAGTCGTCCTTCAACCGGATGGACACGTGAATTGACGGCCTGAGCAACCTTGAGAGCGTTCTGAGTGAACTCCACCTCTTCTGCCATCAGTCTGCCGGAAGTGTCCCCCCAGCCTTCGACCTTCACCATCAGTCCCGGAAGCAAATCGTTTTGCGAATACTTCTTGGCGCCTCGAAATGGATTGGACTTGTCCTCTTTGATTTCCGTATCGTCCTGAAGCATCACTTCCATGCGAAAGCCCTGTTGGTCGCGAACAAAAAAAGTGTCAGCCTGGCTTCGCATGACGATACCTTCGACCTCATACTCCTGACCTTCTGTAAACTGGCGCGCAGACATTTCTGCCTCAGCGGAGAAAGGCTCCGCGTTCATCGCAGCTACTTCTTCCTGGCTGTCAGACCGTGACCTGTCGCTGTCATGTTGAGCATGGACCGGCAGGACCACAAGTCCGATAGACAGAAAGGCTGACAGTAAGTGTTTTCTCGAAAAGTTCTTCATGATTTCCTCCTTATGACCTGGTTTTTCCTTTCAGATGACCTGGTTTTTCCTTTCAGTTTTCCCCTTTCCTCATCCGCACAGCCGTCCCGCCTCGATAGCCGCCCGTTGAAGTTTCATAGGTGAATCGAACACAAGCAATCACTATGCCAGTGCAGGAGAAAGGCAGGTTCTATCGGCAAAACACCGATTAATCGTGTAGGAATCTTCCCAGCTACAGCCTACGAATTTGACCTATATAGGTTGGCGCCAAGAGGAATTTTTCCCTGTTCGGGACAATTATGACAGGTCGGCTTTGGTGGTGTTGCCGAACAGGTAGGGCGGATCGTAGGGACAGTGGCGGCATGCCTTCCCACAACAGTGTCCGCGTTCCAGATGATAGAGCCGGGTGAAGACGAGGAGAGCGCGCTCATTGATATAGTAATGCTCCCCTTCAACCAGATCTTCCAGCCTGCGCTCCCGCAGGTTTGCTTCGAAATGCCGCATACGAGGGTGGAGTTTAGCACAAACCCCGATCAGGGCCGCTCCCGGCAGGCATTGGGGCCCATGCGCTGCAGATACCTGGCAAAGAACTCATCCACAATGCGCTCGATTCCAGCTCCGTGCAGCGAGTGCCCTGCACCTTCGACAATCTCCAGGCGCACCTCAACACCTGCCTTCTCGAGCGATTCCGCCAGCAGCTCGCTCTGGCTGACCGGCACCAACTCGTCCCTATCTCCGTGCACAATGAGAAAAGGGGCATCATCCGGAGAGACATAGTTAAGCGGACTGGCCGCAGACAGCTCGGGAAAAACCCGCAGCATGGTCTCCCGCAGGGAGCCCAAGGCGGGATACATCTGCAGCACATCGATCGGCCCGTAGAAGTCAACCACCGCCTGAACTCGACTCGAATACTCGAGATTGTCTCCCGGACCCTCCAGTTCCTCTACCCCTGCCGATGTTCCCAACATAGCAGCCAGGTGCCCGCCTGCTGAAGCTCCCCAAGCGCCGATCCGATCCGGATCCAGGTTGTACTGGTCTGCATGAGCGCGCAGCCAGCGTACGGCCGCTTTGGCATCATGAATTTGAGCTGGAAAGACCGCTTCAGTGAGAAAACGGTATTCGATGCTGGCCACGGCATAGCCTTGCTCAATCATCCGGACAGCAGGTGTTTGATCCTTATGGCCGCTCACCCAGCCGCCGCCATGGATCCAAACGATCACCGGCAACGCTCCCTGCCCTGGCGCCCCCGCAGGTAAATAGAGATCCAGCTTGAGCGACCTGCTCCCCGTCTCTGAATACACCATGTCGCGCTCAACCCTGGCGCCTGTTTGACCGAACAAAAGCCCCAGAGACAGCGCCAGCAAAGAAGCATAGGCCGTTGCTTGTCGTACTGCTCGCATCAATTTATAAGATTGGATTTCGTGATTTGTGTTTCACTTGTAATAAGTGTCATAGCTGGCTTGTAAAATGATTTTTAGCTCAATTCCTAACCGCGTGCTTATCAACCCCCTTTTTCGGTGATATGATGAAATTACTCACCACATGAAAACTTAAGAAGCCCAACTGTCAGTCTCAGAGGTACCTTTATGCAGGAGGCACTATTAGAAAACTATTGAGGCGCTACGGATGATGCGCTACGGAGAAGACGTAATTCTTTGGCAGCTATGCCGCAAAGGAAGGAGAGATCCGATGGTAAAAGCAAAAATGCTGAAGTTAGCTTTGCTAGTAGTTGGCTTGCTAGTGGGTTTCCTGGGAGGCTCGTCGGCATTCAGCGAGAGTGGCCAGCAACTAGCGACGAAGCTGAGTGAGTTACAGGTGCAGAACCTCACCCTCACCAGAGAAAATCAGCACTTGAAATATATCAACGGGTTGGCGATGGAGTTCTCAATGGACCCCATGATTGTCACCCTGGTTGACCATTACTCCCGAGAATACCTCAAGGCCGGCGGGTCTGAATGGAGACTGCTCCGGACTCCGGAATTTATGACCTACATCATGCTTTCGGTCATTTATGCGGAGTCCAAAGGCGACCCTAAAGCCATCGGAGATGGCGGAGAAGCTCGGGGGCTGACTCAGATATGGACTTCAACTGCCCGTGATTACGGAGAGGTGACGGCAGAAGACCTGCTGGACGCCGAAACCAATATTTCCTACTCATTCAAACACTTTCATTATCTGCTGAAGAAATATGAGGGCAATCTTGCCCTGGCTCTTTACTCCTGGAACAGAGGTCATGGCACCGTAGACCGTCTGCTCCTCTATGGCGCTTCTCCCCAGAATGGCTACGCTAAGAAGGTTTACGAAGCAACGCTCATCCATAACCGTGAAACAATGATAGGACAGTAGGAGAGGAATTTTTACAGGCATAGAATTTGCTTGGAGTTGTGTCTGGTGAAAAAAAATCAATCTCGGAACCATTCCGAAAAGGAGGTATGACCAGTTCGGACAGGAATGATCTCGCTGCTCAGGAAGACACTTTACCTGCGACGGGCCAGCCCACGCCTGCTGACCGGCTGACCGCTGACCCTCTTCGAACCGCTCAGTGATCAGTTGGCGAGCACAGCGAGCCGGGTCCGTGGTCAACTCATGACAAAGAGGAAAAAGCGCCTACGCTGGATTGAGCGGTGTCTCTGGGTGGCCGCTATTATAGCCTTGGGCTGGGTGGCCTTTGTGTATATCGAGTCTTACGTCTATCAGAAGTACGCCAGCTATCAACTGGAACAGCAGACGCTGGCTGATGGGACCACGGCTCAAGCGGAAGGCCTTGCGGCGCAAGAGTTCCCCTTGTTGGCCCGACTCAGCGTTCCCCGCCTGGATCTTTCCGTCATGGTCCGGGAAGGAGTGGATAACAAGACGCTGCGCCGGGCGGCCGGACACATACCCGGCACGGCTGCCCCCGGAAGAAGCGGCAACGTCGGCATCGCAGGCCATCGAGACACCTTCTTTCGTCCCCTTAAGGACATTCAAGAAAACGATGTGATCGAAATAACCACTAGAGAAGGCGAATTTCGTTACCGCGTCGAATGGACAGCCCGAGTGAAGCCGGACGAAATTCACGTGCTCGACCAAACCGAGCATCCCAGCCTGACTCTTGTGACGTGTTATCCGTTTAACTACGTGGGAAACGCCCCGGAACGCTTCATTGTCCGCGCCCGGGAGACCACTGACCGCTGACCGCTGACCACTGACCGCTGACCGCTGACCACTGACCACTGACCGTTGACCGCTGACCACTGACCGCGAGCGACGCGAGCTTGCCACCCGCCACCTGCCACCCGCCACCGCGAGCGAAGCGAGCTTGCC
>JBOGJG010000180.1:0-22577 GCA_050747825.1 Acidobacteriota bacterium | reverse complement strand
CCTGGACGATGCAACGGCATCGCCGGCGTCGCCGCGCCTTGCATCCGAGCCCTCGGCGCCCCTAACACGACCCCTCAGGACTTTCACCACAGGCTGCTATGGGTTTGCAGAGATAATCTGTCGCTCCCAGTCGGATCGCCTGCACAATTTCCTGGGGATCACGTCCCGAGGAGACCACCACCAGCGGTATCTCATCAACCTCCCAGCAGACCTGCTGAAGGTCGAGCCGGCGGGTTTGGGGGGGGCGGGGTCGATAAAAAACGATGTCCGGTCTAATATTCTGGCCGCTAATCAGGTTTTTTGCTTCCTGCCAGTAATCCGCCGTAATGACCTCATAACCGTGCCCTCCAAGGTTTTCAGTAACATACTCCTGAAAGGTTTTCTCATCATCAACGAAAAGAAGCTGGCTTCCGGACTGGAGCGGCTGCATAAGACTCTCCTCCTTTAATACTTGCGCGTCGACTTTACCCATTGGATTTCACCCCCTCGTAGCATGTTGTAGGCAACTGATATGCCCTGGGCAGAAACGCTGTCTCTATTCGAATCTCATTAGACCCTTCGGTCCTTCGCGGGGGAACTTTTCCACAATGCCTCTTTTACTGTGGAATTTTTTGCCGGATAATTTCTGCCATGATTTGCGAAGTGCCTCTCTTGGATTTGAAAGCTCAAACCGAAAGTCTCCGTGAGGATATCGACGACGCCCTTGCCTCGGTTCTGGACGCCACTAACTTTGTCCTGGGAACTCAGGTAGCTGAACTGGAAACGCAGATTGCGGCTTTTGTGCAGGCCAGTTCAGCCGCAGCCGTGGCCTCGGGGACGGATGCCCTGCTGCTGGCCCTGAAGGCCTGCGATATCGGACCTGGAGACGAGGTGATCACTACTCCCTACACCTTCTTTGCAACGGCCGGAGCAATCCACAACGTGGGGGCGAGGCCGGTTTTCGTGGATGTCGATGAGGAGACTTTCAACATCCGGCCCGATCAAATCGAGGTTCAAATCACGGCTCGGAGCAAGGCACTTATCCCCGTGCACCTGTTTGGCCAGTGCGCCGACATGAAGCCGCTCATTGAAGTGGCCCAACGGCATGGCATCCACCTGATCGAGGACGCCGCCCAGGCCATTGGAGCCAGGCAGCGGCTCGCTGGAAAAGATATGAACATCGGAAACTTTGGCCGCTGCGCCTGCCTCAGTTTTTTCCCATCCAAGAACCTGGGCGGGATCGGGGACGGAGGGATGATCGTCAGCAATGATGAAGATTTCATCGCCAGAGTGAAGATCCTGCGCGTGCACGGCGGCACGCCCAAGTACTACCACCATGTGGTCGGTTTCAACAGCCGTCTGGATACGGTCAATGCGGCGGTGCTGCTGGCCAAGCTCCGGCGTCTCGAAAGCTGGTCGGATAAGAGGCGTGAAAACGCGGCTCGCTATCGCGAGCTGTTCCGCAATTACGGTTTGGAAGAAACGATCAAGTTGCCCAGCGAGCAGGAGGGGAATACGCACGTCTACAACCAGTTCGTCATTGAGTGCAGCAAGCGGGACCAGCTTCAGGAATTTTTGAAGCAGCGCCGCATTTCCACCGCGATTTATTATCCTGTCCCGCTTCACTTGCAGAAGTGCTTCGAATTCCTGGGATATAAGGAAGGAGACTTCCCCGTATCGGAGCGCCTGGCAAAAGAAAGCCTGGCCTTACCGATCTACCCGGAATTGTCCCTGCAGCAGCAGGATCACGTGGTGCAATCGATCCGCGATTTTTATCAAGATCTGACCCCATACTCAGTATCCTGACCCCCACCGGTACTGGTATGATGAACACATGTGCGGGATCGTCTGCTATCTGGGGAACAGGCCGGCAGCACCCGTCCTGCTGGAAGGGCTGCATCGCCTGGAGTACCGTGGATATGACTCCAGCGGCCTGGCGATTTTTGAAAACGGCGGAGTGCAGTGCCACCGGGCTGTGGGAAAGATCGAGGCGCTGGAAGCCCGCCTCAACGGCGTCCAGTGGCGGGCCTGCGCAGGCATCGCGCATACCCGCTGGGCCACGCACGGTAAACCCTCCGAGGAAAACGCTCATCCCCATGGAGACTGCAAGAAGCAGATTTTCGTCGTCCATAACGGCATCATCGAAAATTACCAGGAACTGAAGAGCCATTTACTGATTAAAGGACACACTTTCGCCTCTGAAACCGACAGCGAGGTCCTGGCGCATCTTATTGAGGACAACCTGAACGGCAGTCTGCAGGAGGCCGTCATCAACGTGCTTCGGCGCGTGGAAGGCACTTTCGGGATGGGCGTGATTTCAGCCGATCATCCGGAGACAATCGTGGTCGCGCGCCGGAGCAGCCCTTTGATTCTGGGAATTGGAGAAGGCGAGATCTTCGCCGCCTCGGATGTCTCCGCCCTGGTCAGCCATACCAAGCAAGTCATCTATCTGGAAGACAATGATGTGGCTACTCTAACTCCCCAGGGTTACGACATCACCGATGTTCATGCCGGACACCTTTCGCGCCGCACTCAGACCGTGGACTGGGATATTGACGCTGCCGAAAAGCAGGGATTTCCTCACTTCATGCTCAAGGAGATCCACGAGCAGCCGGAAGCGGTCCGAAACGCCATCCGAGGACGCCTGCTGGAAGCCGACGGCATTTCCAAGCTGGGAGGACTCGAGCGCGTTCAGAACCAGCTACTGGAGATGAACCACCTGATCATCGTCTCCTGCGGCACCTCCTACTATGCCGGACTTCTGGGACGCTACATCCTGGAATCGGCCACCAACATCAGCGTGGAAGTGGACATGGCTTCCGAGTTTCGTTACCGCAGGCTCAATTTGCGGGAAGGAACGGTGGTGCTGGTCATCAGCCAGTCCGGAGAAACGGCGGACACATTGGCAGCTCTGCGGGAGGCTAAACGAAAAGGAGTCCCGGTGCTGGGCCTTGTCAATGTGGTGGGAAGCAGTATCGCGCGGGAAACCCTGGCGGGCGTTTACAACCATGCCGGCCCGGAAATCGGTGTGGCTTCAACCAAGGCCTTTACCTCGCAACTGGCTATCCTTTACTTGATTACGCTCCTTCTGGCGCGTAATCAGCAGACCTCGGTCGATGAGGGAAAAGCTTTTATCCGGGAACTGTGCTCCATTCCGGATAAGATCGAGCAGATTCTCGAGAGATCTTCTGAAATCGAAGCGATTGCCCGGCGCTATGCCGGATACCGGAATTTCCTCTATATCGGGCGCAAGCTCAACTATCCGATTGCGCTCGAAGGGGCGCTGAAACTCAAGGAAATCTCGTATCTCCACGCCGAAGCCTATGCGGCCGGGGAAATGAAGCATGGTCCCATAGCGCTGATCGACGAGAACTTCCCATCGGTTTGCCTGGCGCCCCGTGATAGCAGCTTTGAAAAGATGATGAGCAATATCGAGCAGATCAAGGCGAGGAACGGTCCGATCATCGGCCTAGGAGTCGAAGACGATCAGGACCTGGCCCGGGCGTGTACGGACGTGATTGAAATTCCGGCCACGGCCGAGTTGTTCTCGCCGCTGCTCACCATCATCCCGCTGCAGCTTCTGGCCTACTACATCGCCCGCGAGAACGGCTGTGAAATAGACCAGCCGCGAAACCTCGCGAAGTCCGTGACCGTGGAGTAAAGTAGTCAGCCACGGATTGCACGGATTTAGTTATCTTTATCCTTATCTCTCGTCGCCAGATCGTAGATCAGTCCCGCTACACCTCCGGAGGCGGCGCCAATGGCGGCTCCTTTCTTGCCTCCCGCGATGGCTCCGATTCCGGCGCCGGCGCCGGCGCTACCAGCCACGATCAGAACCTCTTCCTCCCAGGAGCGCTTATTATCATCCTCTTCCACTCTTGCCGGCGCGCTCGATGTGGCGGGCGCCGCCCGTCGAGCCGGGGCTGCCTGCGGCTCTACGATCACCGGTTCCGAACGGATGAATTCATCCCGGCTCACGCCCTGATCAGCGTAAACGACCGGATGTAGCCCTCCATTGGAGTCACGCAGATAAAGCGTCTCCTGTGAACGTTCTTTGGGAACGACCAGTTGTGCCGTGCGTCCATCCGCCAGCGTCACCGGCACGATAGTGGCTTCCATCGCTCCTCCGGGAGTGAGCACTTCCTCGGAGTAAGCATTGGTCAAGCCGTATTCTTTTTCAAACCAGGCAGGCGTGCGATCGTCGTTGGTGCTCCAAATCCATAACCCGACGACCATCACCCCTGCTAAAGCAATGACTGCGATCTGTTTGCTACCTAACATCATGTTGACCTCCTTTTAAAGGCCTGAGGCTTGAGGCCTGAGGCCTGAGAAAAAACTGGGCATCCGAGATTGCAGCAAAACTTGGACCTATTCAGTAAGATCCCGCATTTTTTGTGAGGTTGCGGGTTTTTTAAAGCCTAGCCTCAGGCCTCACCCAGGTAATTTTTCCCTCCCTACCCGCGTGTTAGAATGACCCCATGTCTCTTCTTAGATTCTTAGGACTGCAGCCCAGGGAGAGCGAGAATCAGGCGATTTCAGCAGAGACGGAGAGCGTCCGCAAGATTACGCGTAAACTGGACGCGCTCGACCCCGAGAACGCCCGCTACATTGCGGCCTTCGCTTACATACTCAGCCGGGTGGCTCACGCCGATATGAAGATCACTGAGGATGAGGCCCGCGAGATGGAGCGAATCGTCATGGAGACGGGCAGGCTGACTGAGGAGCAGGCAATCATCGTGGTCCAAATTGCCAAGACTCAGAATAAGCTTTTCGGCGGCACCGAGGATTTTCTGGTGACCCGGGAATTCAACAAGATCGCCGGCAGAGATCAGAAGTTGAGTCTGCTCAACTGTTTATTCGCATTATCGTCAACCGATGAGACGATTTCCATGGTGGAGGACCGGGTGATTCGACAGATCGCCCGCGAGCTGAATCTGGAACATCGCGACTTTATCGCGACTCGCTCGGCCTACCGGGAGCACCTGTCGGTGTTTAAAAAGAAGTCCTGAGGCCTCAGGCCTACTCCAGCCGCTTCATTCGGATGTTTCGGAGCGCCGCCGTAGTGACCCAGGTGGAGAATCCGAGCGGTTGGGAGAGGTAAACTTCCGGCCGGATGGAGATCTGCCGGCCTTCGGTTGCGACATCCACTACCTTCTCATCCTCTATCCACGCCTCGATCCTGCCCTCGGTCACCTTGAGGCGAATGCGATACCACTGGCCTTCCCGAAAGCTCATCACCCGCATGGTCTCGTTTTCAGAGGCATCAGCACCGTCGAGACTCGAAAGTCCCACCAGCCCCCC
Organism: Acidobacteriota bacterium; assembly: GCA_050747825.1. GTDB lineage: Bacteria > Acidobacteriota > UBA6911 > RPQK01 > JBOGJG01 > JBOGJG01. The sequence continues at coordinate 17,297 of JBOGJG010000180.1, read as the reverse complement.
TCCCCAGCCGCCTATGATCAGGCTGCAGTTTGACTCGTTTACGGGGAAAGTCAGGCCGCAGAAGAAATCATTTCCACTCAGGCGCGCCGCCTCCAGCGCGATCTCATAATTCACAATCGGCAACTCGCCACCTGACCACGTGACGCCCGTCATGGAGTCGCCTCGCTCTAGAATCAAGGCGCCGTCTTCGACGTACACGGCGCCCTGGCCTCCGAAGTTGGTGATTTCCCAGTTGGCGAGGGTCTGGCCGTCAAAGAGGCTGGAGGCTGGAGGCTGGAGGCCGAAGAAAAAACAAGATATAGAGTAAACCGCAGCGATCAGCATCGCGTGACACCTGACACCTGGTACCTGACACCGGTCACGCCACCAGCTTACTCACTCTTCCCTCTCAATTCCAACTATGATGGGTGTGGGATCGGTGCGGATGTAGACGTTCACGTTCTTTTTCCAGCCCGAAATGGGTCCGAGTATCCTGATGCGGACCATCAGGTAGGGGGAGTTGGCGCTGGGGAATGGGATCGATGTTGTCGATGAAAGAGCTTTTTTCGCGACTCCCCCATCTCCGTTTGCGCCCAGCGGTTCCAGGGCCTGGCGCTGGTTGTCGAAGTGAAACCACTGGTACTGGTAAGATCCGGCTGGTCCCACTTTCGCTGCCAATCCCAGGTTGGTGAATTCCAGGGAAAGGTTCGGATTTCCAGTGTTCGATATTCTGAACTCGTCCAGCGGATTGGTCAAAGACAGGTAGTGCTGGACGATCCTGTCGCGCCGCTCAATCAGAGTATCCACCAGATACTCTTCCGCCCGTGCATCGACCAGTTGCCCGGTTTCGACCAGGGCCCGAATGACGCGGTCATTGAACCTCATCACCGTACGAGTGGCCCATAGAGCATCGCTTAAAGTCATCCGTGAAAAAGCCGGATTCACATAGTGCGGCTTCCACTCGTCGGGCTTAAAGTGCCGGGCTTCAAAATGCCCTATGGAAGGGTAGTCGGGATAAGCGATGTTTTGCCACTCGGCTTCCCAGATGCCAAAACTGATGGCACGCTTCAGTATCGGAGTCCACTCAACAATCGACTCGTGGCCCGAGCGCCGCATCTGCGGCATGTGGCCACCACTGCCCAGCGTGGATCCAAAATCTAACAGGTAGTGTCTGACAAAGCCCGATTCCTCATCACCGATGAAGGTATCGAGCGTGTTCATAGCATCAGCGTCAACGTGATTCAACCAGGCGGCAAAAACGCGCATGCCTCGAAGTTCCCGGTGATGCTGGTGAGCAATGATGTCATTGGGGTCATCGGATCTGACTCCCCAGTACTTGAATTCACCGAGGGGTTTACCCGAGACAGCCAAACTGGCCACTACCTGAATGCTTCCATCCGCCAGGCGCGGGGTCTTCTGGAGCATGCCGTTGAGGTCTTCCCGTCTCATCTTTCGCGTCTTCCCTGACTGAGTCTTAATTTCAGTCTTGGGACCGATTTGCAGATTTTCCGGCCGGATGAACACCAAATAGTTCTCAGGGACATGATAGCCAAAGGCGTAGAAAAATTTGGTTGCGATCACCTCTGCCGAGGTGGTGAGCTGCGGATAGCCGGCAGGATCGATTTTCAGAAAGTAGATGTCGCCGCGGCCGTCTTCGATCACGAATCCGGGAGTGTCCCCTTCCATCTTGGGCGAGGTGATAATCCAGGGGGATGACATATCGGGGCCATCGGACCGATCAGGGCCGCGCACCAGTTCCTCAATGCTCATGGGGTGAAGTCCGATCCGGTTGGTGAACCAGCTTGAGTCGGGCACTTCTCCCAGGGTGTTGACGTTCTGTGCCGGGTGTAGGGGCCCTTTGGAGTCCCGCAGATACTCGTTCTCCAGGAAATCCAGAATTTCACTCCTGTCAACCGCCTGGGGTTTTGGGATAGGAATTTCCGGCACCTCCCAAATGGGATCATCGGCGTAGAATTTTTGAGCGGGGAGGAGGGTACAGCAAGCCAGGCCTAAGAAAATGCAAGTGATGAAGTATCTAGGCTTCATGAGAAGAGTGACGAACTACGTTAAGCACACTTCCGGCCAAAACCATTTCGATCTGACGGGGGCTCATCCTGTGCTCGACCTGGAAGCGGACGTTCTTCGTCTTATTGATCACCTGGATTGGCTTTTCCGTCTCAATCGCTTCACGAACTCGCTCGATCACCAGATTGTCTTGCACTTCGATCCGCTCGTAATCCTCCGGATCACTGAAGATCAGGGGCGGGATTCCAAAATTGGCAAGGTTCTGATGGTGAATTCTTGCGTAACCTTTGGCAATGACGGCCTTAACGCCCAGATAACGGGGAGCGATAGCGGCATGCTCGCGGCTGGAGCCCTGGCCGTAATTCTCTCCTCCGACAATAAAGTGCCCGGTCTTTTGATGCACCAGGGCGCGGTCATAGTAGCCCTCGTCCACCTGCGAAAACACATACCTGCTGATCTCCGGTATGTTGCTCCGGTACGGAAGAATGCTGGAGCCGGCCGGCATGATCTCGTCTGTTGAAATATCATCGGCGACTTTGATGAGGACGGGACCGTCCAGGGCCTGGGAAAGCGGTTCAAAGTCAGGGAGCGGCTTGATATTGGGACCTTTGGCCAGCTCGATTTCCACTTTCTCAGGAGGAACCAGCATCTGAATGTTGATCATGATTTTCTGAGGCTCCTCAAATCTGGGGTAAGGCATATCGAGCCTGCGGGGATCTGTAATTTTGCCGGTAAGCGCCGAAGCAGCCGCCGTTTCAGGGCTGCACAGGTAAACCTGGTCCTCTCTGGTCCCGGAGCGCCCTGGGAAATTGCGTGGCACGGTGCGCAGGCTGATCTTGCCCGTGGCCGGAGCCTGCCCCATGCCGATGCAGCCGTTGCATCCCGCCTGATGCAGCCTGGCCCCGGAACGGATAAGCTTTCTCAAAAGACCAAGCTCCTCCAGATTTTCCAGAATCTGCCGGGACGTTGGGTTGACATCCAGGGAAACCTGCTGGTGGACTTGCTTGCCGTCCATGATCAGGGCGGCGACAGCAAAGTCACGCAGGCCAGGGTTGGCCGAAGATCCGATCATGCATTGATAGATCTCCCTGCCCGCCACCTCACGGACCGGCACGACCTTGCCGGGGCTGCTGGGCAGAGCGACCAGCGGCTCCAGTTCGGATAAATTGATTTCCTCGTGTTCATCGTATTCGGCATCGTCGTCCGGGAGTATTTCTGCAAAATCATTTCCCCTCTCCTGAGACTCGAGAAATCTCTTCACTTCCTGATCGGCCGGAAAAACGGTCGTGGTGGCGCCCAGTTCCGTGCCCATGTTGGCAATTACGTGACGGTCCATGGCCCTGAGGTTTCCCAGTCCAGGGCCGTAATACTCGATGATTTTGCCGGCGGCTCCACCTACATCATGGCGCCTGAGCATTTCCAGGATGACATCTTTGGCGCTGACCCAGTCCGGAAGTTCACCGGACAGGCGCACTCCCCAGATCCTGGGCATCCTCATGTGAAGAGGCTGGCCGGACATGCACAGCGCCACTTCCAGGCCTCCTGCCCCCATGGCCAGCATCCCCAGCGAGCCGGCTGCCGGTGTGTGGCTGTCGGAGCCCACCAGGGTCTTGCCCGGCTTGCCGAAGCGCTCCATGTGGACAGGATGGCTCACACCATTTCCCGGCCGGCTGTACCAGATGCCGAAGCGACGACAGGCGCTGTGCAGGAAGATGTGGTCGTCGGCATTTCTGAAATCGTTCTGAACGATGTTGTGGTCGATGTACTGGGCGGAAAGCTCAGTCCTGACCCGGTCCAGTCCGAGCGCTTCAAGCTGCAGCATGACCAAAGTCCCCGTGGCATCCTGGGTCAGAGTCTGGTCTATCCGAAGGGCGATTTCTTCGCCAACCTGGAGATTGCCCTTTTCGAGATGGCTCTCGATCAGCTTCCGGGAAACACTCTTGCCCATAGGTTCATTAAAGCAGAGGAAGGCCGGAATGCTAAATTAGGCTGGAGGCTGTAGGCTGGAGGCTTAAAACAGAAGGAAGGTAAAATGAATCCGGTTCCGACATCGATTAAGCTGAGCGCTCCGGGTGGTGTGGCGATCACCTGGAGCGATGGGCATCAGGCGACCTATCGTTATAGCTACCTGCGCCGGTGTTGTCCCTGCGCCACCTGCCGCGACAAGCCTCCCGAAGTGAAATCCGAGGACGATCCACTGCGCATTCTGGGCCAGGAGCCTATCCGTGCCACTGGCGCTTCTCAGGTGGGCCATTACGCCATTCAGTTCCAATGGAACGACCGGCACAGCAGCGGGATTTACTCCTTCGCCTACCTGCGGGAGATTTGCCCGTGCGAGGAATGCCGGCCTACTCGATCGAGATGTTAGCCGAGCCGGCCTGAGTGGCTGCGGCCACCTGATCGGCGACCGCTCGCGCGATCTGGTAGTAAGCCTTGCTGTAGGGGCTTTCCTCGCTGTCCAAAACCACGGGCTGGCCCTGGTCGCTGCGGGCGCGGATTTCCGAACTCAAAGGAATTGCTCCCAGGAAAGGGTAGCCCAGGTTCTCGCCGGCCTTACGGGCGCCGCCGTGTCCGAAAAGATCATCCCGCTCGCCGCAGTGAGGGCACTGGTAGTAGCTCATATTCTCGATTATTCCAAGAATAGGAGTGTTCAACTGTTTGAACATGGCGATGGCTTTGGAAGCGACCTCCAGAGCCAGGTCCTGCGGAGTGGATACGATTACTGCTCCGGTCAGGGGGATGGTCTGGCAAAGGCTCAGTTGGATGTCGCCGGTCCCGGGAGGCAAGTCGATGACCAGGTAATCCAGTTCTCCCCATTCGACCTGTCCCAGAAACTGCTGGACCATCTTATGCAGCATTGGTCCCCGCCAGATCACGGCCTTGTCCTTGGGAAGAAAGTAGGCCATTGAGATCAGCTTGACACCGTTCATCACTGGAGGAATGATTGTGTGCTGCGTGTGCTGGGGCACTTCCAGAGCGCCCATCAGAATCGGGATGCTGGGGCCGTAGACGTCCGCGTCCATCAATCCAACTTTCGAGCCCAGCCGGCTCAGAGCGGTGGCCAGGTTGGCGGCGACGGTCGATTTTCCGACTCCGCCCTTGCCGCTGGCTACGGCAATCGTGCTCTTGACATCCGGAATTAGCTTCGGAGTTTCCATGAGTTCCCTACGTTAACATCGGACATGAGCGGCGCGGGGTCGAGGATTTCGAAGTCGCTGCGTTTAGAGGCTTCCTGCAGCAGGCTGTCGGAGATCCAGATGCGGTCGAGCTCAAGCGTGTTGTTGATGCGCACGACGCGGGCCTGTGGAGGGGTGACGCCGTTGCAGGTCCCTAGGCCCAGCGCGATGGCGTCCTCAGCAGTCGGCATAACCACTGGCAGCCTGGACATCACCAGCACCGTTGAAGTGATACTGTTGGTGTAGGTGGCGAAGAAATCCAGCTTTTCCACAAGAGTCTGGGTGGTAATGTCAGCCATCCCCAGGCCGCAGGCGTTCCCATGACTCTCCCTGGTCATATCCAGGGCCACAATCTTCTGAATTCGGGGGCCGCCGCTCACCGACGGCAGTCCGAAACGGCCGGTGACATTGGGATCCATTCCATCGCCGCTGATGTTCTTGCCGACCTCGTCCACGACCAGCAGGTCGAATTGGTCGAAGAGGATGCGACCCATCCACTTCTTGGACTTCTTCAACAGTTGCGGCTCACGGTCCCAGATCTCTTCGGGAAGCAACACCTCGACCAGCGCCGGCTTTTCGTGAGCATTCTCCACGCAGGCCAGGGCGCACAGGACAGATGCCTTCTCCATAATGACCTTGCCCATCTCCGGCAGCAACTCCGGAAATCTATGCAACCCCTGTAAATGCAGCGTGGCGGCGCCCTTATGTTTCCCGTATCCAATCGCCAGCATTTTCAAAGTCCCGCTCTCGTATGATCCGTGAAAGGCCGTATGGGTCTTAATGCGGCAGATGGGAAGAACGGCATCAGCCTGCAGAGCAGCTTTGCTGAAATAAACGGGCACATCGCCCTTTGTGCGTCCGAGCTCGACCACCTCCATGGAGTCTTCGATGGGAACGCCCAGGCTCTCTTCCGTGATCCCATAACTGGCCAGGACCTGCCTTTGCCCTTCGGGCGTGGCTCCACCATGACTGCCCATGGCCGGAATAATGAAGGGCTTGGCTCCGCGGGCCTTCAATTCCTCGAGGGCCGTCTTGACAATGCCGGCCAGAGAGCTGATACCGCGGGAGCCGACTCCCACGGCGATCCGCATGCCCGGCTGAATACGCAGCCGCGGCCGCTTGAGCTGCCCCCGGACGACAGTCTCGACGTCCGGGATCTCGGGGCCCTCGAATTTCTGGCGGACGAAAGCTCCCTTTGGGAAAGGGCGCCCGAAACCCTCAGGCAGGATATGCCGGAGCCGTTCAATTTGAAGTCGATCGATAACGTTCACGTTGATACCCCCAATGGCCCTCGCGTAAATTGGAAATCCGTATTTCCCTGGCCCTGGACCCTGGGAACATACTGACCTGAAGCCGCCCGGCTGATCAGTTGTAAAATCTGATCGGTCCAGGAGGCCGTCTCGGCGGCCAGCACAAGATCGAGGTCCCGCTGATAAGCTTCGGCCGACTCTCCTTCGACAGTCACCTGCAGGAGAGGAACGAGTGGATTTCCCTGCATGGGATGCTCCGTGATGAATGCCAGCATGAGTTCCACTCCCGTGGCGCCCAATCCGGTCAGGGTCTCCACCCAGTGCCTCGTGGGCGCTTCCATGACATAGAAGCCGGGCGATTCGGCCTTCTGTCCGTAAGCCAGAGTCGTCTCAACCCGGCGCTCGGCCAGGACCTGTTCCACATAGGCTGAGGAGAGCAGCTCACTGTTCTCAGGGACGATCAGCGCTCCGCCGGCGCCGGCAATGAGACAGGAGACTTCAGCCAGGGCGTCCACTGCGGGCGGCGGCACAGGACCTGAGGACAGCAAGGCCAGGCGGAGAAATAGGGGGGCACTCACCTGATTTTGCCGAACCGAATCAGGTGAACGTCCCCCTATTTCCCGGAACCATTGCTCGATTTTTTGCTGGACACGGTCGATTCCGCCGTCCAGTTGCACGCTGGCCCATCCAAAACGAGCCGGATCCATTCCGTGCTCGCGCATTTGACTGCGGATGTAATCATTGTGAGTTTTCTCGCAGCCGTGCTCCAGGAGCAATCCACATTTCACCATGGGATGAGTCAGATAACCCAGCAGCGTGCGGGTATACAGGGCAACAGAAGCCTCTCCCGTACTGCCGCACCCTTCCGTGTGAGGCAAAGCTACGAATCGGGACACAGCCCCGCCTATCTCTTTCCGGTTCAGGCGTTCGGCTGTCAAGCGGGCGATCTGGCCGGAGCAGAGACTGGTGGGAAGGATTAACCCGATAGAGGGGTCAGATCCTGCATCTTTCGTTTTTGCTGCAAAAACGAAAGACGCCGGATCTGACCCCTTTACCGGCAACGGCTTTCCCGAGAGTTGCCGCGCCTGCTGCAACTGCACGAGGTTGTCCGAACTGGTTTGCCTCCAGTCTCTCCAGATTGACACTTGAGAGTGCCCGGCTTTTTCTCCCTGAGTGGGGCGGCCGCAAGCGACCTCCAGAGCAAGCTCCAATGTCTCGCAGCCCAGTTGGTCCATGGAAGTCCCATCCAGGTAAGCACCGGCATTGACGTCCATCTCCTGCGACAGAAGCTGGTAGCGGCGGGTCGTGGACACGATCTTGATGGTGGGCACGAAGGGAAAATTGGTGATCGAGCCGTTGCCTGTCGTGAAAAAGATCAAGTTCGCTCCCGAAGCGACCTGTCCCGCTACACTTTCCAGGTCATTTCCGGGGCTGTCCATAAAATAAAAGCCGGGGAGGGACATCCGTTGGCCGTACTCGATCACCTCATCCAGACGAACCTCCGGATCTCGCTTTCTGGCCGCTCCAATGGATTTGAGGGCGATGTTGTAAAGGCCTCGAAATTTGTTCCCTCCGGAAGGATTTCCCTCGGCCGTATGACCATGCCAGGCCAGGCGCTCTTTGAATCGTTCGATCAGCCCCAGAAATTTGCGCGCCGTCTCCAGATCTTTGACGTTGTTCAGCACGTAGGATTCGGCGCCGATCAGCTCATCAGTCTCAGCCAGATTGGCGCTGCCTCCATGGCGGATGATCTCGCGGGCTACCCAGCCGGCCAGGGGATTTGCAGAGATGCCTGAAAACGCATCCGAGCCCCCGCACTGCAAAGCGGCTCTGAGACCCGACAGCGGCTCTTCAGTCCGCCTGGCCTGATTCACTCGATCCAACCAGCTTTTGAGGACGGATTCGCCTTCTTCCAGGCCGGCCTGCAGGCCGCCTTTTAATGTCATAAAGCGATGCAGGATCTGGGTGAGAGGGTATCCCTGCTCTTCCATAAAGCGGCGCAGCATCCGATTGGTGACCGGCTCAAAACCACGGTCCACGGCCAGCACCGCGCCCACATTTGGGTGCGCCATGAACCCGGCCAGCGTGCGCAGCAAGAGATCCAGATTGTTAGGCTGCTCGGCGCTTCCTCCTTCAGTGTGGGAGACGGCTACGATGCCGTCCACGTTTTCGCACCGGCCGGCCAGTCCGCTGAAGCGGTCCTGTAGAAGTCTCGCATAGCTCGAAGTCTGCGAGGTGGTGCCCAGGATCACCAGGTAGTTGCGCGTCCCTACATCACCCGTGCTTCTGCGGTAACCCATGAAGCTGCGGCCAGCGGCGTAGTGGAGAGTTTGCCGGCCGGGTTGAAAGCGGCTTCCATTCAGGGAATAGGTCTCGATCTCGTTCTCGAAATTGCCTTCCGAAGGCAGGGTCAGGTCAGGCTGACGAGCGCGGATCGTCCTTAAGATATCGCTGTTGCAGACATACTGGCCTGGATCAATGCGGCGGGTTGCCGTGCCGAAAGGGAGTCCCCAGGAAAGCAGCTCTTCACCTTCTTCGATAATTCGGACGGCAAAGCGGTGGCCTTCCAGGACATGGTGACTGAGATTAAATTCCCTGCCCGCGAAGCTGATTCGCCATCCCGGCTCCAGGCTCCGCGTGGCGATGGCACAGTTATCTCCCGATAGTGGAATTCTGCCGATCCTGTCCAACGGGCAAGTCTGGGCCATACCGTATTATACGCCGCCCTACCCTTTCATTCCATCAGTTGCCCGCCGTTGATTTCGACCGTTTCGCCCACTATATAGCTGGAACGTTCGGAGGCGAGGAACACGATCACTTCGGCAATTTCCGCGGCGGTACCCGCGCGGGCGGCCGGAATGGAAGCAACAAACTGCTTCATCATCTCGGGAGGGGTGGCGGCGTGGAACGGTGTCTGAATAACGCCCGGATTCACAGCGTTGACCCGAATCCCATAAGCTAGAAATTCTTTGGCCATGGCCTTGGTCAGGCACAGGGCAGCCGCCTTGGAAGCGGCGTAAACGCCGGAGCCGGGTCCTCCGCCATGGCGGGCTGCAATGGAGGCCATGTTCACGATCGCCCCTTTTTTCTTGCCGATCATATCGTCGAGAAAGGCTTGGGTCACAAAGACCAGGCTCTTCACATTGATGTCCATGAGGGCATCGTAGAGGTCCTCTCGCATAGTGCGCAGCGGACAGCGTTCTATCAAGCCGCCGGCATTGTTGATGAGGATGTCGATGGGACCGAAAACGTCGTGAGTCTCGCGCTTGAGCTTCTCAATGTCGGGCATCACGCTGAGATCGCCACGGATTGCCGTAGCTTCGGACCCGCCGGCACGAATGGCTGAGACCGCCTCCTGGGCCCCTGCATGATTGTTGTTATAGTGGACCGCTACGCGGGCGCCCTGCTTTCCTAAAAGCTCCGCGGTCGCCCTCCCAATGCCGCTGCTGGCACCGGTGACGACAGCAGTTTTGCCTGCAAATTCCATGGTTTCTTCCTTCATAGTTCCAAGTGTTAAGTTCCAAGTTCCGAGTTCCAAGTTCCAAGTCAGAGCCAACCGGATCTGGTTGGGTATGACCACCGAGTCCTGAATCTTGAAACTTGGAACTTGGAACTTGGAACTTCATCAACTTTTGAACTCTCCCACCAGCGCCATCAGGCTGGCCTTGGCGTCACCGAAAAGCATTCTCGTGTTCTCTTTGAAGAAGAGCGGGTTTTGAATTCCTGCAAATCCGGTGGCCATCGAGCGCTTCGAAACGATGACCGTCCTTGCCTGATCGGCTCTGATAATCGGCATACCGTAGATGGGACTGGACTCGTCCTCACGGGCGGCGGGATTGACGACGTCATTAGCGCCCACTACCAGGCAAACATCCACCGTCTCCATGATCGGGTTGACAGCGTCTATCTCAACCAGTTGATCGTAAGGAACATCCGCCTCAGCGAGCAGAACATTCATGTGTCCTGGCATACGGCCAGCCACCGGATGGATGGCGTAGCGGACTTCAGCTCCATTCTCCTCCAGCAACTCGCCCAATTCACGCAACGCATGCTGGGCCTGCGCGACCGCCAAACCGTAGCCGGGGACCATGACCACGGAAGTGGCGGCTTCCAGCAAATAGTACGTGTCCTGAGGAGAAATGGGCCTGGCCTCGCCCGTCTCAGCGGCCTTTCTGGTCTGGGTGACCGATCCAAAACCGCTGAAGAGAACATTGGTGAGTGAACGGTTCATGGCCTTGCACATGATATTGGTGAGAATGATTCCGCTGGCGCCCACCAGAGCCCCGGCCACAATAAGGATATTATTGCTGATGACGAATCCTGCGGCGCAAGCCGCCAGTCCCGAGTAGCTGTTCAAAAGTGAAATCACCACGGGCATATCGGCGCCGCCGATGGGAATCACGATCAGGACGCCAAGAATAAGGGTCACACCGATGATGCCGAGGAACAGCGGATAATTGGCGGCGGGTTCAATGCTGTAGACAGTGCCTCCGACCAGCGCGCCGGCCAGTAGAACCGAGTTAACGATCTGCTGGCCGCCGAATAGCAGCGGCATGCCGACTTTCAGGTTTCCGATCTTGATTTCCCGGAGCTTCGCCCAGGCGATCAGGCTTCCCGTAAATGTGACGCCGCCGATCAGGACGGTTAGAAATACCGTCGCGGCGGTGAAGATGGGAAAGGCAACCTGACTGGCCACCTCAGTAGCGACGTGACTGTGGTATTCCTCCCAACCCACCAGCAGACTGGCGATACCTCCAAAGCCATTGAGCAGGGCAACCATCTCGGGCATCGCCGTCATAGCGATCAGGCGCGCAGCCAGGACTCCGATGACCGAGCCAGTGAGAATACCCACGCCGATCCAGCGAAGATCGAGCACCTCCTGGTGGAAAAGCGTCGCCACCACCGCGATCAGCATTCCAACCGATGAGATCAGGTTTCCCCGGCGAGCCGTCCGAGGAGAACCCAGCATCTTGAGTCCGAGCGTGAACAAAAGGGCCGAGAGGATGTAGATTAAATTGATGCCGGTGTTCATGCTTTTTGGGTGAAAAGTAAAAAGTGAATAGTGAATAGTGTAGCGATCTCAGTTGCTCACTATTCCCTATTCACTATTCACTTTTCACTATTCACTTTTCACTTTTCACTTTTTCCTTCGTTCTAAACATCGCCAGCATCCGGTTTGTCACTAAGTAACCGCCGACCACGTTGATAGTGGCAAAGGCAACCGAGAGCACTCCCAGGAAGAGGCTGAAGGAAGTGTTCGTCACATCTCCAGTGGCGATGAGCGCTCCGATGAGGGTGATACCCGAAATCGCATTGGCGCCCGACATCAAAGGCGTGTGTAGCGTCGAAGGCACCTTGGAGATCAATTCAAAACCCAAAAAAATCGAGAGCATGAGGATAAACGCCAGATAGACCAGTTCAGATGTCATAGTGCTTGAACCTTATCCTTTTGCGACGCTCAAGAGCATTTCATTGCAGATCTCACCGGCGTGAGTAATCAGGCAGCCCTTCAGGATTTCGTCTTCCATTCGGAGGACAAGCTGCTTTTGCTCACGATCCCAGAAGTGATCCACCAGACTGACCAGGTTGCTGGAGTACATTTGGCTGGCGTCTACTGGAACCCGGGAGGGCAGATTGGTGGCTCCAACAATCTTGACGCCGTCACGTTCGACGACCTGGTCCGGGACCGAGCCTTCCACGTTGCCGCCGCTTTCAACGGCCAGATCGACAATGACGCTCCCTTTTTTCATGCCCGAAATCATGTTGCTGGTGACGATCCGGGGCGCCTTGCAGCCAAAGAGCTGGGCAGTCGTGATCACGACATCGGCCTGGGCACAGTGCCGGGCCATGCCTTCGCGCTGGCGCCTCAACTGCTCCTCCGTAAGCGCCTTGGCATATCCTCCCTCGGCTTCGCCCGTTGCGCCCAGATCGATCTTGACAAATTTAGCGCCCAAAGAGCTGACCTGCTCTTCGACTACGGGACGGGTGTCGAAGGCTTCGACCCGGGCGCCCAGGCGTTTAGCCGTTGCGATGGCCTGCAAACCGGCCACTCCGGCGCCAATCACAAACACGCGCGAAGGTGCGATTGTGCCTGCCGGCGTAGTCATCATGGGAAGGACCTTGTCCAGAGCTTCGGCAGCAATGATCACAGCTACATAACCCGCCAGACTGGCCTGCGAGCTGAGGGCGTCCATTTTTTGAGCGCGCGTGGTGCGGGGAATCATCTCCATGCTGATAGCGCTGATTCCACGCCTGGCCAGTTGATCCACCAGCTCAGTCTCATTGAACGGATCCAGAAAAGAAACGTGAATGCCTCCCTCTTTCAGCCAGTCAACCTCCTCGAGGGGAGGCTTTCGCAGCCGCAGCACCAGATCGGCCCAGGAAAGCAACTGCTGACGGTCCGTGGAGATTGAGGCGCCGGCGCCAGAGTAGTCTTCGTCACGATAACCTGAGCCGATTCCCATCCCCGCCTCGATCTCCACCTCTGCGCCGTCTTTGACCAGCTTTTCAACTCCCGGGGGAATGATCGGCACGCGCCTTTCTTCCGGATGAAGCTCTCTAGGGACGGCAATTTTCATCGGTCTAAGATACAGTGGCGATGGAGAACTGACAAGCTGACCGCTGACCACTGACAGGTGGCCGGTGGCGGGTGGCGGGTGGCCGGTGGCGGGTGACAGGTGGCGGGTGGCAGGTGGCGGCTGGCGGGTGGCCGGTGGCGGGTGGCCGGTGGCCGGTGACAGGTGGCGGCTGACCGCTGCCGCTGGACAAGCACGCTGAGAGATGAATCAAGACAAGCTAATAGATTGTTTACGGCAAAGCCGAATCCGTCCTCAAACCCGGTCAGCGGTCAGCTGGTCAGCTGGTTAGCGGTCAGCGGTCAGCGGTCAGTGGTCAGTGGTCAGCTTGGTGACTGCCATCACGCCTTTTGAACTTCGACTTGTTAGACCATTCCCCTAAAGCATGTATTTTGTTTGCTTTTTTGCATTGGGCTACTTAACATAGTCCGCGTCTTATGGCTGAACGGGTCATCGCTATCTATCCCGGATCTTTCGACCCTGTGACCAATGGCCATCTGGACATCATAGAGAGAAGCAGCTCGATCTTCGACTCTGTCATCGTAGCCGTTTTGATCAACGTGGCTAAGCAGCCCTTATTCAGCATCGACGAGCGTTTGGAAATGCTGAGGGATGTCACAGGTCGCTGGGAGAATGTAGAGGTCGCTAGTTTTGAAGGTTTGCTGGTCAACTATGCAGTATCCAGAAAGGCTCACGTGATTTTACGTGGAATCCGTGCCGTCACCGACTACGATTATGAATTCCAGATGGCCCTGATGAACCGCCGCATGCAACCCACCATTGAAACCATTTTTATGGTGCCGGCGGAAGCCTATTCCTACCTGAGTTCCAGCATGGTCAAGGAGGTCTGTGCCTTGGGAGGCTCAGTCAGCGGGCTGGTCCCATCCTGCGTCGAGGCCAGTCTCAAACACAAATTTCAGAAAAAGGCAATAGGCCAAAAGTTGATGGACAAAGGCAAGGAGGTCTAAATAGTGGATTGTCACAAAAAGAAGCTTCTGCTAACTACTTCGCTATTATCTATTTTAGTCTTAATTCTGTTCACTTCCTTTAGTTATTACTACCTTTATATTCCTGAAGACCCTGCCTCCCCTCTGATTGCTCAGCCTTTGCCGCTGGAAGCTGCCGCCGCGCCCGAGCCCGAGATCATCACTTACGATCAGGTCATCCCGAGCAATTCCACTCTCCAGGATGCGCTCCTGGCGTGTGACTTCACGCCCGTTGAAATTCATCAGCTCCTTGAAGAGACCAAAAAGGTCTATAACCTGAACCGAGTCATGGCAGGGCACCAGCTTTCCATCGAAAGATTTGCCGACGGCCGATTCAAGAACCTGCATTATCAGATCAGCGACGAAGAATATCTGCTGGTGGATTATGCTTCGGAACGCTACGCCGCCTCGCGTCACCAGCGTGAATTCAACGTCATCGTGGAAGAAATCTATGGACGCATCGACAGTTCCTTGTGGGATACCCTGATGTCCGGTGGAGAGGCCGCTCAGTTGGTGGTGGAACTGGCCAACATTTTGAGATGGGACGTAGATTTCACCGCCATGCATCCGGGCGACGCCTTCAAGCTGATTGTAGAAAAGAAGTACCTGGACGGTGAATTCATCAAATATGGGGAAGTAGTTGCCATTCAGTTCAGCGGCAGTGACAAGGAGGTCTTTGGATTCTTATTCAAAGACCCGGAGACAGATGAGGTCAAATACTATGATGAGAAGGGACGTTCTCTAAAGAAGACGTTTCTGCGGGTCCCTTTTGATTTTAATCCCCGCGTGACCTCCGGTTTCACCTACTCGCGCTTTCATCCGATCCTTAAGAAAAGACGGCCTCACCTCGGACTCGATTACGGAGCGCCGACCGGCACTCCTGTTCTCGCTTCGGCTAATGGGAAGGTCATCTTTGCCGGAAGGGACGGAGGATTTGGCAAAGTCGTGCGGATCCGCCACTCCAACGGCTACGTGTCCGGCTACGCCCATTTATCTCAGATTCTGGTCAAGACCGGCCAAAGAGTCATGCAGGGAGGACGCATCGGAAAGGTGGGCTCGACCGGACTGGCGACGGGTCCCCATCTGGACTATCGAATCCAGGACAGCAGCGGGAAGCACATCGATCCCCGGAAGTTGGTCTCGCTTCCTTCCGAGCACTCCATCGACCAGCGCTACGCGCAAGATTTCGATGCAGTCCGTGACAGCTTAACCCGGCGGCTGCAGTCCATTCCTGAGACGCGGCCCTACATCAATCGCGTCGCCATGGGAGTCAGCGCGAATCCCTGACGGGAGTGAGGGAGAGGGTGAGAGGGTTGGGATGACCTTGGAAGCGAAGCAGGGCTCCTTATTGAAAAGGCCGAACCCTTACGGTGGTGATCCAGAGCCATTGATGTTGGATGGTGAGCGGCTGCAAGCGGAAGGGGAGGCGATTCTCCTCCCAAAGATCAAGGGCCACGGTTTAGGTGCCGTCGGTTTCCGCAAAGGATTGATCGGGGGGCCGAGCCGAAAATAGGCTCATGGCATCCTGATAAAGACCTCGTCTCTCCTGCTTTAAGGAGATCACCAAGTCCCAGCCGATGCACTCTGATAATTTTATAACGGGTGCCTGAGCATAAAGCGCATCCAGGAGGAGAATGTCGAAAAAACGGCTTCCGTAGAGTTGAGGAATGCTTTCGAGCAGACGCAGGGCGGCCTTGTCCTCACTTTCTCCCGGACGAAGCCATTCGAGGGCCAGGAAGGGTTTAACCGGACTGCTGACGATCTGACACCCCACGGCACGATGATAATATTGGATGCGCTCAGTGGTTTTCCCCTCCGAATCCAGGGTGCAGACGCGTCGCTGCAAACAAGACTCGCAGTGACGGCTGTAACTGGAGAGCACCTCGATTCCGTCCAGAGCGGCCACGATGCCGCCGGCCACCCGTCCCGGCTCAAAAGCTTTATTGCCTTTGAGGCGGCGGTTGACCGCAACCATCATCTGCTGATCGGCTCCAGCTCAAAGCCGTAGAGACTGTAGCGTAGGGTATCGTCTTTAAAGCCTTTCTTTATTCCGATCCAAGCCTGCAGGGCGGGCTGGGCCAGGGCGCGACGTTCAATTCCTTCGACCTGCAGTTGTTTTGTCAGGGGTGATGATTTACAGTCTGTTTGCATCTTGGTCCTCCTTTTTCAGAGTGTAACCTCTTGATCTGACAAGGCTTACTTCGAAAAAACGAGGCCTTGTCTTTCTACTGGTGAGAAATCCGGGGTTAGCCCTGGGCTAATGCTCTACTTTTCTAGGAAATTGACTTGATGTGCGAAATTCCTGCCAATACCCGCTTAGGGCACGATCACCTGCAGGCCGGGCTGGAAGGAGGAGAAGCTCATAGGGAGATGGCCGACGACTTCCCCGTCCATCTGGACCAGGATCGATTCCTCGCCCGTCACTTCTAACTGGTACATCTTGCGATAAATGACGCCGGGATAGTCGAGATGCCTGCCCTTCAACACACCCGCCAGATAGTAGAGGAAGGGCAGCCGGTTCTTTGCAGTAAACAGGCAGACATCCAGGTGACTCTCATAGATATTCGCCTGGGGCGTAATCGAAAGGCTACCCCCATAACGGCTGGCATTTCCGATTACTGCAAAGGTAGCCTGGTGCAATTCCGCGTCCGTGCGGATTTCAAAGGGACGGACAGGATATTTCCAGAAGGCCAGCACTCCGGTGATCCAGAAGGAAGCCACGCCGAAAGCTTTTTTGAGAGGACCGGGGACCTGGTTGATAATGAATCCATCCAGGCCGATTCCCGCCATAAGGTGAAAATAGCGTCCCTGAGCGTATCCCAGGGAAATACGGCGCAATTTTTGACGCACCAGAATCTCCAGGGCCCGCTCGGGATTGCGCGGAATGCCAAGCTCCCTGGCCAGGACATTGGCCGTCCCGGCCGGCAGCAGTCCGATGGGGATATCCCACTTCACCGCCTCCTGAATGGCGTGGTGGATTGTGCCGTCCCCACCATAGATGATCAGGAGCTGTTTGCCGCTGAGGTCCAGGTGTGAAGCTGTTTGGCAGCCTGGCGCGGCAGCAGCCGGTTCAGCCTCGATCCCATGTCTCTTCAGTTGCTGAAGCAGTGCCTGCAGCCGCTTCGCAGATAGCGGATAGCGACCCGCCGACCGGTTGTAAAAAAACACCGCCGCAGTCATGACCCCCCCGTAAGGCCTTTGACGAGGCTGCTTCGCGGTTCAAGAGGCCGGTGACCGGTGACGGGTGACGGATGGCCGGCTTACAGCCACCTGCCACCCGCCACCGGCCACCTGCCACCCGCCACC
>JBOGJG010000179.1:0-4900 GCA_050747825.1 Acidobacteriota bacterium | reverse complement strand
GCACCACTACAACACGCAGCGCCCGCACAGCGCATTGAACTACAAGACCCCCGAGGAGTACCGGGAAGAAGGGCACAGGGCTGTGGAAAAGCCGGCTCCTTCGGAGCCTTGGAAAACTCTTCGAGTTTCCCACTTTCCCACAGCCCCGGCGACTGCTACTATTATGAACTCCTCACTCAGAGAGTGGTCCTAAATTCGGGGGAAGGTCAATGAAGAGTGAATAGTAAATAGTGAATAGTGAAAAGTGGAAGGGCGCGGTTCCTAATTGCGAACAATGTCGGCCCCTGTGAGCCAGTGCGGTGCTATTCACTATTCACCATTCACTTCTTTTACTTGCCCAATTCTACGACTAGCTGCTTCGCCACTTCCGCATTGGGGCCGGTGGGTAGTATCTCGACATAAGCGTTCAGGTGCTTGATAGCATCTTCGAGGTTGTTCACACCCAGGTAAAGAATGCCAAGCTGGTAATGCGCCTCAGCGTATTGGGAGTCGGCAGTGACGGCCTTGGTCAGAGCGTCGATGGCTTCCTGGCTCCTGCCCGCATTGATGAGGGTTACGCCCATGTTGTAGTAGTTGGCGGCGGCGCTCTTCGGATCGGTCGCCGCACTCAGAGAGGCTGCTTTCTCGTAAGCCTCCCTGGACTTCTCAATGTCCCCCGTCTCGGCATAGATACCGCCCAGGTTCTGGAAAAAAACGGGATCCTGTTTCAGGGCAAGCGCCTTATCATAAGACTGCACGGCTTCTTCATATTTCTTCTGCTTGCTGTAGGCATTGGCGAGATTGGCCCAGATCGCCGGCTGCTGCTCATCTTTTTCCAAAGCAGTCTTGAAAGACAGGATTGCCTGCTCGTAGTCGCCCAGGTTGTAGAAATTAATGCCCTCGCTGAAAGCTTGACGGACCTCCTCGGACTGGGCCTGCTGCTGCTCAGCCTGTTCCTGTTGCTTCTTTAAAGCTTCCCTTTCTTCGTCGGTCATCTCGAAATCGAGCTTGGTGGATTCACCCTCTTTTAATGTGAAGTTGTGCTCTCCTCGAGGATCATTCATGCCGAAACCCGGGCTGACTCCCTCGATGTAGTCACTCTGATAGCCCTCTTTTTCAGCTACGATCCGATAGGCACCCTGCATGAAAACGCCCGCGTGCAGGTACTCCCCTTTGTCATTGGTCTTCACTTCAAAATTCCGTCTGACGTCCAATCCCTGCATCTTGATCTGCACGTCCTTGATAGGATTCCCTTGCTCATCGACAACTTTACCTCTCAAGACGCCCACCTGACCCAGGGCCTGGCCGACCAACAGCAAGGCCAAAAGAGCCGTAAAAAACGACCTTGATAATTTCATAGTTTTCTCCTTCTCAGGCTAAAGGCTACCGTCTCAAGCCTACAGCCTCTTCTTATGATTCATTTTGATTGAAGAAGTTTTTAAGATCCCCCATGTTATCCGTGACGGGGCAATTTGGCAAGCTTTCGAGGAAGAGCCGGCCGTAGCTGCGCGTGCGCAGCCGGCTGTCCATCACAGCCAGTATTCCCCGGTCCTGGCGCGAGCGGATCAGCCTGCCCAGGCCCTGCTTCAGCGTAATGATGGCCTCGGGAATGCTGTACTCCAGAAAGGAGTTGCGGCCTGTACTGTTCAGGCGGTGCAGGCGCGCCGCTACCACCGGCTCGGTGGGGACCAGAAACGGGAGCTTGTCTATAATGACGGCGCGCAAGGCATCCCCCTGCACGTCCACACCCTGCCAGAAGCTGGCGGTCGCGCAGAGGACAGCGCACTCGGTCTCCTTGAACTTTTCTAGAAGCTGCGTCTTGGGCATCTCTCCCTGGCACAGCAGCGGATAAGGCAAGCTGTCCTTGAGCGCCTCGTAAACGCGGTCCATTTGCTGGAAACTGGTAAAGAGCAGAAAGGCCTGGCCCTCAGTCATCTCCAGAATCTGACGGACCTCGCGCAGAAACCGGATCAGGTACTGCGGCGCTCGTGGTTCAGGAAAGGCCCGCGGGATGTACAGGATTGCCTGACGAGAGTAGTCGAATTCCCCCGCAACAATGGTCTGGCGCGGTTCCATGATTCCCAGCCTCTGTTTGACATAGTCGAAGTTTCCCTGAGTAGCCAGCGTGGCCGAGGTCAGGATGGCGGTGTCCGTGCGGTCAAAGAGCCTTTCTTTGAGTATCGGAGCGATATCGATCGGAGTCACATGCAGGAAGACTCCACGGCCGCGCTTCTCAAACCAGTAAACGTCGTCCGGATCATCGCGGCGAAAGATGGAGTCGAGGCTCGCCCCGAGTTGGCGCAGCCGGCGGACCAGGGCATCCGCCTCCTCAGGAAGCTCGCTCTGCCGCTCCATATGGTGCTGCAGGGCCTCCAGGGAGCTCTGAAACCTTAGAAAAGACTCTTCCATTTCCAGGCGCAGGTCGGTGGCCAGCCCGTTCGGCCTGCGGTAGAAGTTCAGGGAATAGCGTCCTTCCCCTCCCGGAAAGGCCATGAACAACAAAGCGGCGCTTTCCTGCAGTGCGCCGATTCTTTCCTTGCCCTCGACGGAGCCCAAGACCTTGAGAAAATCGCGGCAAAACTCCTCCACCTGGTAATTGCTCACCTGGGTGGTCAGATGATTAGCCGCAATGTCTTCCACTTCATGCGCCTCGTCCAGAATCAGGATGGAATAGTCGGGCAGAATGCGGCCGATCTCATCCGACTCCAGGGCCAGATTGGCAAAGAAGAGCGCATGGTTGACGACGATAATGTCAGATTCCAGCGCTCTCTGCCGCATGCGGGTGATATAGCACTCTCCGAAGTGAGAACATTTTTGACCCATGCAGCTTTCACTGCGCGCATCCATGTCTTTCCACCAGGTATCGTGATCGCTGATCCAGGAGAGTTCCGCCCGGTCGCCCGTCTCGGTCTCCTGGGTCCATGAGGAAAGCACCTGCTGCCAGGGTTCCGTTTGTCCGAAGAGCGCCTCCTGGCCGGTCTGCTCACGGAACTTCTTCAGACAGAGATAATTTTGGCGTCCCTTCATGCAGGTGACCGCCAGGTCGGGAAACACATGCTGCCTGATGAAGGGAACATCTTTGAAGAAGAGCTGCTCCTGCAGGTTCTTGGTGGCGGTTGAGACGATGACTCTCTTGCGGGCAAACAGGGCCGGAATCAGGTAAGCCAGGCTCTTCCCCGTTCCCGTACCGGCTTCGACACACAGGTGCTGATGCCTCTGGATGGCGTCCAGTACCGCCTGGGCCATCCTCAACTGGGAAGGACGGTATTCGTAGCTGGGCAAGCGCCGGGCCAGGATGCCGCCGGGGCCGAAGATGGCTTTGAGGCCTGAGGCCTGAGGCCCGAGGCCTGAGGCCCGAGGCCCGAGGGCGGAAGTTCGGGATCTTGACTCCATAGGTTGCAGAGTGGCCGCTCCCTTACAGTCGCGGCTCTGATAAAATCGCAGCGCTGACGCCACTCGACAGAGCCGCGACTGTAAAGGAGCGGCCATTGTCGTTGAGCGGCCGCCGCGCAGATTGCCGGACCGCCTCGGGCCTCAAAGCACCGCCGCCAGGCGGTGCGCATACAGCGGGAAACCTGCGGTCAAAGCCGAGACTTCTTTCCGCACTTCCTGTAACGCCTGCTCGTTTTCAATATCGGACAGGACGCGGGCTATCAGCCGGGCAATCTGAAGCATTTCGCTCTCACCCATGCCGCGAGTCGTGACCGCAGGCGTACCTACCCGTATGCCGCTGCTCACCATGGGGGGATTCGCATCAAAGGGGATCGTATTCTTGTTGACAGTGATCGAAGCCCTTTCCAGCGCCTCTTCGGCCGCCTTGCCGGTGATGCCTCTGGAGAAGACATCTACCAGGAAAAGATGATTGTCCGTCCCGCCGGACACAATTCGAAATCCCTGCTCGGCCAGGCTGCCGGCCAGGGTTTTGGCATTGGCCACCAACTGCTGCTGGTAGCGCTTGAAATCCCCACTCATGGCTTCCTTGAAGCACACCGCCTTGGCGGCGATTATATGGACCAGCGGACCACCCTGGATGCCGGGGAAAACCACTTTGTCGAGCGCCTTCTTATGCTCCTTCTTACACAGGACCATTCCGCCGCGGGGACCGCGCAAAGTCTTGTGTGTAGTGGTGGTGACGAAATCGGCATGCGGCACCGGACTGGGATGCAGTCCGGCGACGATCGGCCCGGCAATATGGGCAATGTCCACCATGAGATAGGCATCCACCTTCCTGGCAATCTCCGCCAGGAGGTCAAAATGAATGATCCGGCTGTAAGCGCTGGCGCCGGCCACGATCATCCGGGGGCGCTCCTTTTGCGCCAGTTCCTCCAGCGCCTCATAGTCGATATGCTCGGTCTCTTTATTGACGCCATAGGCAGCGACCTGGAAAAACCTGCCTGAGAAATTCAACGGATGCCCGTGGGTCAGGTGGCCGCCATGCGACAGATTCATCCCCAGGATCTTGTCCCCGGGGTTGAGCACCGCCAGATATGCCGCCGCGTTGGCCTGAGAACCGGAATGCGGCTGGACATTGGCGTGCTCGGCGCCAAACAATTGTTTGGCGCGTTCGATCGCCAGGCTCTCGATCGTATCGACGTGCTGGCAGCCGCCATAATAACGGCGTCCTGGATAGCCTTCGGCGTACTTATTGGTCAAGACCGAGCCCATCGCCTCCAGCACCGCTTCGCTGACAAAATTCTCGGAGGCAATCAACTCCAGTGTGTCCGACTGGCGGCAGGTCTCCAGCCGGATGGCCTCGGCTATCTCGGGGTCTACTTCGTGCAGTGGTCGGTTCATCATGCGTAATGGGAAGTTTATCATTTAGGTGATCAGCCGTCACTGACCACTGACCACTGACCGCTGACCGCTGACCGCTGACCAGCTGACCAGCTGACCGCTGACCGGGTTTGAGGACGGATTCGGC
>JBOGJG010000178.1:0-2305 GCA_050747825.1 Acidobacteriota bacterium | reverse complement strand
GCTCTGATGAGCTGGGTGCGAAGCGGCCTCAAAAAAAGGGTCTCAATTTCCTTGACCAGGGGACTGTTTCTGAAACTGGTCTGAAAACCAGTGTTTTTTTTGATCTGCCATTCAGCCATGTTTTGTCTTAAGCGGCTGATGGACTCGACCAAACGGTTATCTACCAAACCCTCTCCCCATTCGAAAAAGCAGGCTGAAATGTTGTGACGAACCAACCACCGGCGCAACGTGTGTGAATTCCAAATGAGCTTACCTACCGTTCGCGATGTCCTGCGCCTGGACCGCACTCCCCAAAGCTCCTGGACCGTGAATCCAGGTTGATCCATCAGGAATCTTATCCGGAAATCTTTCTCATGGGAGTAGCTGCGGTCGAAGAGGACAAGTGCTTGATCTGCTTTGCTCAGGCACTTCCATATCATTGGAGCGATGTGATCGATGTCCGCATAGCCGCTTAAAAGAAAGAGAAAAGTTCGCATGCAGTGGACAGGCTATCGTGAAGTTTTTAAGGTTTTTTGTATTTGGAACTCTGCCAGGAGGACAAGCCGAGGCCGTGCCGCAAAATGTCGTGAAGGTGCACGATACCAACGGGACGTTCCTGCTTATCAAGCACAATCAAGGACGTGACTCTTTCCCGTTCCATTTCCATGAGTGCGTCCATACCGAGCGCCCCGACACGGATGGTCTTCGGCTCAGCGGACATGATCTCCGCCGCTTTTCTGTCCAGTTTACCGCCGTCGGCCTGGACGGCCCTGCGGATATCCCCATCGGTAATCATTCCTATTCGAGAATCCGTATCCTCCACAAGAACAAGACCGATACGACCCAAAGTGATCTGCTTGACCACCTCCCTGAGCGATTGCTCTGGTCCTATACGTGGAAAATCCGTGCGCATGAGGGTCTCGACAGAAGTATAAAGTCTCCTTCCCAGAGCTCCAGCTGGATGAAGAGCAGCGAACTCCTTGGCCTTAAAGCCTTTGATTTTGCTTACAGCAACAGCCACAGCATCCGCCAGTGCGAGTGCAGCGGTGCTGGAGGTTGTAGGGGCAAGCCCCAAAGCACAGGCCTCTTCCGTGACGCCAGTCTCCAGAACTGTTCCAGCAATTGCATCGATCATTCCTCCACGCGTGCCCACAAGAGCAATAATCGTAACCTGGAAACGCAGTTTAGCTACGTCCAAGAAAGAGATCAGTTCGTCACTATTTCCGCTGTGCGAGATTGCAATGATGAGGTCGTCACGCGTCAGCACACCCAGGTCTCCGTGGATACCCTCGGTGGGGTGAACAAAAACGGCCGGTGTACCGAGGCTGGCTAAAGTGCTCGCCAGCTTACGCGCGACAAAACCTGACTTCCCAAGAGCCGTGGTGACAATCTTACCTCGACAGTTTGCTATCGCCTTAACAGTATCGCAAAACCTTTCATCCAATCGGCTCAGTATTTCCTGAAGCGCGGCAGCTTCCTCGGCGATGGCCCTTCTACCTTCTTGAAGTATGAGTTCGTCTGACACAGTCTTGCTATGAGACGGGCTACTCGGGGGTAGACACTGTGCCCAGGCTTCCCTTAATCCTGCCGGCAAGTACCCCACGAATTTTACTGCTCCAGAACTGTACGTCTCGCTCGGAGACCGACTTGTCGCGTTGACCCAGGAAATCTACAGCAATCCCATTTCGATATTGGATACGAGACCTGATGGGCGTGTCGAGTGGTCGGCCCAAGCTGTAGTTAAGAGCTATCTTGACCAGCGGCCGGAATCCAAGCTCCCAGCCTGTAAACCTGGGACGCGGGCGGGCTTCGTCAAGACAGCGCGCGATTTCCTGCGCGCACCTCAGGGCTGAGTTTCCGTCAACACGAGAAAACCATCGTTCGATGTGGCGCTCTTGCACCTCTCGCTTCTCTGCTGGGAGATGCCCACCGGTCACGTAGTAATTAAGGCGCTCTGCAAGTGTACTTTCGTCCGTGATCAAATCATCACCAGCCACAGCTTCCTTGGAAGGTCCTTCTACGTCCACGTTCCACGCTCCATAATCCTCTCCATGAAAGTTGATGGATGGTACGCCCATGAGCCAGGCTTCGATCCCCGTTGTGCAAAGTCGGTGTACCAGTACATCGGAGGCATTGAGAACATCCCAAATATATTCCTGGGTTACGAGAGCGACATTCTCCAACCCCTCGTTGGGGCAGGTTGTGAAGAAATCTTCATAATCGCCCATGTCTTCGTGAGGATGCGGTTTGAGAACGAAGTTTACATCGGGAAATCGAAAACACAAACGCTTGAAAATATCCAAAGTTCTCAGACGTACTGCGAGAT
>JBOGJG010000177.1:0-2994 GCA_050747825.1 Acidobacteriota bacterium | reverse complement strand
CAACGCCGCATGCTGCGCGGGGAGATGCCAATGATCTCCGCCGCTTGAATCCAGGTAATCTTCTTAGCCAGCGCTCGTAAAATCACTTCTTGAATCTTCAGGGCCCGCTCCAAGGCTCGGACTGGATGAAGTCCCAATTGAAAACCTCCTTTCCAAAGTTCCTAGAAAGGCACCTATCCTAACCCGTCCAGCTTGGACCGGACACTTCACTTGTTACCGCTACCGGTCATATCACTTGTTAGCGACACTTCAGAACTTCAACTGGTGACAGCGGTCAAGAAATGCGTTAGAGTACTGGGCACAAGGATCTGCCTGGAAAAGAGCTTTGGTCAATGGCGATGGCAATGACCTACTACGGCACAGCGGCTTGCCTGCTTGAGACGGGCGAAGCCTCTCCAACGGTCTTGGCCGCCACGCACGTTGCTTTCGTCAGTGACGGAGGTTCGGCATATAGCTCGCCGCCAAGACTTCTGGACCGGCTGCGGCTGGCCCTGCGCTCGCGCCATTACAGCCGCCGGACGGAGAAGACCTATCTGATGTGGGTGAGACGCTTCATCTTCTTCCACAACGTCCGACACCCCGCGGAAATGGCCGAGGTTGAGATCAATGCGTTTTTGACTTACCTGGCGGTAGAAAAACGCGTCAGCGCCTCGACACAGAACCAGGCGCTTTGTGCGCTCCTGTTCCTCTATCGATATGTCCTGGGCCGCGAAGTCGGCGAGTTGGGCGAAGTCATCCGTGCGAGGAAGCCGAAGCGCCTGCCGATTGTCATGACCCGTGAGGAGGTAAAAGCCGTCCTGGCCAGGTTGACTGGCGAGCGGCGGCTCATGGGCGCGCTCCTGTATGGGGCGGCTTGCGTCTGATGGAATGCCTGCGCCTGCGGGTCCAAGACATCGATTTCTCGTGCAATGAAATCACGGTTCGTGACGGCAAGGGAGCCAAGGACCGTGTGACGATGCTGCCCGAATCTGTGAAGAAACCGCTTCAGGAGCACCTGCGAAAGGTCAAATCCATTCACGAAAAGGATCTGGCCGCCGGCTGGGGCCGGGTTCAGTTACCTGACGCCTTGGATCGCAAATACCCGAACGCGCCGGCGGAGTGGCGTTGGCAATGGGTTTTTCCACAGCAGAACCGCTGGAGAAATTCGAGGACGGGAGAGGAGGGACGGCATCATGTCGATGAATCTATCCTGCAAAAGGCATTCAAAGAAGCCGTTGGGAACGCAGGCTTGACCAAACGGGCGACCTGCCATACGCTTCGTCATTCTTTTGCCACGCATTTGCTCGAGGATGGATATGACATTCGGACGGTGCAGGAGCTGATGGGCCACAACGATGTTCGAACCACGATGGTGTACACACACGTTTTGAATCGTGGCGGCCGGGGAGTGAAGAGCCCAGTGGACAGTCTGTGAGGGTGGATGCGCTGTGTCTTAGACGGAAACCATATAAGACGCCGGAATATCGCCAGAACAGGCCTAATCAATGGACGACGCGAGACTTAGGCGAAATCACCTGCTGCGTATTATCTGGAAGTGAAACAGGCAACCGGGTTTATCTGGAAACCATATAAACAATAGTTGGGCGGACGAATTGATCGGGATACGCAGGAGATCAGCCTTATGAGTTTTTCCCGTACAGCCGTGCTCGTTACAGTCGTCGTTATGGGCGGACCAGCTTGCGAGGCCCGACCTGGCCAGGCAGAGGCATCCAACCAGCTGGGCCAATCGGCGGAAGCACTCCGAAAGAGCGGCATCGCGGCCATCGTCGACTCCCTGGGCTCTGCCGAGGCACTGAACCGCGGCGTTCCGGGCATCGCGGTAGCGATCGTCGCAGATGGCGACGTGCTCGTGCAACGGGGATATGGAATCGCCGACGTTTCTTCTGGTCGGGGAGTGACGGAGCATACGCCTTTCAACATCGCCTCGGTTACCAAGCCGTTCACGGCTGCCGTTGTGCAGCAGCTCGCCGCCGAGGACCGGATCCGCCTGGACGCCCCGGCCAGTGAGTATCTTCCCCTTCCGGCCGTCTACCGGAGCATCACCGTTCGCCAGTTGCTCACTCACACGTCCGGAATCGCCCGTGACCTGCGTCGAGACAACAACGACGATCCCGACACTGCCGAGTACCGGAGGAGGCTCGACGCATCCCAGCCAAGCGCACCTCCCGGCGAGCGCTTCGAGTACAGCAATACTGGTTTCACCGTACTCGGCTGGCTGGTAGAAGCGATCGAGGGACAGCCGCTAGAAGAGGTACTCCGCCGTCGAATCTTCCGCCCGCTCGGCATGCATGAGGCACGATACCGCGCGTCGCTCGGCGACGACCCCGAACGGGCTCGGCCACACGCCGTGGTCGATGGCGTTCCGCAGCCGACGTTGTTCATTAGTGGCGGATTCGGATCCGGTGGCATCTCGCTTTCTGCCGCAGACCTTGCCGCCTTCGCCAAGGGTCTTCAGGGAGGCAAGTTCCTCCCTCTAGCGGAGCTCGAGGCTGCCTGGACGCCCGGCAAGCTGGCGGATGGCCGGCCTGCGCCCGTTCGCCTCAACTCAGACTCGGACGGATACGGCTTCGGCTGGTTCATTACGAGTTTCGCCGGGCGCCGCCTCGTGACGCACGGGGGCGGCATTACAGGCTACTCCGCTAACCTTTACCACTTTCCCGACGACGGGCTTACCATTGCGGTCCTCGCGAACGTTAAGGGCCGTGACGACGGGGCCGCGCCGGTGGATCCACTCGCTCGCCGGATCGCGGAGCGCCTGCTGGAGGCCCGCCGCCCAACAAGCCGATGAAGCTGCCGGTCGCCTTCGGCGCCCGCAGCTTATCGGCGGAGCGTTGGGCGGACCTGGGGTCGCAGGGTTTTTCGGTGGGATGATGGCGACATGAAAATCTTTTCGGGAACCGTGGTCGGAGGGAAGATCGAGGTGCCGGAGGATGCCTTGACCGAGGGCGATCAAGTCGCGATTGTAGCAGCAGAGCCTGCGCAAGCCATCCAGCT
>JBOGJG010000176.1:0-1305 GCA_050747825.1 Acidobacteriota bacterium | reverse complement strand
GCTACCGCAGTAGAAACGACTCACAACACGGTAGTTAACGTGGGAGTAACTTGTTTACTTGAAAGCATCTTATACGGACCAGATAATCCCTCTTTGGGGTTTTATCTGGGTACAGATAATCAATGTTATGCGTACTAAACCTCCACTGGACGCCATTGACTCAGGACCGTGATTTGCCCAGTTGCCCTATCCAAGGACAATCAGCTCGTATGGGCCGCCGATGCCCTGCGAGGTGACAATTACTTTTGTCCAGTCTGTTCCGAACGAGTCATTCCTCGTCTTGGTGAGATACGTCGTCCTCACTTCGCTCACTTCGTCGATAATTCTTCATGCGCCTCCGAAACTCTGTTGCACGTGATTGCCAAGCGGCAGATCAGCGAAGCCTTCAAGACGGCTGTGGAAGGTGCCAAGCCCTACAGAGTGTCTTGGCCGTGCGTTGAATGTCATTTGATCCACCATGGCGATTTGGCAAAACCTGCCCGAACGATTTCGGTTGAGAAACGATTTCATGGTGTCCGTCCCGACCTGCTGATCGAGCATGGTGCTGGCGAACCCGTGGCCGCGATCGAAGTGGTTGTGGCTCATTCGCCAGAGCGCGAGACAACAGGCGTCTATAGCACACACGGTCTGCCTGTGCTCATCACGCGGCCGACCTATGATGAGCTACTTTCCTATCGCAGTCATCTCGGCCACGTTGAAGCCTTCAATGCTCCCTGTAAAGCTCGCCATTGTGAGCGGTGTGATGCGCGGATGCGGCATATGGAACTTCGCCGATGGGACGGCTATCGTTGTTACAATTGTGGGCTTCCTATGTCGATTCTCGAAATGATCGATCTGGCCGGTGGAATCGGTGAGTCGCGCCTGCCAATTCAGGTAATAGGCTTTGCCCGGACGCGCGAAATCAAGATCGCGAAGCGTTACAGCAGGACAATGCGCGAAAGCTATCCGGTGCATATCTGTCGCCGCTGCAACCGGTGCCAAGGCGATCACTACACTCGTCCCGCGATGTGGGCAACAGAGGAAGACTACAGCGTTGTGCTGTACTATTGGAACTGTCTTAAATGCGACGTTTGGAAACCAACGAACGCATAACAAGCGGCTGAACCAGTCAGTCCTTCGCGTCACGCGTCTTGCGTGCGCAAGCCGGCGCCACTCTGGCCTGCAGGTTAGCCGCGACCCGTTCGGCGGCTTGGGAGGTCGGTGATGGCAACGACGGAGCTCGCCATGTGGTGCATCGGCCTTCTTTGCTTCCTTCCCGTGTTTGGTGCTTTGGCCGGCGCGTACTCCTAATTCTCAGGGAAGATG
>JBOGJG010000175.1:0-9136 GCA_050747825.1 Acidobacteriota bacterium | reverse complement strand
GCTACCGCAGTAGAAACGACTCACAACACGGTAGTTAACGTGGGAGTAACTTGTTTACTTGAAAGCATCTTATACGGACCAGATAATCCCTCTTTGGGGTTTTATCTGGGTACAGATAATCAATGTTGGGCAGCAGCGCGACTCACGTCGAAGGAGAAGGTAATGAGCATACAGCGTACGATGCGTAGCCTGGCACTTCCGGTGCCCCTCGTCTTGATCGCTTCCGCGTCCGTTGCTCAGCAAGTGCCGACTGACCGGGCCCTCGCCTCCGTTGCGAATCAGATACAGGCGCTCGTTGTTCCGCAGGCGGAGGCCAAGGTGTTCAGTGGGATCATCCTGGTCGCCAGAGAAAACCAGATTCTCTTGCAGCGGGCATACGGCTTCGCCAACTGGGAACTTCGTGTACCCAACTCACGATCCACGCGATTCGGCATCGCGTCGATCACAAAACCGTTGACAGAGGCGCTCGTTCACCTCCTTGCAAAAGCCGGGCGGATTGACCTCGATGCACCGGTGGAGCGATACCTGCCTCGCTTCCCGAGGGGGCAAGATGGAGGAATACCTACCGTACGTCACCTGCTGACGCATCGGGCGGGAGTGCCACATCGCGTGACGGACCCGATCGAAGAGACGCAAGTGCTACACGCTTCTGACATCGTCGAGCGTGTCCGTGCACGGGGCCTGTTGTTTGAGCCTGGAACCCGGAGGCTTTACAGCAGCGCCGGCTATACGTCTCTGGCGCGGGTGATCGAGGTCATCGAGGACAAGCCTTTCGAGTCGGTCCTGGCCGAGCGTGTGTTCCGACCGGCCGGAATGACGGCCGCGTCCAGCGAGACTGGTCAGCGTTTGATGCCGGAGAGGGCGATGCCTTACCGACTCGGAGCCACTGAGCAGCAGATCGTCGTCAAGGCTGCAGCGTATAAGGATCTTCGGTTCCTCACGGGTGCAGGATCCGTCTACGCCACGGCGGGAGATTTGCTGCATTTCGTCCAGGCGATCCAGGCCGGTGTCTTCGGCAGTGATTTTTCGAAAGAGGCCTTCGGCGGTGCGCCAACGACTTGGCGTAGCTGGACGGGCAGGACTAATGGATACGAAGCGTCTGTGGACGTGCTGCCGTCAGGAAATCTGACCTTCGTTTTTCTTAGTAACCTCCAGTCGGCGTCCAACTGGCAGATACGAGAGCAAATCCAGAAGGTCCTCCTCGGGCAATCGCCTGCGACCATCCCCCTTCCTCCACCGGTAGCGGAGCCGTTCGAGGAACTTCCATCTCTTGTGGGCTCATACGGACCAGCGGAGATTACGCGGGTTGATGGCCAACTTTTCCGCGGGGACAACGAGTTCTATGCAATTGAAGGGCGGCGATACTACATCCAGGCCAGTGGCACGATCATGCGTTTCCGGCGAGACTCGGCGGGAGTGGTAGACGCCATCATCGCCATCGGGGGCGGAGGGCAGGAGACTGTCTTACCCAAATCAGGTAACCGGTAGCCCCAAGCCATAATACCGACCGTGCTGCCTAACCAGGCGTTGCACCTGACGGTCCGCTTCGCGGCCCGCAGGTGAACGCCAAGCCGTTCGGCCTTCTTCGGTGCAGGTGATATAGTTCGCCATACATGAATGTTCGCTTCTACGTCGATCCCGAAACTGATGCTCCTCATATTTATCAGCATGGGATCGACGAGGAGGAAGTCGTGGACGTGCTCTCGAGCCCAGGCGAGGATCGTCCAGGTCGAGAAGGGTCGCGCGTAGCAATCGGCAAGACGCGAGCGGGACGCTATTTGCGGGTGATTTATGTTCCAGACCCCGAACCGGAGAGCGTATTCGTGATTACAGCGTACGAGTTGCGCGGAAAGCCATTGTTAGCCTATCGAAGACGCTTACGTAAGAAAGGAAGGAAATGAAACAGAGCAAATTTCCACCGGGTTGGGATGAGCAAAAAGTACGTCGAGTGCTCAAGCATTACGAGCAGCAGTCGGAAGAAGAGGCCGTGGCGGAAGATGAGGCGGCGTATGAGGATTCCACGCAGGCCATTATGGAAGTACCTAAAGAGTTGGTCCCAACAATCCGCGAACTGATCGCAAAGCACAAACGGTCGCGCCGGGCCTAACCCGCCGCTTGACCAGAGTCCGGGTCAGCGGCATAGCGCTAGCCCTACTTTCGCAATTCCTGAAGTGTGAACGAGTAGAGAGCGATGATTTTGCAGCCTGGTGAGCGGTTTTTCGTTGACATGAGACCAGCGACATGGCTAGATGAAAGAATGAACATTTTCGAACGTGAGGTAGGTGGTCGTCGGTATCGCATCGCGTCGCAATCCCTGTGGGATCCCGGTCGGCAGCGCCCGTTCGGGCGCCAGGCGGTACTGGGACCTGCCGATACGCCGCCGGTCGTCGATTTGCAACGGACCCGGACCGTGGGTACGCGGCGGGTGGGTGAGGTCGGTGCGCTGGTCTGGGTCGCCGAGCAACTGGACCTGGTCAGGCTGATCGACCAGGCGTGCGGAATAGCGGGAGCGGCTCACGGGCCCACAGTCGGTGAGATGGTGCTGGCGGTAGCGGTGCAGCGCGCCTGTGATCCGAGCGCCAAGCGCCATTTGGCCACCTTCCTGGATGGCTGTCTGCCTCGGGTCTCGTGTCTGCCGGCCTCGGCCTTCAGCGGGCAGGCGTTTCACCGGTTGGCAGGGCAGGTCACGGATGAGCACCTGGAGCGGGCGCAGATCGCGCTGGCCCGGGCGATCGTGAGCCGGTTCGAGTTGTCGACGGACGTGCTGGCCTTCGATACGACCAACTTTGACACCTGGATCGCGACGACGACTCCGGGAACCCTGGCGCGCCGAGGCCATGCCAAAAGCAAGCGGCGGAATTTGCGGGTGGTGGGATTGGCGGTGCTGGTGAGTGAGACGGGGCATGTGCCGTTGTTGCACCGCACGTATCCGGGGAACGGGTCGGACCAGGCGGTGCTCGGCTCGTGCCTGGGGGCGCTGGGGAAACTGCACGACGCCCTGGACGAGGCCGAGCAGCGCCCGCGGCCGGCGGCCCGCACCCTGGTGCGCGACGGAGGCTCGTGGAGCCCGCAACTGGAACTCGATCTGGACCAGGAAGGGTACTACACGCTCATCTCGCTCCCCCTGGGACATGGCGCCGCCCAGGGGGCGCTGGAGCAGGCGGCCCGGCGCGGGGCGATGAAACGTTTGGGGGGAAAGCTGAAGGGGGCGCGGGCGGCGCGGGTGCGGGTCCGGGTGGGCGATCTGGACCGGACCCTGGTGGTGGTGGAGAGTCAGGAGCTGCTGCGGGGACAGAAGCGGGGCATCGCCGTCGCGCTGCGCAAAGCCAGGGTGGAACTGCGCAAACTGGAGCGCCGTGCCGCCGCCGGCCGCATCGACCGCGAGGCGCTGGAGTCCCGTATCCAG
The DNA here is from genome assembly GCA_050747825.1 of Acidobacteriota bacterium. Classification (GTDB taxonomy): domain Bacteria; phylum Acidobacteriota; class UBA6911; order RPQK01; family JBOGJG01; genus JBOGJG01. The sequence goes on along the minus strand of JBOGJG010000175.1, from coordinate 5,730 downwards.
AAGGCCCTGGGGCACGAGCACCTGTCCGAGTTCGTGGGGGTCAAGGTGAGCCGGCGCGCCGGGAAGGTGAGGCTTCACTGGCATGTCGACGCGGCCCGGCGCCGGCAGTTGGAGCGCACCCGCCTGGGTCGGCGCGTGTTGTGCACGGACCGCCATATCTGGAGCACGGGGCGGATCGTCTGGGCGTTTCGCGGCCAGTGGAACGTGGAGGAGCTCTTCCGCCGCGTCAAAGACGGCGGCCTGGTCCCTTGGGGACCTTCCTACCAATGGAACGACAGTTCGCTGCGACTCCATAGTTTCGCGACCGTCATCGGCCTGGCGCTAGTGAGCCTGGCCCGCCTGGCGCTGGGTACGGCGCACTCGGCCCTGGGCCTGATGCGCGAGTTGGCAGCGGTCCGGGCCACCCTGGTGCGTACGAGCACCGGAGTTCCGGGTCGCCGCCCGACGGTGATGCTGGCGCCGGAACTCTCACGCGCGCAGCGCAAGGCGGTGAAGGTGTTTGAACTGGATCGCTGGATGCCTATTCTTTCATCTAGGATACAACCGGGGACGATCCAATAATAATGCCTGCCGCGTGATCACGATGCCTAAAAAGCGTGCGAAAGTCGGGCTAGGCCTCGGAATCTGCGACTGAATGAAACGAATTAACCTTTTCAGCCGTTTAAGAATCGGCATTTCCGTTCTCGGCGGACTGGCTTTCGCAGCGGTCGTTGCATTTACAACTTGGAGAGAACCGCCAGGTGATTCTACGGAGGTAATCCGCCACATAGAGCAGATTTTAGAGGAGGTCCGTCGTTCAAACACGCCCAATCCTCAGGGCAAGATTGAAGGAGATGTATTTGATCAGTCGCGCCGTGGGTGGAACTCGAGAAGGAGGTCTCGCGCTGACACCTTCCAATGCGGCCTTAGCCAAAGCAAAGGCTTTGGTTTACTTCGACCAGAATCTCGACAGCCACGGTTCGTATGCATGGGATCATCGATTCGAGTTATCTAAGGAGCCGTTCCGTATCATTGATACTCCGGCGCGGCTCGCACGCATGTTCGGCTTTACTATCCTCTCCCTATTTATTTCGATTTTTCTATTGTGGCTCTGTCTCGTTTTATTGTCGTGGCTTTGGTATTTCATCTTAGACCGTGTGGAAGAATTATCCGATGCGTTTCGAGGCAAACCTGGACGAGAGGCCTAACATCCGGCTTGAGACGGATCTTCGGGCCCGCTCGCTGCGCTCGCTGGCCTCGTCCGCTCAGCCTGAGCGTTCGGCAGACCAATCCTGGCGAGTGAGGTGATGACAGTCGCATGAGCACCCACTTTGACGAGGCATTCCGCTGCTTGACCGGCTTCTCGTCCATGAAGTGGCAGAGGCGGCTGTTCGAGCGCTTCTTCAAGAACGACGTGCCGACCACCTGCGAGATCCCCACGGGGCTCGGAAAGACCTCCGTGCTTCCTCTTTGGCTCCTGGCACTCGTCCGGCAGGCCGAGTCGGGCAACATCGGACTGCCGCGACGCCTCGTTTACATCGTCAACCGGCGGACTGTCGTCGATCAGGCGACGGAAACGGTGGAGCGGATGCGCCGCCGCCTCTTGCAGCCGGAGAGCCCCGACTGGCAGGGCCACGCTCCAACGCTCCAAGCGATCGCGGGCACACTGCGCGGGCTCGGCGCCACGGACGGCGTTCCGCTGGCGGTCAGCGCCCTGCGCGGGGAGCTTGCAGATAACGAGGAGTGGAGGGCCGATCCCGCGCGGCCAGCGATCGTCGTCGGCACGATCGACATGATCGGCAGCAAGCTGCTCTTCAGCGGTTAAGGGGACGGTCGCTACTACCGGTCGCATCACGCCGGCCTGATCGCATTCTTAGTATATGAATATGGTTGGATAGAAGACCGTCGCTACTACCGGTCGCATCACGCCGGCCTGATCGGGCGGTGCGATTCGCCGAGAAGGCATCGTCAATCTCGCCGCGCTGCGAGCGCTCGCTGGATCTTCCGACGAGGAGACTCTTGGAATCCGCCGATACATCCTCGGCCTCGCTCTCGTCAGCATCACCGCGCCGCTGGACCCCAATCTCCGCGAAGGCTGCGAGCTCGTGCCGGATCCCAGCAAGGAGACCATCTGGAAGCGCGTCAAGCACGACGGCACGCGCCACGATGAGACGATTTCTCACGATCAGGCCCTGGCCTTTGCGACCGCCGCCGCGACGGCGTTCCAAGTGGCCACGGAGCCCACTCATGGAACCTTCAACTCCGACATCGCGAACAAGGTCCTCGGCCTCAGCGAGGCCGATCGAAAGAGGCTCCTCCGACAGGGTCCAGTGACCGCTGAGGCGCTGAAAAAGATCGCGAGCGCGTCGAGCCTTGAGTCCATCATGAAGAATGTCGCTCGAGGAGCTTCAGGCCGAGTGTACGAAGCTCGGACTGACCACGGCGGGCGAGCAGGCAGAACTGGTCGAGCGGCTTCAGACCAAGTCAATCGAGAAGATGAAGAAGGCAGCGCTCGAGGCCGAGTGCAGGAATCGGGGCCTGGCCACTGATGGTGGCGTGAAGCCGCTGCGCAAGCGCCTGCTGGAGGCGCTCGCCGCAGCCCGACAGGCAACTGGGACGAATGAGCAGCCTTTACCCGCCGAGGACGACCAGGCCGACGGATGACGCAGCACCTGTGCATCTCCGTGACGTTCCTCGATCCGCTCTTCCATGGGCATGGAGACGACGAGCCGGAGTGGCCGCCCTCTCCGATGCGGCTCGCCCAGGCTCTCATGGCCGGCGCTCGCACCGGGTGTCGAGGCAGAGCATGGAATGACGCTCGGGCTCGCGCGCTTGGGCTGCTGGCGCAGAGGCCACCGCTCATCGTCGGCCCTACTGCGCTGCCCGCCATCGAGTGCACCTACTTCATGCCGAACAACGACAGCGACACGGTCGTCGGCAGGACAGACTGACCAGCAAGGTGGCGCGACCGCATCGGCTCGTCGATGGCGACACGCTTCACTACATCTGGGCCATCGAGCCTCGTGAACGGGATGTTGCCCGAGCCCGCCTTCTCTGCGACGAGGCCAATCACCTGCTGGCCCTTGGGTGGGGGATAGACCAGGTGGTGGGCCGCGGGCGTGTTCTTTCGGAAGCCGAGATCGCCGAGCTGCCAGGACGTCGCTGGCGCGCCTGGCGTATCCACAGAACAGGAAGCCAGGCGTGGCGGATGCCTGCCGACGGGTTCGTCGAAGATCTGGAGCACGCATCTTGAGCAAGGTCGGCGATGAACAGCATCTCGGCCGATGCCCAGAACTCACTGGGAAGGACGGCGAAGGACAGCCTCTGCGATGCGAGCATCGGCATGCCCACTTCATTCCGATGGCGTTCGACGCTCGGAACCCGAGGCGCATCGATCACGTCCTCGTCCACGCCCCGATGGGTTTTGGTCCGCTCGCGGAACGCGGGCTCCGTCGCCTCCGAAGGACGTGGGCGAAAGGGATGGATGACATCGCGGTCACGCTCATCGGAATCGGGAAGCGAGAGTCATTCCGGAACGTGGGAGGCGAGCCGGTAGCAGAATTCGGATCGGGCACGACATGGGTGAGCCGGACGCCCTTCGTGCCTCCGCGTTTCCTCAAGTCCCACGGGAGAGACTCCTTGGAAGGGCAGATACGCGCCGAACTGGAGCGACGGGGCCTCCCCGCTGTCGCTGCACTTCCCGCGATCGCCGTTCCATCGGACGCGAGCAGTGCCGGTAGAGAGGCGCGATGGTTCAGAGGTTTCGCTCGAACACGCCAGGGCAATGGTGGGACGCCGCCCGCTGGCGTGTTCCACGTGACCCTGAGGCTAACGCGCCCGGTTGAGGGGCCGCTGTGCCTCGGATGGGGTTGCCACTTCGGCCTTGGGTTATTCGCGCCGACTGAGGATTGAAGGAACCCAAGTTCAATGGACCCTATCCATCGTACTGCGACAGTGCAAACCAGGTGCAGCCCGAGTCGGCTGCCGAACAACCGGTTGCAGCGGACGGCGCTTCGCGCCGCCGCTGATGCTGACCGTTAGCCGGAGCCCGAACAGGGAAACGAGGGGACCGGTTTCGGGCTCTTCGTGCTAAACTGAGGTCATGTCTACTGAGGAACTCCTGGCGGAAGTATTGCGTCTGCCTCGGGCCGAACGCGCACGAGTGGCCCAAGAGTTGCTTTCCAGCTTGGAAGAACCAGCCGATGAAGTTGCCGCCGTGTGGGCAGCGGAGCTGGCGCAACGTTCACGAGAGGTTGCTGAGGGCCGCGTTCCGACCGTTGCTTGGGAAACAGTGCGGGAGGAGATCCTGAAGGAACTCGAGCAACGGCGTGCGGGTCGATTTTCATCCTGAAGCCCGCGCTGAATTGCGCTCTGCCGCGTTGTGGTATGAGGAACGGCGGAACGGGTTGGGCGAGGAATTCGTTGCTGCGGTCGACTTGGCCTTCCGGGGAATGAGCGAGGCACCCAAGTTGTTTCCTCGCTGGCCAGGCACCGAGCAAGCACCGGCAGTTATCCGGAAGGCGCCTGTCGAACGGTTTCCTTAGGCCATCGCGTTCGAGGAACACCGGGCATTACGCTTTGGTGCTCGCCGCTGCCCATCAGAAGCGGCGTCCGCTTTACTGGCTGATGCGAGCCAGCCAACAGCCCGGCTAACAGGCCGCTGCAGCCGACGAGCGGCACGCGCGGGGCGCGGCTTGCTTGAAGGATCCGTGCGCCGCACGCGGCTGAGCGGCAAGGGCGTTAGGCCGCTAATCTCAATGATCGAAACGCAAACGATCTTGATCATCGGTGGGACGAGAGGCACGGGTCTCTTGATCGCTCGGCTGCTCGACGAGCGGCGATGCTCAGTTCGGGTGCTGGCTCGAGACCCTGCTCGTGCCAGGGACGCGCTCGGACCCAGTGTCGAAGTGGTTGCTGGAGACATTACGAAGAAGGAGACGCTGCCGCGCGCCATAAGAAGGGGCAAGGCACATCATCTTTACTGCGGGTTGTCGTAGCGGCCATCCTGCGGGTGAAGCACTAATCAAGGCAACTGAGTACGAGGGAGTGCTCAATACTCTCACTTCGGCAGAACATGTTGGGTTTGCAGGTCGCTTCATGTATATGACATCGAGCGGAGTTGCGACTCGGTCCTTTGTATCAGCCTGCCTCAACCTGTACAAGAGCAACACTCTCGGCTGGCGTCGGCGCGCAGAGAACGCGATTCGTGAGAGGGGCTTCGACTACACCATCATCCGAACCGGCATGTTGCTGAACAGCCCGGGCGGACGACGAGCGATTGAAGTCAGCCAGGAGGCACTTCCGCTTTCGATTCGGTATCGAATTGGCCGTGCCGACGTCGCGAAGGTTTTTGTCGCCGGCTTGCAGGAACCACGTGCGTCGCGTGCGACGTTCGAAATCGTGTGGGCTCGAGGCGACCAACGAATGCCTTGGTTCGCGATGCTCCAGAGTCTGAAGTCTGATACCGAGCTAGCGGCATCAGCGACCTAACCCGCGAATGGAGCCGACGCGCCCACGGTCCTGTGCGATCATGTCGCGGAGGGCGCGGCTCATTCGCAAGCGTTCGGCCGACAAAAAGCGTACGATACTATATGTAACGTCCTATTAATTTGCGCATAGTCTGAGGAAAATTTCATTTGGTCCGGTAAAGGTTGCGAAGAATTCACACAGTGTGGAACGCTGGACCTCCAGATTCGGGAAGTAGGTGTTATGAGTTTTGCTTCTGCGCGTAAACCGCCAGATTCTCTCGGT
>JBOGJG010000174.1:0-4099 GCA_050747825.1 Acidobacteriota bacterium | reverse complement strand
GGCGGGCTCCGAGTCTCCTCGCCCTCGCCGGCGATCACCGTGACCACGACCTCGCCGGGCTCCGCCGGCCGGACGTCGACCGGCATGGTCTTGCGCGCGACCCCGACCCGGGCGTCGCGCTCGGCCGCATCGAACATGGCGTGCACGTCGGTCTGCGCCGCCGGCTCCGGGCCCCATGCCGTGATCAGGGCGACGACCGCCGCCAAGGTCGGACCGAGTCCGCGCATCGCACCTCTCCCTTATCGCGGGCCGAGCATACGTCCGGCCGCAGGCCCGGTCCAGGCCGCTGCTACCGCGGTGGATTTCCCAGAGGCCCGCTCCGGGGGCGCGCCGCTCAGACGAGAATCTCTTCCCAGAACGACTTCTTGCGCTTGTAGGGCTTGTGCCGGTAGTCGCCGTGGCCATAGGAGGGCGCCTGGCGCAGCCAGCGCTCGCGCTCGTACTCGGCCTCGACCGCGCGCGCCGAATGCAGCAGCTTTCTCGAGCTCGCCGCGGTCCAGCCACACGCCCCGGCACTTGGGGCAGACAGTCGATCTGCACCTCGTTGCGCCGGACCTCCTGCATCCCCTCGCTGCAGTTCGGTCACATCAACAGCGGCATGGGCAAAAGCTCCCGTTCTTGCAGATCAGATCTGAGGCGACCGCCGCAACGCCGGCCGCCAAGCTGCTTCAACCGGGCACTGCCGACCCGACCCGCAACCTCGAAGATCTAGTTGAGGTCGACCTCCGCCGACGACTCGGACCCCGCCATCGGTGCCCTGGATCGCCGAGGGCTTGCGGATCACCGCCGCCCACGAAGATCCACGGTCCCGATGGCACCTTCTACGGCCTGAAGCTGGTACTGTTCATCATCTATGCCCAAAACCCTGGAGCCCCGGGGCCTTCACGGGGGTATAGGCGGCACCTCAATGCCACTGAACCGCAGGACCGGTTCGGCTGGTTGCCCGCAAGGCCGACCCCTTGGCGAGCCGCCGAGCAATCAGGCCGCGCGATTTTCCAAGCGCTCCTGCAACTTCAAGCAGTGCTGATTGCCAGGATCCATCTCCAAACCCTCCGCAATGTGCTCACGCGCTCTAGCTGCGTTTCCCAAATGAAGGCAAAGCCACGCGAGCCTAGAGCGGTCAGTTGCATTGGCCTCATGGATGCGAAATTCCATCACACTCGCGATCTCATGGGCTAGTATCTTCTTCTCATCTTTCTCTAAGAGGTCGCGCCCTGTGGCCAGGATGGCGTTGAAACGATTTGCAGAAGCGCTCACCACGTGAAATTCCACGTCAGCCCTCTTACATAGCTCAACCAACGCGTGAACCTCACCGACAACGTCCTCTGATCGTCGACAATATTCTGCCAGCATTCTCCACGGCCGGGCGCTTGCGATGTCTCCGGATTGCTCCAGATATTGGCGAACCGCTGCCTTTGCTTTGCTTAAGTCTGATCCCTGTTCAATTTCGGTATAGAGTTCGGCTATGTCTAACCACGCGGAATTGTGACGTCTTGCCAAAACCTCCAGCATCCCAACGTAATCTGACAAATTCTGTGGATCCTTATCGATCTGAGCAGCTATATACGCAGTGAATCGGCGCACGTGTGGCTCAATGCCCTTGGCAATCGAGGTCCTTTGGGTCGCTCCAAACTGTTGCAAAAGTTTGGTATCAACTTCAACCCCCGCTCTATAGGGACTTGCCAGGAGCTTTCCTCTCGCAAACAATGCTGCGGCCAGAGGAACGTGCAGAAACTCCTGGTTATCCGTTTCCGAGATGAACACATTAATAAGGGAACTTCTTTCTAGCGCCTGCACCGCCTCATCGACGTCCACAAAATCATGCCGCAAGCGTAGCATCACGGCTTGCAACGCGATAAGAGGAACCGCCGAATTCCAACTGGCTAGCGTAAGAAAGACACGTTGTGCTGCCGGCGCTAGGTTATTGTATGTGCGTTCAAACAATGCAATCAAAATATCCTCCTTGGTCGCCATAATACGCTGCACTGGGACTGCTTTGCGCGCGATCGCAACCTCGCCGAGCAAAACCTTGATCACATAGGGATGCCCATCCGCCTCGTCAAACAGCCGCTGCCGATACTTCCGGGAGATCAACTCCCGGATCCCAAGCCTTGCCGCAGTGGCATCGACTAGCAAGTTGCACTGCTCCTCCGTCATACCGCGGACCTCGATAGGATAGTCACCCCGGAAATCGCGGTAGCGCGTGGTGATGAGCGCCTTGTTGGGTGGTCGAACGTGGGTGTCAATCCACGCGTATATCTCAACTGGATTGGTAACGGTTTCAAAGTTATCAAACGCGAAGAGGACCCGTCCGAATTCGCTTCCGGATAACTCCCGCGCAAAGAATTGCAAGGAGTTTTCGGTAGCGCTAGAGGACGACACCAGCGACAGATACTCCCGTGCGACGTCGTTAACATCGACAGTACGTGGACGAACCTGTTTCGGCCCACGCGGGGTGAGTTCGATGTCGCGAGCGCTGAACCATACTATTAGATCGTAGCGATCCCATGACGCAAGGTCGTGTAGAGCTTTGAGAGCGAGGCTCGTCTTTCCAATGCCGCCCCGACCAATGAGGGTGACGATTTCATGACGTTCGTCCAGAAGCAACGAGCGGAGTTCTGCCTCAAGCTCATCCCTTCGGATAAAATCCGAAGGCGTACGAGGAATGTTGGTTAGGCAAGTTCCCTAGGGCTTCGAGTGCATTCCCGCCCTCCGTCTCGCTCGGCGGCAGCGTGCCTGGAGGTGTAAGGTAGGGAGACGAATCGCGGTAAATCGTGCCTCCGGTTATGTAGGAAAGATATTCGTGCCGTCGTTCAGTAAAATTCCCGTTCGCAAGGAAGAAGTCAACGAAGTCAACGTCGGAGTGCACTAGTTCTACATGACAGGGCTGGTCAAAATAAATGTAAACCCCGTCAGGCATAGTCTCTGTCGTACAGCGTTTCAGGTATTCGAAGCTTTGTGCGGTATCGCTCAACCTCGTCACTCGATATTTGCCAGATAAATTTCTGTGCAAGTAAACCCATTCTCGCTGGAATAGAGAAAAATTAGCAGATAGGACCCGCAGCCCGGCGCTAAGTGGCTGGCAGAGATTTCGCAGCAACTGGTGGTTTGGCGCACCATGACCGCGTGTCTTGTTGCGCAGATGCGTAAAGAGATGAAGACTTCGGGTTATCGACACCCTGGGCGGCAGCGGCTCCAGATCTGAGGTGATATAGCTACAGCACTCATGCAAATACTTTGTTGCCTCGTACTGCCATGTGTTCGGGCCGCATTTCTGGGTTAGCTGCCGCTGTTCTTGACGAGCCGTCTCGTTCAAAAACTGGGCTGACGGCCCGGTGAGAATCTTATCTAGAAAGCTAGCCCAGTCGCCGATTCCATCTGCGCGTACGAGCGTATGAGCATGACCATATCGGTGTCTATCCTTGTCGTCTCTGATTGCTGCGAGCATCCCAGCGGTGATGAGTTTAGCTTGCATCTCTCCGAGATATAAAAGTGATGTAGCGTAAGCATAGTCAGATTCCTCCTTGTCCTGCTCGGCTCGCGCCCACATTCGCGTGAGGGGTATGAACTCCGGCATTCGTGCGTGTCCAGGATGCTGAAGGCGATTCCCAGTGTGCCATCATGCTGAAGGCGATTCCCAGTGTGCCATCGTTTATGGGGATGATCAACTGAAAGGCGCCATTGGGAGGCGAGTGATCTACCGATCGGGGGTTCTATCTGCGGCTATTACTGCTTGCCTCCGACGGTTGCGGCGGTCGACGAGGATTGCGCGGGGCAAGGTGGCCGGGGCTGTTCGACAGCAAGGCGGGGGATGGGTGGGTGCAGCGGAGCGGCAGGAGCGGAATATCGGGTGGAGGACGCGGCGGTCGTCAGGCGCGCACGCGCGAAGGGAGGGTCCCTTCAGTATGTGCCAAAAGCTCATCTTGGGCTCGGCGGGGGCACTAGCGCATGAACTCCGGGGTCGCAAAGCTCGGGATCAGGAGGACCACGGCCGGCCAGACGATCACGAGCGCGAGCACCGCGAGCATCGGGATCAGCATGATCATGGTGTCCTTCAGCGCCTCGGTCATGCGGATGCCGGCGATCGCGCAGGCGATCA
>JBOGJG010000173.1:0-2508 GCA_050747825.1 Acidobacteriota bacterium | reverse complement strand
CCCCGAACCTAGGGGCGTGCCCTGCGCGCATCTTGGATTTCCGCCCGTTACTCACGGGTTCCTTGCCAGGCAAGGCTTTGGGGCTCAGTTGGGCTGGATCTGACCTACATCCAAGTCAGGTGGCCCTGAAAAGACAGCCAGAACCCAAAAGCTTGTACGTCCTGGATGCCTGCAGCTACCTGCCACGCGCCCAGACCCTTTGGTAGTCGACCCTGACTCACACGTACTGCGGTATGCCTTGAGGCCCCGGAGTAGCTGCCTGAGAAAGCTTCGGTTTCGTCATCTCCTTGTGGGCACCCGGGAAGCCAGGCCGAATCCGAGTCCGGAGTCGCCTCTTGGTAGACGCATGTCCCGCGTGCACCCGCGAGATTCATCCCTTCGGAGACCAAGCCCACAACCGAGACTCCATAGCCTTGGATGTCACTTGCATCACCGGCCGAGAAGATCGCCCTTGACGCGACGTCCGTTCGCACTGAGAGCTCTCTAAGTTCGAAGCGGGCGGGATCAAGCGGTCGGACCATCTTTTGGCCCGCCCTGGTCTGAAGATTGAGCTTCACTGTCACGGGTTCGTTGTCGGCCAAGAGGTAGAGACGATAAGGCCCAGCAGGTAACTTCCAGGTTTGTCCTTCGAGGTTTTGGCCGAACAAGACGAAATCTTTCGCGCGTCCAGCGCAGCTGCGATCTAGGCAAACATCTAGCCGCACGGCGCCCAAGAGGGGAGGATTCTCGCTACCCTCGGCCACGAGAACGAATCCCACGAGCCGGCCCCGACCTTTCAGGATGACAGGGGGTTTTCCCGATCGATCTCGTGCGAAGACGCTCGTGTTTCGGGGAACGTGGACGCGACTGGCGGCAACATGAGAGCCCAAGATTCTCATTTTCGAAGTTAGGGTTTCTCGCGCTTCACGCCCGGACGCGGTTGGGGCGGAGACGAGGGATGAAGAGAGCGCAGCCGCGATCACGCAAACGGCGATCGTTCGTCCCTTGCGCATCGCGGCTGCGCTTCTCATCTGTATCTCCTACGGCTTGGTCGCCGTGAGTTTCCTTCCGCCCTCGCAGATGAAGTTCCAACCCCAGGGGCGAACGCCCTGGCTTAGGTTGCAGTCGTAGGCCCAATAGCCCACGAACTGGTTGTACATGTTGTGGTGCGTGTAGTCGGGTCGCGGGGGAACAGAGCTGTGGAAATGCGCCCACGATTCGAAGCGCGCTTGCGCCGGATCCTCGTCCCAGATCTTCGCTTCGCAGCGATCGATTATCCACACCCACGACGAGTCGGCCCAGCAGTCACCATTCGGGTTGTGGATGTAGCGTGGATTAGAGACTCGATACATGTACCCGCCGTCGAAGTACGTCACATAACCCATCTCGTCGCTCGATCGGGTGGTGTGGATGTTTGCGTATTCCTCCATCACGGAATTCACCCAACCGCTGTAGACCTTCCAAGTCCTCTGCGCGTCATAGGCGGCGTTGGGCACGTACGTGTTCACATTTCCGGGGAGTTCGGTCTTCGCCAGCGGAACGCCGACCTGCAAGGCCGCGGCTTCCGTCTGCTGGATCTCAGGTCCGATCGCAAGATCCTGGACGACCAATGAGCAGTCGTCGGCGATCGTTATGCTGATATGTGAACCGAGGGTCTCAGCGAGTTCGTTGGGGACCTCGGCACCGATGCTAATTGGTTCCGCGATATTGCATTGCCCGTCGGGTAGGGGGGTACCTTGATAAATGACCGTTCCTTCCACGATAGGCACCTCGACGCCATCCACCGTGGCATGAGCGTCGAAGTCAGACTCCTCGGCGCTGGCGGCGGACATGTTGCCCAGCAATCCGATCACCAAGGCGCCGACTACCAACCGAACTCTCCTCACATCAACCTCCCTGTACGTGAACGTGCTTGCGTTAGAGCTGCCTTCGATAACTACACGGGCGAGCTCACAACGTCATTACGGTTTTTCTCGAACGAACTTTCCCGATCCGCCTGACGAGGAAATCCAAACCCTCGTTGCCGCAGAAATGCCATCTCGAGCGTAATGAGCGGCCCCCTCCGAGCGTGTCTACACAGTGGCGGTCGTTCGTAGCGGCCGTCCGGTCTAGGCGTGAAGGACCTATGGAGGTGAGCCGTGAAGCCGAGAGCACTTCTGATGTCAGCTTTGTCCATGATCCTGCTGGTTGTCGCAGGACCACAGGCGAGTGCGCAGGTATGGACCGGTGCCTGCGCCCTGAATGTGACATTCCAATTCAATTCGCCGGTGAGGTTGTCGGGGACAAACCCCGGCTACACCATCAGCGCTGCGCCGGCAGCGGACCTGGATCCGACCTGGTCTGGGTCACAGCCCTGCGTCACTTCGCTTGACGCGTTGAGCCCCGCGAGAGCAACGTCGGTAGGAGCGGACGGATCCTCGACTCTATGGACATGTGGATCCGTCCTTGCATCCGGTCGCTGGGATCAGCAATGGACCGACAGGTCCGGCAGCTCAAGCCCTCCCGCGGTATTTGGATCGCACACCGTTG
>JBOGJG010000172.1:0-1077 GCA_050747825.1 Acidobacteriota bacterium | reverse complement strand
TTACTGGGAATGGTGCGCGAAGATCAGTAATTATTTGATATTGCAAAGAGTTATACGGACGAGAAGGTATTACCGCGCTGGCAGGCCACCAGCGAGTTCATTCAACCCCAGGACCCTGGCCAACTGTTGTTGAGGGAAAGTTCGTTTAGACTGAACGATGGCGGCGCGTTGAGGCCCCTTCTCTCCCTGGCGTGGATAGAGCAGAACGTACTGCTGGATCTGCCGTAATTCATTGAGCATTTGCTCCATCGACAGACCTGGCCAGGCGGATTGGGATTGCTTATGGATGTGCTGGAGCAGCGAAACTCCCAGCATGCAGTAGAAAGCGTGAATATGGATCTTGTCGTCGGTCCAGTGGTACATGGGTCCCCACCCCAACCAATCGCCTTCTTTCAATCCCCGGAAGACTTGCTCGACCGGTTGCTGGCCGGAATAGGCCTGGACGACTTGCTCAGCCGTCCAGTGCATGCGATTGGTCACGAACAGGGTGCGCCCCAGGCGCTGAGCCAGTAGCTTCTGGAAGGCAGCGTGATTGAAATCGAACTGCAGATGCAGGCGGCCCGCCTGGGCATCGAGTTGCCCGGCGATCAGATCCTCCAGAAAGGGAGCCGACAACCAACGCTCGATTTTCTTACGGGTGGGCGCTTCCTTCAAGCGGCAACCGGGTTTACCCAAGTCCATCGACAAGCGGCGCATCGAGTGCAGCACTTTGGCCAGACTGGTCGAAAGGCTGTGCAGCTGTTCGCTGGCGAACGAGGAGGAGTACTTGAGCACGCACAGGTATTCTTGGCCGTGGACGAGCCCCTTCTCAGCCCACGCATGCACACCCGGTTGAGCGCTCGTGCACAAGGGGAGTTCCTCCACCGGGCGCTCCCGCAAGGAGGGGGGCGCTTGATTCCAGGGTAAGGCCGAGATCCAGCCCAAACCCGATTCTTCCAGTTGCAGCGTGTTGTTCAGTGCGGCCGTGCCTTTATCAAACACCAGAGTAACGGTAGAACGTTCGATCTGGTTATGGTCGAGCATCTTCACGATCCGTTCCAAGGCCTGCGGTAATTCCGCCACGTCGGCGACATTGCC